>NZ_LN831051.1:1206267-1507834 GCF_001457635.1 Streptococcus pneumoniae
CAACAGCTATTCAAACCTTTACAAAAGAAGGCGAGGCGGTTTTAATTAACACGCCTGTCTACCCACCCTTTGCTCGCAGTGTCAAGTTGAATAATCGTAGATTGATTACTAATTCCTTAGTGGAAAAGGATGGTCTGTTTGAGATTGACTTTGACCAACTTGAAAAGGATTTGGTGGAAGAGGAGGTTAAACTCTATATTCTTTGCAACCCTCACAATCCTGGTGGACGTGTTTGGGAAAAAGAAGTGTTGGAGAAGATTGGCCAACTTTGCCAAAAACACGGTGTTTTGTTAGTTTCGGATGAGATTCACCAAGATTTGACCCTCTTTGGTCACAAACACCAGTCTTTCAATACCATCAATCCTGCCTTCAAAAATTTTGCTATCGTCTTGAGCAGTGCCACTAAAACATTTAATATTGCTGGAACAAAAAATTCCTATGCAGTCATTGAAAATCCTAAGTTGAGACTGGCTTTCCAGAAACGCCTGTTGGCCAATAATCAGCATGAAATTTCAGGCTTGGGTTATTTGGCGACAGAAGCTGCCTATCGATACGGTAAAGATTGGCTAGAGGAACTCAAGCAAGTCTTTGAAGACCACATCAATTATGTGGTGGATCTATTTGGAAAAGAGACTAAAATCAAGGTCATGAAACCGCAAGGTACCTACTTGATTTGGCTTGACTTTTCAGCCTATGACCTGACTGATGAAACATTGCAAGAGTTGTTGAGAAATGAAGCCAAGGTTATCCTCAACCGTGGTTTGGATTTTGGAGAGGAAGGAAGTCTCCATGCCCGCATCAATATAGCTATGCCCAAATCTCTGTTGCAAGAAGTCTGTCAGCGGATTGTGGCTACTTTTGCCAAACGTTAAAAATCCAGCCTTCTAGGAGAAAAGTCTTCCTAGAAGGCTATTTTCATAGGCGAAAATATGGTATAATAAAAAGATAAGGTAAAGGTGAAAATATGGCTAAATTGATTCCGGGGAAAATTCGTATCGAAGGTGTTGCCCTTTATGAAACTGGTAAGGTTGATATCATCAAGGAAAAGAACAATCGGCTCTACGCTCGCGTTGCAGAAGAAGAACTGCGCTATAGTTTAGAGGATGATTTGGTTTTTTGTGCCTGTGATTCTTTTCAAAAGAGGGGCTACTGTGTGCATTTGGCAGCGCTAGAGCATTTTCTGAAAAATGATGAGCGTGGTCAGGAAATCTTGTGGAGTCTGGAAGAAGGTCATGAAGAAAAAGAGGCCGTTGAAACCAAGGTGACCTTGGGTGGCAAGTTTTTGAATCGAATTTTATCTCCAAAATCAGAATGCGCCTATGAGTTATCAGCTGTGGGTCAGGTGGAAGCAGGAACCAATCATATCTTGTGGACTCTGAGAATCGGCCAAATCAATAGCCAAAAATACTATGTCATTCGGGATATTCCACTTTTTTTAAGGATTGTCGAGCAGAGAAAGTCGTATATGATTGGCAAGATTTATGAGGAGTCTCTTTCTTGGGAAGCCTTTGATGATGCCAGCCAAGAACTTTTGACTTTCTTGCACGGACTAACGGAGGAAGGGCTGGTTCCAGACCTCTTTTTCCAAAACCAAGGTCGGCACCTCTTTTTCCCTCTGACCTTTTTTGAGCAGGGTGTGAATTTACTGATGGCCTTGCCCCATTTTCAATTTGACCATCAAGTGGATAGCTACCAAACCCTGCTTTTTCAGGATATGCATGCTGATGCCAATCTATTTGCCTTTACAGTAACAGAATACTCGGACTATTTTGAAATGGAAATCAGTGAGAGTCCTAGGGTCAATGTCTTTTATCAGGGAGCAGTACTTTTCCATAAAGGTCAGGTTTATTTTTTAACAGACCAGCAGATGCGTCTTCTCAAGGAAATTAAAGCGTTACCTGTGGGTCAACAAGGAAAGAAATACCTGCAATTTGATAGCAGTGATCGAGACAAATTGGCCTCCTGTCTGACTCTTTTTATCCAGATGGGCACCGTTTCAGCTCCAGAACGTCTACAAATCAAAACTTTTGCGCCCTCTTTTTACTTTGACAGGGAAGAAGATAATCGGATTCGTTTAGAAATTCAGTTTGATTATGGAAATAGACAGGTATCTAGCCGACAAGAGCTAGAAGAATTACCATTTTCAAGTGACGCGGACTTAGAAGAAAGAATTTTCCAAGTCTGTTTGGCTGCGGGCTTTGAAGCCGATTTTCAATCTTGGCGTCAGGCCTTAAAAGCGGAGTCTGTCTATCATTTTTTTCATGATATCATTCCAGTCTTTGAAAAACTCGGGCATGTTGACCTATCAGATAAACTAGAAGAGCTTTATAGCCTAGCGAGTCCTCAGGTGCAGATTGCCTCCAAGGGAGGTCTCTTGGAAATCCAGTTTGATTTTCAAAATATTGCCCAGGAGGAAATCGACCAAGCCATGCAGGCCTTGGTTGCCAATCAGGATTTTTATATTGATTCGTCTAATCAAGTTTACTTTTTCGATGAAGAAACCAAGAAAATTCGCCAAAATCTACAGGAACTGGGGCAATTTGAATTAAAAGATGGGACCTTGCAGGCTCGGAAATCCTTGGCCTACAGTTTAGCTCATCTCTTTGAAGGGCGAGACCGTGTTTCTTTTTCACAAGAATTCCAGAATCTGGCCCAGGATTTGACGCATCCAGAGGACTTTCCTTTGCAAGCAACTCAGGTCAAGGCTGACTTGCGAGATTATCAGGAAAAGGGAATTGGCTGGTTGCAGATGCTCCATCATTATGGTTTTGGTGGGATTTTGGCTGATGATATGGGACTTGGGAAAACCCTTCAGACCATTGCTTTTTTGACTAGTCAAGTGACAAAAGAAAGTCGAGTCTTGATTCTCGCTCCGTCGGGTTTGATTTACAACTGGGCGGATGAGTTTCAGAAATTTGCCCCACAGTTGGATGTGGCTGTTGTTCATGGTTTGAAAGCAAGTCGTGAGGAGATTCTTGCCGAGAGCCATCAAATCTATGTGACTAGCTATGCCACCTTCCGTCAGGACAGTGAGTTTTATCAGGGGATGGCCTTTGACTTCCTTTTCTTAGATGAGGCTCAGGTCATGAAAAATGCCCAGACCAAGATTGCCCAGACCTTGAGACAATTTGTGGTGCCGTCGGTCTTTGCCTTGTCAGGAACTCCGATTGAAAACCATCTGGGTGAGTTGTGGTCTATTTTCCAAATCGTCATGCCCGGACTTTTGCCAAGCAAGAAAGAATTTATGAAATTGCCAGCAGAGCGAGTGGCTCAGTTTATCAAGCCTTTCGTGATGCGACGCAAGAAAGAAGAAGTTCTGACTGAATTGCCAGACTTGATTGAGGTGGTTTATAAAAATGAACTGGAAGACCAGCAAAAGGCTATTTACCTTGCCCAGTTACAACAGATGCGAGACCATCTGGCTCAAGTGTCAGAACAGGAATTTCAGCGAAGTCGTGTGGAAATTTTATCTGGTTTGATGCGCTTGCGTCAAATATGTGACACTCCTGCCCTGTTTATGGAAGATTATCAGGGAGCCAGCGGCAAACTAGATAGTCTCCGAGACCTACTGGTACAGGTGGCAGACGGCGGACACCGTGTCTTGATTTTCTCTCAGTTCAAGGGAATGTTGGAAAAAATTGAACAAGAACTGTCAGACTTGGGCCTGACTTCCTTTAAAATTACGGGTTCAACCCCAGCCAAGGAAAGACAAGACATGACCAAGGCCTTTAATCAAGGAGAAAGAGATGCCTTTCTGATTTCCCTCAAGGCTGGTGGGGTCGGTCTGAACCTGTCAGGTGCAGATACAGTGATCTTGGTTGACCTTTGGTGGAATCCTGCGGTGGAAGCGCAAGCCATTGGCCGTGCCCATCGGATGGGTCAGGAAGAAACGGTTGAGGTCTATCGCTTGGTGACCAAGGGAACCATTGAAGAAAAAATTCAGGAACTCCAAGAACAAAAGAAACATCTGGTGTCACAAGTATTGGACGGCACAGAGTCACGTGGTAGTCTGACCCTAGCAGAAATTAGAGAAATTTTGGGAATTTCTGAAGCCAGCACTTGAAAAATCAAGACAATACGCTATAATGAAGTGTTGAAAGGAAATAGAAAATGAAACAAGAACGATTTCCATTGGTGTCAGATGACGAGGTCATGTTGACTGAAATGCCAGTCATGAATCTCTATGATGAGTCTGATCTGATCAGTAATATCAAGGGTGAGTATCGAGATAAAAATTATTTAGAATGGGCTCCTATTGCTGAAGAAAAACCAGTAAAACCGATTGAAAAGCAAGTAGGGAAACCTAAAAAAGCTCCTTTAGGGGTTAAAAAAGAAGGAAAGAGCTATGCGGAGGTGGCGCGTGAAGAAGCGCGTGCAGACTTGAAAAAGAAACGCTCTGCTAACTATCTAACTCAGGATTTCAGCCTTGCGAGACGTCATTCTCAGCCCAGTCTAGTTAGACAGGGCAATCAACCGACAACTCCTTTCCAAAAGGAAAATCCTGGTGAATTTGTCAAATATAGCCAAAAATTGACCCAGTCTCATTATATCTTGGCGGAAGAAGTTCATTCTATCCCTACCAAGAATGAAGAAGTGTCAGCACCTGCTCCAAAGAAAAACAATTATGATTTTCTAAAGAAGAGCCAAATCTACAATAAAAAAAGTAAACAAACAGAACAAGAACGTCGGGTTGCCCAAGAGTTGAATCTGACCAGAATGACAGAATAGGGGAGAAAACATGTCAAAGACATATCATTTTATCGGAATTAAGGGATCAGGGATGAGTGCCTTGGCCTTGATGTTGCACCAGATGGGGCACAAGGTTCAGGGATCAGATGTTGAAAAGTACTACTTTACCCAACGCGGTCTTGAGCAGGCAGGAATTACCATTCTTCCTTTTGATGAAAAGAATCTAGACGGTGATATGGAAATTATCGCTGGAAATGCCTTTCGTCCAGATAACAACGTCGAAATTGCCTATGCGGACCAAAATGGTATCAGCTATAAACGTTACCATGAGTTTCTAGGTAGCTTTATGCGTGACTTTGTTAGCATGGGAGTAGCAGGAGCACATGGAAAAACTTCAACGACAGGTATGTTGTCTCATGTCTTGTCTCACATTACAGATACCAGCTTCTTGATTGGAGATGGGACAGGTCGTGGTTCGGCCAATGCCAAATATTTTGTCTTTGAATCTGACGAATATGAGCGTCACTTCATGCCTTACCACCCAGAATACTCTATTATCACCAACATTGACTTTGACCATCCAGATTATTTCACAAGTCTCGAGGATGTTTTCAATGCCTTTAACGACTATGCCAAACAAATCACCAAGGGTCTTTTTGTCTATGGTGAAGATGCTGAATTGCGTAAGATTACGTCTGATGCACCAATTTATTATTATGGTTTTGAAGCTGAAGGCAATGACTTTGTAGCTAGTGATCTTATTCGTTCAACAACTGGTTCAACCTTCACCGTTCATTTCCGTGGACAAAACTTGGGGCAATTCCACATTCCAACCTTTGGTCGTCACAATATCATGAATGCGACAGCCGTTATTGGTCTTCTTTACACAGCAGGATTTGATTTGAACTTGGTGCGTGAGCACTTGAAAACATTTTCCGGTGTTAAACGTCGTTTCACTGAGAAAATTGTCAATGATACAGTGATTATCGATGACTTTGCCCATCATCCAACAGAAATTATTGCGACCTTGGATGCGGCTCGTCAGAAATACCCAAGCAAGGAAATTGTAGCAGTCTTTCAACCGCATACCTTTACAAGAACCATTGCCTTGTTGGACGACTTTGCCCATGCTTTAAACCAAGCAGATGCTGTTTATCTAGCGCAAATTTATGGCTCGGCTCGTGAAGTAGATCATGGTGACGTTAAGGTAGAAGACCTAGCCAACAAAATCAACAAAAAACACCAAGTGATTACTGTTGAAAATGTTTCTCCGCTCCTAGACCATGACAATGCTGTTTACGTCTTTATGGGAGCAGGAGACATCCAAACCTATGAATACTCATTTGAGCGTCTCTTGTCTAACTTGACAAGCAATGTTCAATAGGATGTTCCCATGGAAATTCCAATTAAGATCATTCAGGCAAGCAAGTCTGATTTGCCTGAGATAGGGGCACTTCAGACCTCGTCTTTTCCAGCTGAAAAGCAGCAACTTTCCCATATTTTAGAAGAAAGTATCCGTAAGTGTGCGGATACCTTTCTTCTAGCTAGGGATGAAAATCAACTTTTAGGCTATATTTTATCAAGTCCCCAGTCAGACAATCCGCAATATCTAAAAGTACATTCTTTAGTCATCGAGTCTGACCATCAGAGACAGGGCTTGGGAACACTTCTTCTTGCAGCCTTGAAAGAGGTGGCAGTTGATCTGGATTACAAAGGGATTCGTTTGGAGAGTCCTGATGAGCTGCTTTCCTATTTTGAAATGAACGGTTTTGTTGATGAAGAAGCAACTTTGCTCTATGCAACTAGCCAGGGCTATAGTATGATTTGGTTTAATCCCTTTTATCTGGAGGAACAATGAAAATCAGACAAGCAAGATTAGAAGATTTGGATCGGATTGTTGAACTTGAATTTGAAAATTTTTCGGTCGAAGAAGCCATTCCTCCTTCTGTCTTTGAAGCACATTTGAGAGAAATTCAGACCTCTTTTCTGGTTGCTGAAAAAGAAGGAAGAATCATGGGTTATATCGAAGGACCAGTTGGCCTGCACCGCCATCTGCAAGACCAGTCTTTTACAGAAGAAATAAAAGACTATAGTCATGAGCCTGGTGGTTATATCTCTGTGACCTGTCTGTCTATTGCCAAGGAGGCACAGGGACTCGGACTGGGTCAGAAATTGCTGACAGCCTTGAAAGAAGTTGCTCTTGAAGATGAGAGAGATGGCATTAATCTAACCTGTCATGACTATCTCATCGCCTATTATGAAAAACATGGATTTGTCAACGAAGGCCAGTCCCAGTCAACCTTTGCAGGGGAAACATGGTATGATATGGTCTGGGAAATGAAAAAATAAGTTAGGAAAAGTATCATAGATTGCTTTTTTTGGACTTTTAAGATATAATATTATGGATTATCAACAAGGAGGAAAAACTTTTGAGTGAAAAGTCAAGAGAAGAAGAGAAATTAAGCTTTAAAGAGCAGATTCTGAGAGATTTAGAAAAAGTAAAAGGCTATGATGAAGTTCTGAAAGAAGATGAGGCAGTAGTTCGCACTCCTGCAAATGAACCTTCAGCTGAAGAACTCATGGCTGATTCCTTGTCAACGGTAGAGGAGATTATGAGAAAAGCTCCTACCGTGCCTACTCACCCAAGTCAAGGTGTACCAGCTTCTCCAGCAGATGAGATTCAAAGAGAAACTCCTGGTGTTCCAAGTCATCCAAGTCAAGATGTACCTTCTTCTCCAGCGGAAGAAAGTGGATCAAGACCAGGTCCAGGTCCTGTTAGACCTAAGAAACTTGAAAGAGAATACAATGAAACCCCAACAAGGGTAGCTGTTTCCTATACGACGGCAGAGAAAAAAGCAGAACAAGCAGGTCCAGAAACACCTACGCCTGCTACAGAAACAGTGGATATCATCAGCGATACATCACGTCGTAGCCGTAGAGAAGGAGCAAAACCCGTTAAACCTAAGAAAGAGAAGAAGTCACATGTGAAAGCTTTTGTGATTTCATTCCTTGTATTCCTTGCCTTGCTCTCAGCAGGTGGTTACTTTGGTTACCAGTACGTGCTAGATTCTTTGTTACCTATCGATGCTAATTCTAAGAAATATGTGACGGTTGGAATTCCAGAAGGTTCAAACGTTCAAGAAATCGGTACGACGCTTGAAAAAGCTGGTTTGGTAAAGCATGGTCTGATTTTTAGTTTTTATGCCAAGTATAAAAATTATACCGACTTGAAAGCAGGTTACTACAATTTGCAAAAGAGTATGAGTACAGAAGACTTACTCAAAGAGTTGCAAAAAGGTGGAACAGATGAACCGCAAGAACCTGTACTTGCGACTTTGACAATTCCAGAAGGTTATACCTTGGATCAGATTGCTCAAACTGTGGGTCAATTGCAAGGTGACTTCAAAGAGTCTTTGACAGCGGAGGCTTTCTTGGCTAAAGTTCAAGATGAGACGTTTATCAGTCAAGCAGTAGCGAAATATCCTACTTTACTGGAAAGTTTGCCTGTAAAAGACAGCGGTGCGCGTTATCGTTTGGAAGGATACCTTTTCCCAGCTACATACTCTATCAAGGAAAGCACAACTATTGAGAGCTTGATTGATGAGATGTTAGCTGCTATGGATAAGAACCTATCTCCTTACTATAGTACTATCAAATCTAAAAACTTGACTATCAATGAGTTGTTGACCATTGCTTCCTTGGTCGAAAAAGAAGGTGCCAAGACAGAAGATCGTAAGCTCATTGCAGGTGTATTCTACAATCGTTTAAATCGTGATATGCCACTTCAAAGTAATATTGCAATCTTGTATGCCCAAGGAAAACTGGGGCAAAATATCAGTCTAGCTGAGGATGTTGCGATTGATACCGACATTGATTCACCTTATAATGTTTATAAAAATGTAGGTCTCATGCCTGGTCCAGTCGATAGTCCAAGTCTGGATGCGATTGAGTCAAGCATCAATCAAACTAAGAGCGATAACCTCTACTTTGTAGCAGATGTCACAGAAGGCAAGGTCTACTATGCTAACAATCAAGAAGACCACGACCGCAATGTCGCTGAACATGTCAACAGCAAATTAAACTAAACAAACTAAAATTATGTGATACTTCACATAATTTTCTTTAGAAAATATTATCAGAAGAAAGTTGAGAAAAATGGCAGAAAAAACATATCCTATGACCCTTGAGGAAAAGGAGAAACTTGAAAAAGAATTAGAAGAATTGAAATTGGTTCGTCGACCAGAAGTGGTAGAACGCATTAAGATTGCCCGTTCATACGGTGATCTTTCAGAAAACAGTGAGTACGAAGCAGCTAAGGATGAACAAGCCTTTGTCGAAGGACAAATCTCTAGCTTAGAAACAAAAATCCGCTATGCTGAAATCGTCAATAGCGACGCAGTTGCCCAGGACGAAGTAGCGATTGGTAAAACAGTCACCATCCAAGAAATTGGTGAGGACGAAGAAGAAGTTTATATTATCGTAGGTTCAGCTGGTGCGGATGCCTTTGCAGGTAAGGTTTCAAATGAAAGCCCAATTGGGCAGGCCTTGATTGGCAAGAAAACAGGTGATACAGCAACCATTGAAACGCCTGTTGGTAGCTATGATGTAAAAATCTTGAAGGTTGAAAAAACAGCCTAAAAACAGAAAAAGGAGTGGGGAGGCGATGTGCTTCACTCACTCCTTTTTCCATTTTGCTACTCTTCGAAAATCTCTTCAAACCACGTCAGCGTCGCCTTGCCGTATGTATGGTTACTGACTTTGTCAGTTTCATCTACAACCTCAAAACCATGTTTTGAGCTGACTTCGTCAGTTTCATCTACAACCTCAAAACCATGTTTTGAGCTGACTTCGTCAGTTTCATCTACAACCTCAAAACCATGTTTTGAGCTGACTTCGTCAGTTTCATCTACAACCTCAAAACCATGTTTTGAGCTGACTTCGTCAGTTCTATCTACAACCTCAAAACAGTGTTTTGAGCAACCTGCGGCTAGTTTCCTAGTTTGCTCTTTGATTTTCATTGAGTATTAGATGTATAGTGCATTGAAGTTAAAATAGTACACTTTGATTTCTAAGACATTGTTAGAAATTAGATTAAATTCCTTAATCGATTTGCGCATGTTTTATTTCATTTCATTAGATTGGAAAATAAGGAATCACATAAATCGCAAGAAATAGGGAATCTGATTCGTGTTTATAACCGTTCAAAAAGAGAAGAGGCTGAAAGTGAGCCACTTAATCTTTATGTCGAAGATGAAAAGGGCAATCTCCTGGCAGGTTTGATAGCAGAGACTTTTGGAAATTGGCTAGAAATCGAGTATTTGTTTGTAAAAGAGGAACTGCGAGGGCAAGGAATCGGTTCAAAACTATTGCAACAGGCAGAAAGTGAAGCTAAGAATCGAAATTGTTGTTTTGCCTTTGTCAATACTTACCAGTTCCAGGCACCGGACTTTTATCAGAAACATGGCTACAAGGAAGTTTTTTCTTTGCAAGACTATCTCTACATTAGGCAAAGATATTATTACCAAAAGAATCTGTAAGGTGAGTATGGAGGTATAATACAAAGAGAGGCTCGCACATAAGTATGGAGGTGGACTGATGTATATGAGTAACTATCGATAAATACCAGTTATAACCTAGAAATTGTGTCTTTCTAGACGATATTGAGGACAATATAATCGTAGCCCCAAAATTAGGAATCAAGACTTATCAGGTTAAGAAAAGAAGTGATGTTGTTGATATTTTAAACAATTTATTTAAACTAAAAACTCTCTATCTATTAATCCGAGATTCCCCTCTCGGATTTTGTGTTGCTTTCATTAAATTTACAGGTAAGACTTGCTAGCTTCAGTAAATATACACAAGTTTTTCAGAATAGAGTGAAATCCAAAAGAAAATGGAAATAATGAAAGCTCTTGTAGGCATAAGAAAACACCTCTGTGTTATACTTGTTGTTCAACCACAAACACAAGAAAGGCACAGAAATGCAAGACAATTATACTACAAAAGGTAAACATTTGACAATCGATAGCCGTCGCTTAATCGAAAGATGGAAAAAAGAAGGAAAATCAAATAGAGAAGTTGCCTCTCTACTTGGAAAAGCTCCTCAAACTATCCACACTGAAATCAAGCGTGGGACAGTCCGACAATGTCTTGGAAAAGGGCGCTTCAAAGAGGTTTATTCTGCCGACTACGCTCAACAGTCTTATGAAAACAATCGCAAGCGCTCGGTCAAGAAATCAAGCTTGACCAAGGAACTAAAGGAAAAGATTCTCCACTATCATAACCAAAAATTTTCGCCTGAAATGATGGTGATGGCTAAAGGGGTTAACGTGGGAATTTCAACCATTTACTATTGGATTCATCATGGAAAATTGGGGTTAAGCAAGCAGGATTTGCCTTACCCTAGAAAAGGAAAAGCGCTTAAGAAACAGGCCAGCACCAACTTTAAACCTGCTGGTCAATCCATCGCACAGCGGCCTGAAGCTATCAATCTTCGCTTGGAGAATGGGCATTATGAGATTGATACGGTTCTACTTACGAGAGCGAAAAACTACTGCTTGCTTGTCTTGACGGATCGAAAGAGTAGACATCAGATCATCCGATTGATTCCAAATAAAAGTGCTGAGGTGGTCAATCAGGCTCTAAAACTCATCTTAAAACAACACAAGATTCTTTCCATCACGGCAGATAATGGAACGGAATTCAATCGCTTGTCTGATGTATTTTCTGAGGAGCACATTTATTATGCGCACCCCTATGCCTCTTGGGAAAGGGGAACTAATGAGAATCACAACAGGTTCATTCGTAGATGGTTACCTAAGGGAACCAAGAAAATGACTCCCAAAGAAGTCGCATTCATCGAAAAGTGGATTAACAACTATCCTAAAAAATGCTTGGACTACAAGTCACCCAGAGAAGACTTCTGGATGGCTAACTTGAACTTGAAATTTAGCAAAATGGAAATAATTTTTATTAAACGCTTCCAATAGCGGTTAAAAGTTGACAAATTTAAATTTTAGGACTACACTAAGTAAGTAAATTTTATTTTAAAGGAGAATTTGTTATGAATTTAACATTTTTAGGCTTATGTATTGCCTGTATGGGCGTATCTGTCGGTGAAGGTTTATTGATGAATGGACTGTTTAAATCAGTAGCACGCCAACCAGATATGCTTTCTGAGTTTCGTAGTTTGATGTTTTTAGGTGTTGCCTTTATTGAAGGAACTTTCTTTGTAACTCTTGTCTTCTCATTTATTATCAAATAAATACATGGAACGAGAAGAAAAGGGAGGATTTTAGATGGAAGAAAGTATTAATCCAATCATCTCTATTGGTCCTGTTATCTTCAATCTGACTATGTTAGCCATGACTTTGTTGATTGTGGGAGTTATTTTTGTCTTTATTTATTGGGCAAGCCGCAATATGACCTTGAAACCCAAAGGAAAGCAAAATGTACTTGAGTATGTCTATGACTTTGTTATTGGATTTACAGAACCTAACATTGGTTCGCGCTACATGAAAGATTACTCACTCTTTTTCCTTTGTTTATTCCTTTTCATGGTGATTGCCAATAACCTTGGCTTAATGACAAAGCTTCAAACGATCGATGGGACTAACTGGTGGAGTTCGCCAACCGCTAATTTACAGTATGACTTAACCTTATCTTTTCTTGTCATTTTGTTGACACATATAGAAAGCGTTCGTCGTCGTGGATTTAAAAAAAGTATAAAATCTTTTATGAGTCCTGTTTTTGTCATACCGATGAATATCTTGGAAGAATTTACAAACTTCTTATCTTTGGCTTTGCGGATTTTTGGGAATATCTTTGCAGGAGAGGTCATGACGAGTTTGTTACTTCTTCTTTCCCACCAAGCTATTTATTGGTATCCAGTAGCCTTTGGAGCTAATTTGGCTTGGACTGCATTTTCTGTCTTTATTTCCTGCATCCAAGCTTATGTTTTTACTCTTTTGACATCTGTGTATTTAGGGAATAAGATTAATATTGAAGAGGAATAGAAAGGAGTAACTGATGCACGTAACAGTAGGTGAATTAATTGGTAATTTTATTTTAATCACTGGCTCTTTTATTCTTTTGCTAGTCTTGATTAAAAAATTTGCATGGTCTAATATTACAGGCATTTTCGAAGAAAGAGCTGAAAAAATTGCTTCAGATATTGACAGAGCTGAAGAAGCCCGTCAAAAAGCAGAAGTATTGGCTCAAAAACGCGAAGATGAATTGGCTGGTAGCCGTAAAGAAGCTAAGACAATCATTGAAAATGCAAAGGAAACAGCTGAGCAAAGTAAGGCTAATATCTTAGCAGATGCTAAACTAGAAGCAGGACACTTAAAAGAAAAAGCCAATCAAGAAATTGCTCAAAATAAAGTAGAAGCTTTACAGAGTGTTAAGGGTGAGGTCGCAGATTTGACCATCAGCTTAGCTGGTAAAATCATCTCACAAAACCTTGACAGTCATGCCCATAAAGCACTCATTGATCAGTATATCGATCAGCTAGGAGAAGCTTAATGGACAAGAAAACAGTAAAGGTAATTGAAAAATACAGCATGCCTTTTGTCCAATTGGTACTTGAAAAAGGAGAAGAAGACCGTATCTTTTCAGACTTGACTCAAATCAAGCAAGTTGTTGAAAAAACAGGTCTGCCTTCTTTTTTAAAACAAGTGGCAGTAGACGAGTCGGATAAGGAAAAAACAATTGCTTTTTTCCAAGATTCTGTGTCGCCTTTATTACAAAACTTTATCCAGGTTCTGGCCTACAATCACAGAGCAAATCTTTTTTATGATGTGCTTGTAGATTGCTTGAACCGACTTGAAAAAGAAACAAATCGATTTGAAGTGACGATTACGTCTGCTCATCCTCTAACTGATGAACAGAAGACTCGTTTGCTCCCTTTGATTGAGAAAAAAATGTCTCTGAAAGTAAGGAGTGTAAAAGAACAAATCGATGAAAGTCTCATTGGTGGTTTTGTCATTTTTGCCAATCACAAGACAATTGATGTGAGTATTAAACAACAACTTAAAGTTGTTAAAGAAAATTTGAAATAGAAAGTGGTGTTCTTTTGGCAATTAACGCACAAGAAATCAGCGCTTTAATTAAGCAACAAATTGAAAATTTCAAACCCAATTTTGATGTGACTGAAACAGGTGTTGTAACCTATATCGGGGACGGTATCGCGCGTGCTCATGGCCTTGAAAATGTCATGAGTGGAGAGTTGTTGAATTTTGAAAACGGCTCTTATGGTATGGCTCAAAACTTGGAGTCAACAGACGTTGGTATTATCATCCTAGGTGACTTTACAGATATCCGTGAAGGCGATACAATCCGCCGTACAGGGAAAATCATGGAAGTCCCTGTAGGTGAAAGTCTGATTGGTCGTGTTGTGGATCCGCTTGGTCGTCCAGTTGACGGTCTTGGAGAAATCCACACTGATAAAACTCGTCCAGTAGAAGCACCAGCTCCTGGTGTTATGCAACGTAAGTCTGTTTCAGAACCATTGCAAACTGGTTTGAAAGCTATTGACGCCCTTGTACCGATTGGTCGTGGTCAACGTGAGTTGATTATCGGTGACCGTCAGACAGGGAAAACAACCATTGCGATTGATACAATCTTGAACCAAAAAGATCAAGATATGATCTGTATCTACGTCGCGATTGGACAAAAAGAATCAACAGTTCGTACGCAAGTAGAAACACTTCGTCAGTACGGTGCCTTGGACTACACAATCGTTGTGACAGCCTCTGCTTCACAACCATCTCCATTGCTCTTCCTAGCTCCTTATACTGGGGTTGCTATGGCGGAAGAATTTATGTATCAAGGTAAGCATGTTTTGATTGTATACGATGATCTATCAAAACAAGCGGTAGCTTATCGTGAACTATCGCTCTTGCTTCGTCGTCCTCCAGGTCGTGAAGCCTTCCCAGGGGATGTTTTCTATCTCCACAGCCGTTTGCTTGAGCGCTCAGCTAAAGTTTCTGATGAACTTGGTGGTGGATCAATTACAGCCCTACCATTTATCGAGACACAAGCAGGAGATATCTCAGCCTATATCGCAACCAACGTGATTTCTATCACTGATGGACAAATCTTCCTTGGCGATGGCCTCTTCAATGCAGGTATTCGTCCAGCCATCGATGCGGGTTCATCTGTATCTCGTGTAGGTGGTTCTGCACAAATCAAAGCCATGAAGAAGGTTGCTGGTACACTTCGTATCGACCTTGCTTCATACCGTGAGTTGGAAGCCTTTACTAAGTTTGGTTCTGACTTGGACGCAGCAACACAGGCTAAGTTGAACCGTGGACGTCGTACCGTTGAGGTCTTGAAACAACCTGTTCACAAACCATTACCTGTTGAGAAACAAGTAACCATTCTTTATGCTTTGACACATGGTTTCTTGGATACTGTTCCAGTAGATGATATTGTTCGTTTCGAGGAAGAGTTCCATACCTTCTTTGATGCTCAACATCCAGAGATTTTGGAAACCATTCGTGATACAAAAGACTTGCCAGAAGAAGCAGTCTTGGATGCTGCGATTACAGAGTTTCTCAATCAATCTAGCTTCCAATAAGAATAGAGGTGTCAGATGGCAGTATCTCTAAATGATATTAAAACAAAAATCGCCTCAACAAAAAATACGAGTCAAATCACTAATGCCATGCAAATGGTATCGGCTGCTAAGCTAGGTCGTTCTGAAGAAGCTGCTCGCAACTTCCAAGTTTACGCTCAGAAAGTGCGTAAACTTTTGACAGATATCCTTCATGGTAATGGAGCTGGTGCTTCAACTAATCCGATGTTGATTAGCCGTTCTGTGAAGAAGACAGGCTATATCGTTATCACTTCAGACCGCGGTTTGGTTGGAGGTTATAATTCCTCTATTTTGAAAGCTGTTATGGAGTTGAAAGAAGAATACCACCCAGACGGTAAAGGTTTTGAAATGATCTGTATCGGTGGGATGGGAGCTGATTTCTTTAAGGCTCGCGGTATTCAACCACTTTATGAATTACGTGGCTTGGCAGACCAACCTAGCTTTGATCAAGTTCGTAAGATTATTTCAAAAACTGTTGAAATGTACCAAAATGAACTCTTTGATGAGCTTTATGTTTGCTACAACCACCATGTCAATACGCTAACCAGTCAAATGCGTGTGGAACAAATGCTTCCGATTGTTGACTTGGATCCAAATGAAGCGGATGAAGAGTACAGCTTGACTTTTGAATTGGAAACCAGCCGAGAAGAAATTCTGGAGCAGTTGTTGCCTAAGTTTGCAGAAAGTATGATTTACGGTGCCATTATCGATGCCAAGACAGCTGAGAATGCTGCGGGTATGACAGCCATGCAAACAGCGACAGATAATGCTAAGAAAGTCATCAATGATTTGACAATTCAGTATAACCGTGCCAGACAGGCGGCGATTACACAAGAAATTACAGAAATCGTAGCAGGTGCTAGTGCCTTAGAATAGGCTCTAGTCCAGCTCGTATGAAAATGAACTTAGGACCTAGTTGAGCTAGGAACCGACAGTATCTTATATAGAATAGGAGAAGGAGATGAGTTCAGGTAAAATTGCTCAGGTTATCGGTCCCGTTGTAGACGTTTTGTTTGCAGCAGGGGAAAAACTTCCTGAGATTAACAATGCACTTGTCGTCTACAAAAATGACGAAAGAAAAACAAAAATCGTCCTTGAAGTAGCCTTGGAGTTAGGAGATGGTATGGTTCGTACTATCGCCATGGAATCAACAGATGGGTTGACTCGTGGAATGGAAGTATTGGACACGGGTCGTCCAATCTCTGTACCAGTAGGTAAAGAAACTTTGGGACGTGTCTTCAACGTTTTGGGAGATACCATTGATTTGGAAGCTCCTTTTACAGAAGACGCAGAGCGTCAGCCAATTCATAAAAAAGCTCCAACTTTTGATGAGTTGTCTACCTCTTCTGAAATCCTTGAAACAGGGATCAAGGTTATTGACCTTCTTGCCCCTTACCTTAAAGGTGGTAAAGTTGGACTTTTCGGTGGTGCCGGAGTTGGTAAAACCGTCTTAATCCAAGAATTGATTCACAACATTGCCCAAGAGCACGGTGGTATTTCAGTATTTACTGGTGTTGGGGAACGTACTCGTGAGGGGAATGACCTTTACTGGGAAATGAAAGAATCAGGCGTTATCGAGAAAACAGCCATGGTCTTTGGTCAGATGAATGAGCCACCAGGAGCACGTATGCGTGTTGCCCTTACTGGTTTGACAATCGCTGAATACTTCCGTGATGTGGAAGGCCAAGACGTGCTTCTCTTTATCGATAATATCTTCCGTTTCACTCAGGCTGGTTCAGAAGTATCTGCCCTTTTGGGTCGTATGCCATCAGCCGTTGGTTACCAACCAACACTTGCTACGGAAATGGGTCAATTGCAAGAACGTATCACATCAACCAAGAAGGGTTCTGTAACCTCTATCCAGGCTATCTATGTGCCAGCGGATGACTATACTGACCCAGCGCCAGCAACAGCCTTCGCTCACTTGGATTCAACAACAAACTTGGAACGTAAGTTGGTACAATTGGGTATCTACCCAGCCGTTGACCCACTTGCTTCAAGCTCACGTGCCTTGGCACCTGAAATCGTTGGAGAAGAGCACTATGCAGTTGCTGCTGAAGTAAAACGTGTCCTTCAACGTTACCATGAATTGCAAGATATCATTGCTATCCTTGGTATGGATGAGCTTTCTGATGAAGAAAAGACCTTGGTTGCTCGCGCCCGTCGTATCCAGTTCTTCTTGTCACAAAACTTCAACGTTGCGGAACAATTTACTGGTCAGCCAGGTTCTTATGTTCCAGTTGCTGAAACTGTACGTGGCTTTAAGGAAATCCTTGATGGTAAATACGACCACTTGCCAGAAGATGCCTTCCGTGGTGTAGGTTCTATCGAAGATGTGATTGCAAAAGCTGAAAAAATGGGATTTTAAGAGGTGACCTATGGCTCAGTTAACTGTCCAGATCGTGACACCAGATGGTCTCGTCTATGATCACCATGCCAGCTATGTATCGGTTCGAACTCTGGATGGTGAGATGGGGATCTTGCCACGACATGAAAATATGATTGCGGTTTTAGCAGTTGATGAAGTAAAGGTAAAATGTATCGATGATAAAGATCACGTGAACTGGATTGCAGTAAACGGTGGCGTTATTGAAATTGCCAATGATATGATCACAATCGTCGCTGACTCTGCAGAACGTGCTCGTGATATCGATATCAGTCGTGCAGAACGTGCCAAACTTCGTGCAGAACGTGCAATTGAAGAAGCACAAGACAAACATTTGATTGACCAAGAACGTCGTGCTAAGATTGCTTTGCAACGTGCCATTAACCGTATTAATGTCGGAAATAGACTATAAGAAAAAATGAACTTGAAAATACCAAGTTCATTTTTTATGGTGTTTTAAGGAGCAAAACGGATGCAGACTGCTTCGGGAACATGGAAGTCGTTGGAGAGTTCTGCTAGACGACCATTGTCACAATTACGTTTAAAGACAGTTGCATTGTCAGAGTCTTGATGGACAACAATGAGAAATTTTTGGTCGGGTGTCAAATCAAAATCACGTGGAGTCTGACCATGCGTTGGAACGATTTCTAATAACTCTAAGCTACCGTCCGCAAGGATGGTATATACTGCGATAGAATCATGGCCACGGTTAGAAGCGTAGAGGTATTTACCGTCTTTAGAGAGATGAATAGCAGCGGTTCCATTAAAGCCTTCGTAAGCTTCTGGTAAAGTTGAAATAACCTGCATACGTACAAATTCGCCAACGCCATCGTAGATTAAAACTTCGATAGTACTATTGAGTTCACAAATGAGATAAGCGATTTTATAGTGGTTATGGAAAATGATATGGCGTGAGCCTGCTCCTGGCTTGCTGTGATAGGTATAGAGCTTAGATAATTTTCCTTCTTGATCGAGGTCATAGGTGATGACTTGGTCAGTTCCCAAGTCGCAGGTCACTAGATAGTGGTCAGGTGTTAAATCTGTATAGTGAACATGGGGGGAAGCTTGATTTTCATGTGGACCTTGGCCACTGTGTTGATCCATATCACTAAGTAGAAGACTACCATCTTCCTGGCGTTTATAAACAAGGACTTGTCCCTTGTGATAGTTGGCTGCGTAAACCAAATCACGCTTTTCATCGACAGCAACATAACAGTGGGGAGCTCCTTCTTCAACAACATGATTTAACACAGTCCCGTCAGTTTGATAGGCTGCAATTCCCCCCTTATCGTCTTGGCTACCAACAGTGTATAAATGTTGGTGCTGGTCAAAGGCAAGGTAGGTTGGACTTGGCTCAGCTGCAAAAAGTTCTAGATTTGAAAGCTGACCAGTTTCTGTATCAAAGTCTGCCTTGTAAATCCCTTGAGAAGTACGACGTGTATAAGTTCCAAAATAAACAGTTTCTTTCATTACTATACCTCTGTGTAAAGATAAGACTATTATATCACAAAAACAAGTAAATTAAAGATATCCAATTAGATGTAAGCACTTTAAAAAAGAGTTATTTTGTTTCAAAAATGGTATAATGAGAGGACAATAGAAAGGAAGTATTTATGGAGCAAAAAGAGAAACATTTTAGCCTATCTTGGTTTTTCAAGTGGTTTTTAGATAACAAGGCAATTACGGTATTTTTAGTAACCTTATTATTGGGACTGAATCTTTTTATTTTAAGTAAGATTAGTTTTCTATTTTCACCTGTTTTAGACTTTTTAGCAGTTGTGATGTTGCCAGTCATTTTGTCTGGTTTGTTATATTATTTGTTGAATCCTATTGTTGATTGGATGGAGAAGCATAAGGTTAATCGTGTTATAGCTATCACTATTGTCTTTGTTATCATCGCTCTCTTTATCATTTGGGGCTTGGCAGTCGCCATTCCAAATCTGCAACGTCAGGTTTTGACCTTTGCAAGAAACGTTCCTGTTTACTTAGAAGATATAGATAGGATTGTTAATGGATTGGTAGCCCAGCACCTGCCAGATGATTTCAGACCTCAATTAGAGCAAGTTTTGACCAATTTTTCTAGCCAGGCTACAGTTTTGGCAAGTAAGGTTTCATCTCAGGCAGTCAACTGGGTGAGTGCCTTTATTAGCGGAGCTTCTCAAGTGATTGTTGCCTTGATTATCGTTCCTTTCATGCTCTTTTATCTCTTGCGTGATGGGAAAGGCTTGCGTAACTATTTGACCCAATTCATTCCAAGAAAATTGAAGGAACCTGTTGGACAAGTTCTATCAGATGTGAATCAACAGTTGTCCAACTATGTTCGAGGGCAAGTGACAGTGGCTATTATTGTAGCAGTAATGTTTATCATCTTCTTCAAGATTATTGGTCTACGCTATGCGGTTACGCTGGGGGTTACTGCTGGTATTTTAAATCTGGTCCCTTATCTTGGTAGCTTTCTAGCCATGCTTCCTGCCCTAGTATTGGGTTTGATTGCTGGTCCAGTCATGCTTTTGAAAGTAGTGATTGTCTTTATTGTAGAACAAACTATTGAAGGCCGTTTTGTCTCTCCATTGATTTTGGGAAGTCAATTAAACATCCATCCTATTAATGTTCTCTTTGTTTTGTTAACTTCAGGATCTATGTTTGGTATCTGGGGAGTTTTACTTGGTATTCCGGTTTATGCCTCTGCTAAGGTTGTCATTTCAGCCATTTTCGAATGGTATAAGGTAGTCAGTGGTCTATATGAATTAGAGGGTGAGGAAGTCAAGAGTGAACAATAGTCAACAGATGTTACAGGCTTTGGAGGAGCAAGATTTAACTAAGGCTGAGCATTATTTCGCCAAAGCTTTAGAAAATGATTCAAGTGATCTTCTGTATGAGTTGGCAACTTATCTTGAAGGGATTGGTTTCTATCCTCAGGCCAAGGAAATTTACCTGAAAATTGTAGAGGATTTTCCAGAGGTTCATCTTAATCTAGCTGCAATTGCTAGCGAGGATGGTCAAATAGAAGAAGCCTTTACCTATCTTGAGGAAATCCAAGCTGACAGTGACTGGTATGTCTCGTCTTTGGCTCTGAAGGCAGACCTTTACCAGCTGGAAGGTTTGACAGATGTGGCACGTGAGAAATTATTGGAGGCCTTGACCTACTCAGAGGATTCTCTCTTGATATTGGGTTTGGCAGAGTTGGATAGTGAGTTGGAAAATTACCAAGCGGCTATTCAAGCCTATGCCCAGTTAGATAATCGCTCGATTTATGAGCAAACGGGCATTTCCACCTATCAACGAATTGGCTTTGCCTATGCTCAGTTAGGGAAATTTGAAACGGCTACTGAGTTTTTAGAAAAAGCCCTGGAGTTAGAATACGATGACTTAACAGCTTTTGAGTTGGCCAGTCTTTATTTTGATCAAGAAGAATATCAAAAAGCCACCCTCTACTTTAAGCAGCTTGATACCATTTCTCCTGACTTTGAAGGCTATGAGTATGGGTACAGTCAGGCTTTACATAAGGAACATCAAGTTCAAGAAGCCCTGCGTATCGCTAAGCAAGGATTAGAGAAAAATCCCTTTGAAACTCGCCTCTTGCTAGCTGCTTCACAATTTTCTTATGAATTGCATGATGCTAGTGGTGCAGAAAATTATCTCCTTACTGCAAAAGAAGACGCTGAGGATACAGAAGAAATCTTGCTTCGTTTAGCCACTATTTATCTGGAGCAGGAGCGTTATGAGGATATTCTAGACTTGCAGAGTGAGGAGCCAGAAAATCTTTTGACCAAGTGGATGATTGCTCGTTC
Organism: Streptococcus pneumoniae; assembly: GCF_001457635.1. Taxonomy (NCBI): domain Bacteria; kingdom Bacillati; phylum Bacillota; class Bacilli; order Lactobacillales; family Streptococcaceae; genus Streptococcus; species Streptococcus pneumoniae. Next base: position 1,227,731 of record NZ_LN831051.1, read on the forward strand.
TTATCAAGAAATGGACGATTTGGATACTGCTTATGAGCATTATCAAGAGTTGACAGGAGATTTGAAGGACAATCCAGAATTTCTGGAACACTATATCTATCTCTTGCGTGAATTGGGACATTTTGAAGAAGCAAAAGTCCATGCTCACACTTACTTAAAACTGGTTCCAGATGATGTGCAAATGCAAGAACTGTTTGAGAGATTGTAAGAATGTTTAAACATATAGAACTGTAGTTTATCTCTTTTGATAGCTACGGTTTTTATTTGTATATGGTAGAATCTTTTTACAAAAATACTTGGTAATCTTGTTTATTCATGCTATAATAGGAACAATTACTTTTAGGAGGTGCAGTATGTCTTATTTATTTGAGATATTACCGAGTTTACTGAATGGTGCGAGCACGACTGTACAGGTCTTTGCACTGGTCTTGCTATTTTCGATTCCCTTGGGCGTTTTGATTGCCTTTGCCTTGCAAGTCCATTGGAAGCCCCTCCATTATCTGATTAACATTTACATCTGGGTTATGCGAGGAACCCCCTTACTCTTGCAACTGATTTTTATCTATTATGTGCTCCCAAGTATTGGGATTCGTTTAGATCGCCTTCCTGCAGCTATTATTGCCTTTGTTCTCAACTATGCAGCTTACTTTGCAGAAATTTTCCGTGGGGGAATTGACACTATTCCAAGAGGACAGTATGAGGCTGCCAAGGTCTTGAAGTTTAGCCCTTTTGACAGAGTGCGCTATATTATCTTGCCCCAAGTGACCAAGATCGTTCTTCCTAGTGTCTTTAATGAAGTTATGAGTTTGGTCAAGGATACTTCTTTGGTCTATGCTCTCGGAATTTCAGACCTTATCTTGGCTAGTCGAACAGCTGCTAACCGCGATGCTAGTCTGGTTCCTATGTTCTTGGCAGGAGCCATTTACTTGATTTTAATTGGGATTGTGACAATTATTTCCAAAAAAGTTGAGAAAAAGTACAGTTATTATAGATAGGGGGCAGCTATGTTAGAATTACGAAATATCAATAAAGTCTTTGGAGACAAACAAATCCTGTCTGATTTCAGTCTAAGTATTCCTGAAAAGCAAATCCTGGCTATCGTTGGACCTTCTGGTGGAGGTAAGACAACTCTTTTACGTATGCTTGCAGGTCTTGAAACCATTGATTCAGGGCAAATCTTTTATAATGGACAACCTTTAGAGCTAGATGAATTGCAGAAGCGCAACCTACTGGGATTTGTCTTCCAAGATTTTCAACTATTTCCTCATCTATCAGTTCTGGAAAATTTGACTTTATCGCCTGTGAAGACCATGGGAATGAAGCAGGAAGAGGCTGAGAAGAAGGCGAGTGGACTCTTGGAACAGTTAGGACTAGGAGGACACGCAGAGGCCTATCCTTTCTCACTATCTGGTGGGCAAAAGCAGCGGGTGGCTTTGGCGCGTGCTATGATGATTGACCCAGAAATCATTGGCTACGATGAACCAACTTCTGCCCTGGATCCAGAATTACGTTTGGAAGTGGAGAAGCTAATCTTGCAAAATAGGGAACTTGGGATGACCCAGATTGTGGTTACCCATGATTTGCAGTTTGCTGAAAATATCGCAGATGTATTATTGAAAGTAGAACCTAAATAGGAGGAAAAATGGATGAAAAAATGGATGCTTGTATTAGTCAGTCTGATGACTGCTTTGTTCTTAGTAGCTTGTGGGAAAAATTCTAGCGAAACTAGTGGAGATAATTGGTCAAAGTACCAGTCTAACAAGTCTATTACTATTGGATTTGATAGTACTTTTGTTCCAATGGGATTTGCTCAGAAAGATGGTTCTTATGCAGGATTTGATATTGATTTAGCTACAGCTGTTTTTGAAAAATACGGAATCACGGTAAATTGGCAACCGATTGATTGGGATTTGAAAGAAGCTGAATTGACAAAAGGAACGATTGATCTGATTTGGAATGGCTATTCCGCTACAGACGAACGCCGTGAAAAGGTGGCTTTCAGTAACTCATATATGAAGAATGAGCAGGTATTGGTTACGAAGAAATCATCTGGTATCACGACTGCAAAGGATATGACTGGAAAGACATTAGGAGCTCAAGCTGGTTCATCTGGTTATGCGGACTTTGAAGCAAATCCAGAAATTTTGAAGAATATTGTCGCTAATAAGGAAGCGAATCAATACCAAACCCTTAATGAAGCCTTGATTGATTTGAAAAACGATCGAATTGATGGTCTATTGATTGACCGTGTCTATGCAAATTATTATTTAGAAGCAGAAGGTGTTTTAAACGATTATAATGTCTTTACAGTTGGACTAGAAACAGAAGCTTTTGCGGTTGGAGCCCGTAAGGAAGATACAAACTTGGTTAAGAAGATAAATGAAGCTTTTTCTAGTCTTTACAAGGACGGCAAGTTCCAAGAAATCAGTCAAAAATGGTTTGGAGAAGATGTAGCAACCAAAGAAGTAAAAGAAGGACAGTAAGATAAAATAGTGGCTGAAACTGCGTTTTGATTAGCAAAACGTAGTTTTTTTGTAATCTAGGAAAACGATAATAGCGATTGAATCTGGATAATTGAATATGGAATAGCCCACTGTGATTTCTAAAACATTGTTAAAAATTGATTTGACTTCCAAAATTAAAATGTTCTGTAATGAAATGCTGATGTAACTGTTTTAGGAACAATAAAACGCATAATATCAAGGTTTTTGCACCTTACATTATGCGTTTTTGTGATTTTAAGACTTGTTAGCTGATTTTTTACAATCCTGCGAAATCTTTGATTTCTTGTGCTGACATTGAAGAGTCGCAACGGACGTTGATTTGTCCATCTGTAATATGAACAAAACCTGGTACAGTTGGGATTCCATAGCGTGAGCGGAATGCTTGCAAATCATTGAGTTGGCTTGGTTCTTCACTATTGATGAAGTAAATGTGAGCTTTGGTTTCAGCTACGACACCTGACAATGTACCTGAAAATTTACGGCAGTAAGGGCAAGTTTTGCGACCGATAAAGAAGGTTGCAGTTTCTTTTTTATCAAGAGCTTCTTGCGCACGCACAACTGTAGTGACTTCAAGGTCTTTGATGTTATCTAAAAATTGTTCCATGAGATTACCTCGCTTTCATTGATAAGTCTAGTATGCCATAAAGTTTCTAAAATTGCTTAGATTTGATACGAAAAAAGATGAGGTTGGTTGGTCTCATCTTTTATAGGTCTTTATTTTACAAATGCATTGATTTCTGCTTCGATGTTAGCAATCTTAGCTTGTGATTCTTCGTTGGTTTCCCCTACAACTGCAATGTAGAACTTGATTTTTGGTTCTGTACCTGAAGGGCGAACGGCAATCCATGAACCGTCAGCAAGTGTGTATTTCAACACATCACTTGGAGGAGTTGTCAAGTTTGTAACAGTACCGTCAGCAACAGTAGCAGTTTGTGCCTTGAAGTCTTCTACGACAGTGATAGCTGTTGCGTTCCATTCTGTTGGAGCATTGTTGCGGAATTTAGCCATAATCGCTTTGATTTGTTCAGCACCATCGACACCTGAAAGAGTAACAGAGATTGTTTTTTCTGCGTAGTAGCCATATTCTTTATAGATTTCTTCGATACCGTCAGCAAGTGTCAAACCACGAGAACGGTAGTAGGCAGCAAGTTCAGCAACGACAAGAACGGCTTGGATGGCATCTTTATCACGTACAAATGGTTTAATCAAGTAACCGAAGCTTTCTTCAAATCCCATCATGTAAGTGTGGTTGTGTTTTTCTTCGAATTCTTGGATTTTTTCAGCGATAAATTTGAAACCTGTCAAGACGTTGAACATAGTTGCGCCGTAGCTTTCAGCAATCTTCGTTACCAAGTCAGTTGAAACGATAGATTTGCAGAGAGCGGCATTTTCAGGAAGAGTTCCAGCGTTTTTGTGAGCTTCCAAGATGTATTTAGCCATGATAGCACCGATTTGGTTACCTGAAAGGTTGAGGTAGCTACCATCTTTTTGAAGAACTTCAACACCAACACGGTCAGCGTCTGGGTCAGTTGCGACAAGAACATCTGCACCAACTTGACGACCAAGTTCTTCAGCAAGGGCAAAGGCTGCTTGGCTTTCTGGGTTTGGAGATGTTACAGTTGAGAAGTCTGGGTCAGCAGTTGCTTGCGCTTCAACAACTTGAACAGAGTCAAATCCTGCTTGGGCAAGAGCACGACGAGCCAACATTTCACCAGTACCATGAAGTGGTGTGTAGACAATCTTCATGTCTTTACCAAATTCTTCAATCAAGGCTGGGTTGATGTTTACGTCCTTAACCTCTTTAAGGTATTCTACGTCAACAGCTTCGCCGATAACTTCAATCAAGCCAGAAGCTTTTTCAGTTTCCACATCAGCAACTTCAACTGCAAATGGGTTTTCGATTGCACGGATATAAGTAGTCAAAGCGTCCGCATCGTGTGGAGGCATTTGTCCACCGTCTTCACCGTAAACCTTGTAACCGTTAAATGGAGCAGGGTTGTGGCTGGCTGTGACCATGATACCTGCGAAACAGTTGAGATGACGAACTGCAAATGATAGTTCTGGAGTTGGACGAAGGCTTTCAAATACGTAAGATTTGATGCCGTGTTTAGCAAGAACTGCCGCAGATTCAAAGGCAAACTCAGGTGAGAAGTGACGGCTATCGTAGGCAATTGCTACACCGCGTTCTTTCTCGTTTCCACCTTTTGACTCAATCAAACGAGCCAATCCTTCAGTAGCTTGGCGAACAACGTAGATGTTGATACGGTTTGTACCAGCACCAACCAAGCCACGCATACCTGCAGTACCAAATTCAAGATTTGTATAGAAGGCATCTTCCTTAGTTTTTTCGTCCATATTTTCCAAATCTTGACGAAGGTAGTCAGGAAGCTCCACAAAATCAACCCATTTCTGGTAATTTTCTTGGTAAGACATTCAAATTCTCCTTTATTTTTAAAACATTTAATCAGTTTGATTATATCATTTTTTTTAGTTTTAGTAAAACCTTATCTGCTTCGAACATCTCTTCAAACCAGGTCAGATTGAATTTTGGGGTTATATGATGTTGAGGTTAGGAAAAATTCGATTTCAGTAAAAAAAGTAAGTCTTCTAATAACAAAACATTGATATAGTTGCTTAGTTTTAAACAAGCATATTATAATAAAGCTATGGCATATAGTACTGATTTTAAACAGCGAGCATTAGATTCCATCAAAGAGGGGCACAGCCATGTCGAGGCAGCCAAGTTTTTTGGTGTTGGCGTCAGAACTCTCTTCACGTGGGAAAAGAAAGATGTGAACAAGGACACATAGAGAGGAAAAAGCGAGTCGTCAAAAACCGAAAGATTCCTTTAGAGGAATTGAAAGCCTTTGTAGAGGCTCATCCAGATGCTTTTTTACGGGAAATTGCGGCACATTTTGATTGTGCTCTGCCCTCCGTATGGGCAGCTTTAAAGTATATTAAGGTCACTTTAAAAAAAGATGACGAGCTTTAAGGAACAAGAGCCAGAGAAAGTCGCTGAGTTTCTTGATATTTTGGATAACCTAAAAGATTTACCAATCGTATATATTGATGAAACAGGAATCGACCGCTACCTCTATCGTCCTTATGCACGGGCTCCTAGAGGGGAGAAAGTCTATGAAAAGATTAGCGGACGTCGTTTTGAGCGAACTTCAATTGTTGCAGGACAAGTAGACGGAGAGTTTATAGCTCCCATGATTTACAAGAAAAGCATGACAAGCGATTTCTTTGTGGAGTGGTTCAAAACGCAACTCCTACCTGCTTTGAAGACACCTCATGTTATTGTCATGGGCAATGCTAGTTTTCATCCCAAGAACATTTTGGATGAACTCTGCATCCAAGATAAACACTTTTTCTTACCTCTACCACCTTATTCACCGGATTTGAATCCTATTGAGCAAGCTTGGGCTATCTTGAAAAAGAAAGTGACGGATTTATTAAGGGAAGTTCCAACTATTTTTGAATGTTTGGAATGCTTTTTTAAAACTAGATGACTATAACGGTTCTAAAGGAACCTATCGAGTAGTCATTAAAACTAAGGATACTGCTGGTTAAGAGAAGACGGTATACAATCAAACCATTCACCGTGTAGCCGAAATCGTTCAGAATGAAGACTTGTATCAGAATGAAGACTTGTATAAGAAAGGTTTGAATGTTGAACTTGCGCACCAACAAATTAAGGGATTTTTTGAAGCAGAATTTAAAAATCGTATTAATGGAGTTCTTAATACTAAAATAAAAAATAGTACATTAAATCGTGTAAATAAAAAAACTATACACCAGAGCAACAAAAACTCCATGATCAATTTGAAGCAGAAGCAACGGAAGATGCTAAAAAACAAGGCGATATTGTGTTGAATGTTGACCAGGATTTCATGAGCATATCTAAGCCTAATAAAAGTGGTTCAGACTGGAAGAAAACTTTCACAGTGAGGACAACCAATAGGCTAGCAAATGACTTGAATAATGTCTTGAAACAGGTTGATAAAGATACTCCTAATACCCCAACTTGGCTAAACTCAGCTGCTTCTAAAGCTAAAGATGATGACAGAGTATATAAACTACTGAAGACTCTTATACCAGGAGAAAATTACCTATCATGTTAAGGATAATCAGCTAGAAGTAGAAACAGATAAATACACATATACTGCCGCTAGAAATGGTAGTAAGGAAGTTGGTATTCAAGAGTCAGATATAGCAGCAACTCTAAGTGCCGATGAATATAATTCTAATCGCCAAACTTTTGAGAGAGAATACAAATACAAAAGCAAATGCCCTTAATAATGGTTGGGCTAGATCTGGTTCTGAAGAGTTCAAAAAGTTCTCCCACTTTGTAGGGGTAGACAAAGGGATTGTGCGAACGAATGTACTGACTGGTAAAAAACTATCTGATAAGATTAGGAAAGAAGTGGGCTCTGGAGATAGCAAACTAGGAAAAGGCGGCTATTTCTCTACTGGGGATGTTCTATTAGGAAAAGATGTTGTTTCTTATACCGTACAAGTATTTTCAGAGAATAATGAAAGAGTAGGAGTAAACACTCAAAGTCACCGTGTTCAGTATAATCTCCCAATTCTAGCTGACTTTTCAGTCATCCAAGATACTGTGGAACCATCACGAACCGTTGTTGAAAAAATCATTCCAAAACTAAATATTCCCGAAGAAGAGAAAGGGAAAATAACCGAAGAAATCAAGAAAAAGAAAAAAACCTCAGAATTGGCAGAACTAATCTTAGAAAATGTGAAAGTTCGCTATGTTGATGAACAAGGGCGTTTGCTATCATTGAAAAATGATACTGGAATTGGAGAAAAAGAAAGTGACGGAACCTACATTACCAATAAAAAACAACTGATTGGTACCAGCTACAATGTCACAGATAAAAAACTCAGTAGCATGACTACTACTGACGGAAAATATTATACTTTTAAAGAAGCAGATACAAATTCTGCAAGTTTAACTGGGAATATTGTAAGCGAAGGTAGAACAGTGACCTTAGTTTATAGAGAAAGCGAAGCGCCAACCACTGCTACAGTAACAGCCAATTACTATAAAGAAGGTAGCCAAGAGAAGTTGGCAGAGTCTGTTATAAAAGCTGATTTAGCGATAGGTTCTGAGTATACCACAGAATCAAAAACTATTGAAGGGAAAACAACAACTGAGGACAAAGAAGACCGAGTTATCACAAGGAAAACAACATACACCTTGGTAGCAACTCCTGCAAATGCGTACCAGAAGACGGTGCAACAGTTGACTATTACTACCGTGAGAATGTTGAGGAAACAGTGGTTCCCAAAACAGCAACCTCTACTGAGACGAAGACTATAACGCGTATCATTCATTACGTTGATAAAGTTACGAACCAAAATGTAAAAGAAGATGTTGTTCAACCTGTAACCTTAAGCCGTACAAAAACTGAGAACAAGGTCACGGGAGTTGTAACCTACGGTGAATGGACAACAGGAAACTGGGACGAGGTTATATCTGGTAAGATTGACAAGTACAAAGATCCAGATATTCCAACAGTTGAATCACAAGAAGTTACGTCAGACTCTAGTGATAAAGAAATAACGGTAAGGTATGACCGTTTATCAACACCAGATAAACCAACTCCAGAAAAACCAGAAATTCCAAGTCCTCAGGAACCAGGTACTCCAGGTGAACCGACTCCAGAAAAACCAATCCCACAACCAAATCCAGAGCATCCAAGTGTTCCGACACCAAACCCAGAACTACCAAATCAAGAGACTCCAACACCAGATAAACCAACTCCAGAACCAGGTACTCCAAAAACTGAAACTCCAGTGAATCCAGACCCAGAAGTTCCGACTTATGAGACAGGTAAGAGAGAGGAATTGCCAAACACAGGTACAGAAGCTAATGCTACCTTGGCTAGTGCTGGTATCATGACCTTGTTAGCTGGTCTAGGATTAGGATTCTTCAAGAAAAAAGAAGATGAAAAATAATAGATTTTAGAATCTAGGAACAAGGAAAAGATCACAGATGTGGGCTTTTTCCTGGTTTTGAGAATGAGGTCTTTCGTGAAGAATAAAAACGCTTACAAGTACGTTGAACTAGGAAACTATGAATCCTATTTTTTTAAAAATATTTCCAGAAATCAGTTGCTAAATAGGGTAAAAATTGATAAAATAAGGAATATCTAAAAAATTTTAAGGAGAATCTAGCAAATGGATTTCACATGGGCACTGAAGTATGCCACTGAATTTTTGGGAACTGCCATTTTGATCATTCTTGGGAATGGTGCAGTTGCCAACGTTGAACTTAAAGGTACGAAAGGTCACCAAAGTGGCTGGATCGTCATCGCTGTTGGTTATGGTATGGGGGTTATGATCCCAGCCTTGATGTTTGGTAACGTATCTGGGAATCACATCAACCCTGCTTTCACTCTAGGGCTTGCAGTTAGCGGTCTTTTCCCTTGGGCACAAGTGGTACCTTACATTATCGCGCAAGTCTTGGGGGCTATCTTTGGCCAAGCCTTAGTTGTGGCAACATACCGTCCATTCTACTTGAAAACTGAAAAACCAAATAACATCTTGGGAACTTTCTCAACTATTTCAAGTATTGACCATGGTACAAAAGAAAGTCGCTATGCAGCAACTGTCAATGGTTTGATTAATGAGTTTGTTGGTTCATTTGTTTTGTTCTTTGCAGCTCTTGGTTTGACTAAAAACTTCTTTGGTGCTGAAGTGCTTCAATTCATGAAACAAAAGGCAATAGAAGCAGGACAAACAGTTGATTTTTCTGACTTGGCTATTAAAGCACAGGTGGCTCCACACACTGCTTCAGGACTTTCTGTGGCTCACTTGGCACTTGGATTCCTCGTTATGGCTTTGGTAACATCACTTGGAGGACCTACAGGACCCGCCTTGAACCCAGCCCGTGACTTGGGACCACGTCTCCTTCATGCTTTCCTTCCAAAATCAGTTCTTGGTGAGCATAAAGGCGATTCAAAATGGTGGTATTCTTGGGTACCAGTAGTAGCACCTATCGCAGCAGCAATTGCGGCAGTAGCTGTATTCAAATTCCTTTATCTCTAAGAAATAGCTCCTTTAACATTTGAGTGAGCACCATCTATAAGTAAGAGAGGATCAGACTGGTTCTCTCTTTTTGATTTTTTAGGGAAATGAAAGAAACTCTAAACAAACTCCTCTCCAGCAGTGGTTTAGAAGTCTCAGTGGGCTATTCCAGCTTCAATGGGCTATAGTAGGTTGCAGTTGAAATAATAGACCCTTGTTTCTAAAACATTGTTAGAAATTGGTTTGAATTCTCCAATCAAATTGTGCAGTTTTCATTCTACTATATATTAATAGTGGGTTGAAGTTGGAATAGTCCTCCCTTCTTTCTCAAACATTGTGAGGAATTGATTTACCTTCCTCAACAAAATGTTCAGTTTCTATTTCATTTTGCTATAAAATAAGCGATTAGGGGGGCTATTCTTCGACCTACATTGACTCTGCTGAGTCCTATGATTGTTATCGTTTTATCTGCAATTTTATACTCAATGAAAATCAAAGGGCAAACTAAGAAGCTAGCCGCAGGTTGTTCAAAACACAGTTTTGAGGTTGTATAGTAGATTGAAACTAGAATAGTACACCTCTACTTCTAAAACATTTTTAGAAATCGATTTGATTGTCCTGATCGATTTGCCCTATTCTTGTTTCATTTTACTATATAAACCAGAGACTGTTTACATTTTCAGCAAGTGAGTGGATGGATAATGCTGAAAACTCCTTGAAGGATAAGTCTATTTAGTACTTTCTATTAGTTAGTTAAATTTTTACCAAGAATAATTCACAAAAACGTTGTAAAACACTTGCAATTTAGCTGAAATTTGATAAAATAGTAAGGAAAGTTAGACTGTATTGCCTACTGTCTATCTATAAAATATATTTTATTGGAGGCTTTTACTCAAATGGCAAAAGAAAAATACGATCGTAGTAAACCACACGTTAACATTGGTACTATCGGACACGTTGACCACGGTAAAACTACCCTAACTGCAGCTATCACAACTGTTTTGGCACGTCGCTTGCCTTCATCAGTTAACCAACCTAAAGACTATGCGTCTATCGATGCTGCTCCAGAAGAACGCGAACGCGGTATCACTATCAACACTGCGCACGTTGAGTACGAAACTGAAAAACGTCACTACGCTCACATCGACGCTCCAGGACACGCGGACTACGTTAAAAATATGATCACTGGTGCTGCTCAAATGGACGGAGCTATCCTTGTAGTAGCTTCAACTGACGGACCAATGCCACAAACTCGTGAGCACATCCTTCTTTCACGTCAGGTTGGTGTTAAACACCTTATCGTCTTCATGAACAAAGTTGACTTGGTTGACGACGAAGAATTGCTTGAATTGGTTGAAATGGAAATCCGTGACCTATTGTCAGAATACGACTTCCCAGGTGACGATCTTCCAGTTATCCAAGGTTCAGCACTTAAAGCTCTTGAAGGTGACTCTAAATACGAAGACATCGTTATGGAATTGATGAACACAGTTGATGAGTATATCCCAGAACCAGAACGTGACACTGACAAACCATTGCTTCTTCCAGTCGAGGACGTATTCTCAATTACTGGACGTGGTACAGTTGCTTCAGGACGTATCGACCGTGGTATCGTTAAAGTCAACGACGAAATCGAAATCGTTGGTATCAAAGAAGAAACTCAAAAAGCAGTTGTTACTGGTGTTGAAATGTTCCGTAAACAACTTGACGAAGGTCTTGCTGGAGATAACGTAGGTGTCCTTCTTCGTGGTGTTCAACGTGATGAAATCGAACGTGGACAAGTTATCGCTAAACCAGGTTCAATCAACCCACACACTAAATTCAAAGGTGAAGTCTACATCCTTACTAAAGAAGAAGGTGGACGTCACACTCCATTCTTCAACAACTACCGTCCACAATTCTACTTCCGTACTACTGACGTTACAGGTTCAATCGAACTTCCAGCAGGTACTGAAATGGTAATGCCTGGTGATAACGTGACAATCGACGTTGAGTTGATTCACCCAATCGCCGTAGAACAAGGTACTACATTCTCTATCCGTGAGGGTGGACGTACTGTTGGTTCAGGTATGGTTACAGAAATCGAAGCTTAATTCGATTTAGTTCCCAGAAGAACAATTATTTAAGTTAGACACTAAAAGAATCTTGCTTGGCAAGGTTCTTTTTTTAGATATTGAACTAATACTCAATGAAAATCAAAGAGCAAACTATAATATATTGAAACTAGAATAGTACACATCTACTTCTAAAACATTGTTAGAAATCGATTTGATTGTCTTGATTGATTTGTCTTGTTCTTATTTCATTTTGTTATAGAAAGTTAGCTGCAGACTGTTCAAAACACTGTTTTTAGGTTGTAGATAGAACTGACGAAGTCAGTAACATCTATACGACAAGGCGAAGCTGACGCGGTTTGAAGAGATTTTCGAAGAGTATAATACTAGACTCAAATCAAAAAGCATTATACAATAGTAATATGAAATCAACTAAAGAAGAAATCAAAACCATCAAAACACTTTTAAAAGACTCTCGTACAGCTAAATATCATAAACGCCTTCAAATCGTTCTATTTCGTCTGATGGGCAAATCTTATAAAGAGATTATAGAGCTTTTAGACTGTAATCAAACAACGATTTGGCGAAACGTAAAAAAATATGAGGAGTTCGGACTCGACTCTCTCCTTCAAGAAACACGTGGTGGTCGTAACCATGCATATATGACAGTTGAGGAAGAGAAAGCCTTTCTTGCCCGTCATTTGAAGGCTGCAGAGGCAGGAGAATTTGTTACAATTGATGCCTTATTTCAGGCTTATAAAAAGGAGTTAGGTCGTTCCTACACACGTGATGCCTTCTATCAACTGTTGAAGCGCCATGGTTGGCGAAATATTACGCCACGTCCAGAACATCCTAAGAAAGCAGACGCTCAAACCATTGTCGCGTCTAAAAATAAAATCTCAATTCAAGAAGACAAGAAAGCGCTTTAAAACCAGTAGACCTTTTCATAAGGTTCGCTTGATGTACCAAGATGAGGCTGGTTTCGGTAGAATCAGTAAACTGGGATCTTGTTGGTCTCCAATAGGAGTAGGTCCACATGTCCATAGTCACTATATACGAGAATTTCGCTATTGTTATGGAGCTGTTGATGCCCATACAGGCGAATCATTTTTCTTAATAGCTGGTGGATGTAATACTGAGTGGATGAACGCCTTTTTAGAAGAGCTTTCACAAGCTTATCCAGATGATTATTTTTTACTCGTTATGGACAATGCTATATGGCATAAATCAAGTACCTTAAAGATTCCGACTAATATTGATTTTACCTTTATTCCTCCATACACACCAGAGATGAACCCATTGAACAAGTGTGGAAAGAGATTCGTAAACGTGGATTTAAGAATAAAGCCTTTCGAACTTTGGAAGATGTCATGAATCAACTCCAAGATGTCATACAAGGACTGGAGAAGGAGGTGATAAAGTCCATCGTTAATCGGAGATGGAATAGAATGCTTTTTGAAAGCAGATGAGTATAAAATTGAATTGCTTATAAAAAAGCTCCATACACTGGATGTGTATAGAGCAATGGGGCTTTATTTGATATAGAGTTCTTGGTTTTTTAGGACAATTTCTCGGATACTTGCAAACTTTTTAAGTTTTTTGATTTCTTCTGGATGAGTGACGAGAGTAATAACATATCCTTCCTTGCCTATACGGCCAGTACGACCAGCACGGTGTGTGTAGGTTTCGCTATCTCTAGGAATATCAAAGTTTACGACACATTCTAGGCTATCGATATCAATTCCACGAGCCAAAAGGTCAGTTGCAAGAAGCAGGGTTAGTTGGTTATCTTTAAACTTTTCTAAGATGATTTTTCTAAATTTAACATTAACATCACTAGCGAGGGAAACAGTCAATATATCACGATACTGTAGTTTTTCCTCGGCATTCCCAAGGTCTGACAGGCTATTGAAGAAGACTAGACCACGGAAATCCTCTACATGAGCCAGTTTTCGTAGCATATCCACTCGATGACGTTGGTCTACCTGCATGTAGAAATGCTGGATATTGTCCAATTTTTGGTCAGAGAGATCAATAGTGCGTGTATTCGGCACAATCTTTTCTTGGTCAAACTTGGTCGTGGCACTCATGTAGACCAGTTGGTGGTCACGAGGTGCGTAGTGAGTGATTTTTTCTACAAAGTGAATCTGAGAATCATCTAGTAATTGGTCAAATTCATCCAGGATGATGGTTTCCACATTCATCATCTTGATTTTTTTAAGTTTAATGAGTTCAAAGATACGGCCAGGAGTTCCAATCAGAATTTCTGGCCCCTTTTTAAGACGTTCAATTTGTCGTTTCTGACTTGAACCTGAAAGGAAGAGTTGAGCAGTCAATCCGATAGCTTCTGCCCACGTTTTACATACATCAAAAATCTGTCCAGCAAGTTCCGTGTTTGGTGCTAGAATCAAGAGTTGTTGGGCTTTTTTCTTTTGTAGTCTGAGAAGACTTGGTAGGAGATACGCTAGGGTCTTACCAGTTCCGGTTTGGCTCACTCCTAGGAGGTTTTCTCCAGCAAGAAGGGGCTCAAATAGTTGAGTTTGAATGGGGGTGAATTCTTGGAAACCGAGTTGGTCACTCAGTTCTTGCCATTCAGTCGGTAGTTTGGTTTTCATTTTTCTGCCTCAAATCTAATGCCAGCAGTCTGGCGCATGGTATATAGTAGCTCATGAACAGAGCCTGCATCATACAGCCAAGTTTTGTAGAGATTCAGATCTGGTTGCTGGATCATGTGTGCAAATGCAGCGACTTCCTCAGTCATCGTATGAGGAGCCTGTTGGATAGGAAGCTGGACTTGATTTCCTTGGTGGTCGGTAAAAATAGCTGAGCGAATATGCTCAATCGTGTTGAGAGTCAAGGTTCCATCTGTTGTATAAATCTCGCAAGGAAGATTGGAAGTGATGTTTTTTCCAGCCTTGATGTGAACTTGATAGTCTGGGTAGAAGAGGATACCATCTCCATTTAGGTCAATGCTATTGTCAAGCTGTTGAGCATGGTAAGTCGCGTCATTAGCTTTTTCAAAAAGACGAACAGCAGCATAGAGGGGATAAATCCCCAAATCCATGAGGGCTCCACCAGCAAAACGGTCTGAAAAGACATTTGGTGTTTGTCCAGCCAACAAGTCAGGCATCTTGGAAGAGTATTTGGCATAGTTGAAATCTGCTCCTAACACTTGCTTATCTGTTAAAAAGTTTTTGATAGTAGTAAAGGCTTTCTCGTGGTAATTACGAGCTGCTTCAAAGATAAAACAGTTATTTTTTTCAGCTGTTTGAATCAAATCAAACCATTCTTGTGGTTGAGTGACAGCTGGCTTTTCGAGAATAACATGTTTACCAGCAGACAAGGCAGCTTTTGCCTGAGCAAAATGTAAGGAGTTTGGACTGGCGATATAGACTAAATCAAAAGAAGATTTGAAGAAGACTTCTAATTGATCGAATAGTTGGATATTCTGATAGCGAGAAGCAAAGGTTGCTGCAGTTTCTAGTTTTCTAGAATAGATTGCGACCAGTTGGTATTCTCCACTGGTATGGGCTGCTTCTATGAAATGATGGCTGATAGCGCCAGTTCCGATGACACCTAATTTTAGCATAAATACTCCTTTTCCGATTTTAAATCCTTCTTTCATTATAACATAGATAGACGGGACTATCCAACAGAGAGGAGAAAATTTCAAATAAGCTATTAGCTTTCTTTTCCGAATAAATAGATAGAAGCATAGAATCTAGCAAACCTAGATTTAAAAATGTGCTATAATAGAAGGAGGAAAAGGAGGATTCTCAGACATCCAGGTATCAGCCCAACTAATGATTTGTCAATTTATCCGCGATATGCTGGACTTGCCAGCAAAAAATGTGACGATTTTGGAGGGAAGTAACATTCACGTCTTGCCTTCCATGCCCTACTCAGCGCAAGATTTCTATACTAGTATAGACGTCTTGGCGGAGTTAGATAATGGAATCCAAGTTATCATCGAAATTCAGGTTCATCATCAGAATTTTTTCATCAATCGCCTATGGGCTTATCTGTGCAGTCAGGTTAATCAAAACCTAGAAAAAATTCGCCAACGTGAAGGTGATACCCACCAGAGCTACAAACAAATCGCACTAGTATACGCTATCGCAATTGTCGATAGTAATTACTTCTCAGATGACCTAGCTTTTCATAGTTTTATAGTAAAATGAAATGAGAACAGGACAAATCGATCAGGACAGTCAAATCGATTTCTAACAATGTTTTAGAAGTATAGGTCTACTATTCTAGCTTCAATCTACTAGAAATTCCATAGATAGAAAACTACATAATCTCTACAGATACGGATGTTGGAGTTGATGTAAGATGCTTTGGCTTGCTAGAGGAATTGTGGATTGCCAAATTGTATCATTGAAATTATTGCTCAAATTTGTTATGATATAAATATGAATAAAAGTAGACTAGGACGTGGCAGACACGGGAAAACGAGACATGTATTATTGGCTTTGATTGGTATTTTAGCAATTTCTATTTGCCTATTAGGCGGATTTATTGCTTTTAAGATCTACCAGCAAAAAAGTTTTGAGCAAAAGATTGAATCGCTCAAAAAAGAGAAAGATGATCAATTGAGTGAGGGAAATCAGAAGGAGCATTTTCGTCAGGGGCAAGCCGAAGTGATTGCCTATTATCCTCTCCAAGGGGAGAAAGTGATTTCCTCTGTTAGGGAGCTGATAAATCAAGATGTTAAGGACAAGCTAGAAAGTAAGGACAATCTTGTTTTCTACTATACAGAGCAAGAAGAGTCAGGTTTAAAGGGAGTCGTTAATCGTAATGTGACCAAACAAATCTATGATTTAGTTGCTTTTAAGATTGAAGAGACTGAAAAGACCAGTCTAGGAAAGGTTCACTTAACAGAAGATGGGCAACCTTTTACACTTGACCAACTGTTTTCAGATGCTAGTAAGGCTAAGGAACAGCTGATAAAAGAGTTGACCTCCTTCATAGAGGATAAAAAAATAGATCAAGACCAGAGTGAGCAGATTGTAAAAAACTTCTCTGACCAAGACTTGTCTGCATGGAATTTTGATTACAAGGATAGTCAGATTATCCTTTATCCAAGTCCTGTGGTTGAAAATTTAGAAGAGATAGCCTTGCCAGTATCTGCTTTCTTTGATGTTATCCAATCTTCGTACTTACTCGAAAAAGATGCGGCCTTGTACCAATCTTACTTTGATAAGAAACATCAAAAAGTTGTCGCTCTAACCTTTGATGATGGTCCAAATCCAGCAACGACCCCGCAGGTATTAGAGACCCTAGCTAAATATGATATTAAAGCGACTTTCTTTGTGCTTGGGAAAAATGTTTCTGGGAATGAGGACTTGGTGAAGAGGATAAAATCTGAAGGTCATGTTGTTGGAAACCATAGTTGGAGCCATCCGATTCTCTCGCAACTCTCTCTTGATGAAGCTAAAAAGCAGATTACTGATACTGAGGATGTGCTAACTAAAGTGCTGGGTTCTAGTTCTAAACTCATGCGTCCACCTTATGGTGCTATTACAGATGATATTCGCAATAGCTTGGATTTGAGCTTTATCATGTGGGATGTGGATAGTCTGGACTGGAAGAGTAAAAATGAAGCATCTATTTTGACAGAAATTCAGCATCAAGTAGCTAACGGCTCTATCGTTTTGATGCATGATATTCACAGTCCGACAGTCAATGCCTTGCCAAGGGTCATTGAGTATTTGAAAAATCAAGGTTATACCTTTGTGACCATACCAGAGATGCTCAATACTCGCCTAAAAGCTCATGAGCTGTACTATAGTCGTGATGAATAAGCAAGAAAAAATAGGTCTGTTAGATATTTGACAGACTTATTTTTTACAGAATATAGTACTACTTAAAAAATGTTTTATGCTATAATTGATGAATAAAATAGAAGGAGAAGCATATGAATACCTATCAATTAAATAATGGAGTAGAAATTCCAGTATTGGGATTTGGAACTTTTAAGGCTAAGGATGGAGAAGAAGCCTATCGTGCAGTGTTAGAAGCCTTGAAGGCTGGTTATCGTCATATTGATACGGCGGCGATTTATCAGAATGAAGAAAGTGTTGGTCAAGCAATCAAAGATAGCGGAGTTCCACGTGAAGAAATGTTCGTAACTACCAAGCTTTGGAATAGTCAGCAAACCGATGAGCAAACTCGTCAAGCTTTGGAAAAATCTATAGAAAAACTGGGCTTGGATTATTTGGATTTGTATTTGATTCATTGGCCGAACCCAAAACCGCTCAGAGAAAATGACGCATGGAAAACTCGCAATGCGGAAGTTTGGAGAGCGATGGAAGACCTCTATCAAGAAGGGAAAATCCGTGCTATCGGCGTTAGCAATTTTCTTCCCCATCATTTGGATGCCTTGCTTGAAACTGCAACTATCGTTCCTGCGGTCAATCAAGTTCGCTTGGCGCCAGGTGTGTATCAAGAACAAGTCGTAGCTTACTGTCGTGAAAAGGGAATTTTATTGGAAGCTTGGGGGCCTTTTGGTCAGGGAGAACTATTTGATAGCAAGCAAGTGCAAGAAATCGCAGCAAATCACGGAAAATCGATTGCTCAGATAGCCTTGGTCTGGAGCTTGGCAGAAGGATTTTTACCACTTCCAAAATCTGTCACAACCTCTCGTATTCAAGCTAATCTTGATTGCTTTGGAATTGAACTGAGTCATGAGGAGAGAGAAACCTTAAAAACGATTGCTGTTCAATCGGGTGCTCCACGAGTTGATGATGTGGATTTCTAGAAAATCATAAAAAGAATTGTACATTATTCTAATTTTTGATATAATAGTCAGCAGGAAAGAAAGTCTTATGGCGTTCTTCAAGCGAGCTTGGGACAGTGGGAGCCAAGTAGGGCAAAATAATGAGCTGGCGCTTTCTGTAGTATTTTCAAAAACAATGAAGTAATAAATTAGGGTGGAACCGCGTTTCTGACGCCCCTAGGTTAAATCAACCTAGGATTGTCAGATGTGGTTCTTTTGCTTATTCAGTCTATTGTGTGAAAGAAAGGAGAGCCGTGGACAACCTTTATCTTGTAAAAGACGATAGTCAACTAGCTACATTTCGTGATTTTGTAGTAAGAAATACTGAAAAGTTGAAAGATTATCAATCTTTTTTAAAGAATGAACTTGCAGTCTGTGATTTACCGCAAGCCGTTATTTGGTCAGATTTTAATGCTGCTACACAGATTATTAGGGAAAGCGCTGTTCCAGCCTATACAAATAATAGACGAATGGTTATGACTCTTATATCTGGTTCGAAGAGGGGATGGTTGAATATATTAGTCGCAAGTATTTCTTGACAGAAGAGGAATTTCAAGCGGAAAAAATTTGTAATCAATCTCTCGTAGAACTTTTTCAGAAGAAGTATAGTTGGCATTCATTGAATGATTTTGGTTCTTCGACTTATGATAAGAACTATGCAAGTATTTTTTATGAATACTGGCGCAGCTTTTTGACAGTAGATAAGTTGGTAGAAAATTTAGGTAGTGTACAAGCGGTCTTAGATTCTTATCATTTATGGGCAAATACAGAAAAAACTTTTCCCTTGTTAGATTGGTTTGTTCAGCAGAAATTAATTGAAAAAGAAATATAAAAACTAAAGGAGTAAACAATGTCTAAGAAATTGACATTTCACTGCATCAGTGGCAGAGACCTCCTTACAGTCGGACTGCCCCACGCTCAGCACTAGGGTGCTGAGCTAGACGCAGTACTAACTCGTCTTGCCTCGTATAATCGACGAGGTAGACTCGTGTCGCAAGAAATTATTTTTTATTAAGGAGTAAACAATGTCTAAGAAATTAACATTTCACTGCATCAGTGGCAGAAACCTCCTTACAGTCGGACTGCCCCACGCTCAGCACTAGGGTGCTGAGCTAGACGCAGTACTAACTCGTCTTGCCTCGTATAATCGACGAGGCAGACTCGTGTCGCAAGAAATCATTTTTTATTAAGGAGTAAACAATGTCTAAGAAATTAACATTTCAAGAAATTATTTTGACTTTGCAACAATTTTGGAATGACCAAGGTTGTATGCTTATGCAGGCTTATGACAATGAAAAAGGTGCGGGGACAATGAGTCCTTACACTTTCCTTCGTGCTATCGGACCTGAGCCATGGAATGCAGCTTATGTAGAGCCATCACGTCGTCCTGCTGACGGTCGTTATGGGGAAAACCCTAACCGTCTCTACCAACACCACCAATTCCAGGTGGTCATGAAGCCTTCTCCATCAAATATCCAAGAACTTTACCTTGAGTCTTTGGAAAAATTGGGAATCAATCCTTTGGAGCACGATATTCGTTTTGTTGAGGACAACTGGGAAAACCCATCAACTGGTTCAGCTGGTCTTGGTTGGGAAGTTTGGCTTGACGGAATGGAAATCACTCAGTTCACTTATTTCCAACAAGTCGGTGGATTGGCAACTGGCCCTGTGACTGCGGAAGTTACCTATGGTTTGGAGCGCTTGGCTTCTTACATTCAAGAAGTAGACTCTGTCTATGATATCGAGTGGGCTGATGGTGTAAAATACGGAGAAATCTTTATCCAGCCTGAGTATGAGCACTCAAAATATTCATTTGAAATTTCGGACCAAGAAATTTTGCTTGAAAACTTTGATAAGTTTGAAAAAGAAGCTGGTCGTGCATTAGAAGAAGGCTTGGTACACCCTGCCTATGACTATGTTCTCAAATGTTCACATACCTTTAATCTGCTTGACGCGCGTGGTGCCGTATCTGTAACAGAGCGTGCAGGCTATATCGCTCGTATCCGTAACTTGGCCCGTGTTGTAGCCAAAACCTTTGTTGCAGAACGCAAACGCCTAGGTTACCCACTTTTGGATGAAGAAACACGAGTTAAACTTTTAGCAGAAGACGCAGAATAGTGAGTAATACTGTACTCTAAAATCGTTAGAGGCAAGTCGAAGACTTGCTAGAGGGATATGCACCGCCGTACTGTTATGTGGGGATTTTTGAAACCTTAGGTTCAAAAATCAGTCAGCTAAATCCACTTTGATGAGATTGTTGGAAATCTTGATAAATTTAGCATTGGATTTCCATACAGACTCACAGAGTTAGTTAGCGACGTCCCCAGTACCTAAGGTGCATATCAAAAAAGATTGAAGAAAATGTAAAGGAAAAAACATGACAAAAAACTTATTAGTAGAACTCGGTCTTGAAGAATTACCAGCCTATGTTGTCACACCAAGTGAAAAACAACTAGGCGAAAAAATGGCAGCCTTCCTCAAGGAAAACCGCCTGTCTTTTGAAGCCATTCAAACCTTCTCAACACCACGTCGTTTGGCTGTTCGTGTGACTGGTTTATCAGACAAACAGTCTGATTTGACAGAAGATTTCAAGGGACCAGCAAAGAAAATTGCCTTGGATAGTGATGGAAACTTTACCAAAGCAGCTCAAGGATTTGTCCGTGGAAAAGGCTTGACTGTTGAAGATATCGAATTCCGTGAAATCAAGGGTGAAGAATATGTCTATGTCACTAAGGAAGAAGTTGGTCAAGCAGTTGAAGCCATTGTTCCTGGTGTTGTAGATGTCTTGAAGTCATTGACTTTCCCTGTCAGCATGCACTGGGCTGGAAATAGCTTTGAATACATTCGTCCTGTCCACACTTTAACTGTTCTCTTGGATGAGCAAGAGTTTGACTTGGATTTCCTTGATATCAAGGGAAGTCGTGTGAGCCGTGGCCATCGTTTCTTGGGGAAAGAAACCAAAATTCAGTCAGCATTGAGCTATGAAGAAGACCTTCGTAAGCAGTTTGTAATCGCAGATCCATGTGAACGTGAGCAAATGATTGTTGACCAAATCAAGGAAATTGAGGCAAAACATGGTGTACGTATCGAAATTGATGCGGATTTGCTGAATGAAGTCTTGAATTTGGTTGAATACCCAACTGCCTTCATGGGAAGTTTTGATGCTAAATACCTTGAAGTTCCAGAAGAAGTCTTGGTGACTTCTATGAAGGAACACCAGCGTTACTTTGTTGTTCGTGATCAAGATGGAAAACTCTTGCCAAACTTCATTTCTGTTCGTAACGGAAACGCAGAGCGTTTGAAAAATGTCATTAAAGGAAATGAAAAAGTCTTGGTAGCCCGCTTGGAAGACGGAGAATTCTTCTGGCGTGAAGACCAAAAATTGGTGATTTCAGATCTTGTTGAAAAATTAAACAATGTCACCTTCCATGAGAAGATTGGTTCCCTTCGTGAACACATGATTCGTACGGGTCAAATCACTGTACTTTTGGCAGAAAAAGCTGGTTTGTCAGTGGATGAAACAGTTGACCTTGCTCGTGCAGCAGCCATTTACAAGTTTGACTTATTGACAGGTATGGTTGGTGAATTTGACGAACTCCAAGGAATTATGGGTGAAAAATACACCCTTCTTGCTGGTGAAACTCCAGCGGTGGCAGCTGCTATTCGTGAACACTACATGCCTACATCAGCTGAAGGAGAACTTCCAGAGAGCAAGGTCGGCGCAGTTCTAGCCATTGCAGACAAATTGGATACGATTTTGAGTTTCTTCTCAGTAGGATTGATTCCATCAGGTTCTAATGACCCTTATGCCCTTCGTCGTGCAACTCAAGGTGTGGTTCGTATCTTGGATGCCTTTGGTTGGCACATTGCTATGGATGAGCTGATTGATAGCCTTTATGCATTGAAATTTGACAGTTTGACTTATGAAAATAAAGCAGAGGTTATGGACTTTATCAAGGCTCGTGTTGATAAGATGATGGGCTCTACTCCAAAAGATATCAAGGAAGCAGTTCTTGCAGGTTCAAACTTTGTTGTGGCAGATATGTTGGAAGCAGCAAGTGCTCTCGTAGAAGTAAGCAAGGAAGAAGATTTTAAACCATCTGTTGAATCACTTTCTCGTGCCTTTAACCTGGCTGAGAAGGCAGAAGGGGTTGCTACAGTTGATTCAGCACTATTTGAGAATGACCAAGAAAAAGCTTTGGCAGAAGCAGTAGAAACACTCGTTTTATCAGGACCTGCAAGTCAGCAATTGAAACAACTCTTTGCGCTTAGCCCAGTCATTGATGCTTTCTTTGAAAATACTATGGTAATGGCTGAAGATCAGGCTGTCCGTCAAAATCGTTTGGCAATCTTGTCACAACTAACCAAGAAAGCAGCTAAGTTTGCTTGTTTTAACCAAATTAACACTAAATAAAATTTGATAAACGGACTTTATCTTATTACAAAGGAGAAGAAATGGATCCGAAAAAAATTGCTCGTATCAATGAGCTTGCTAAAAAGAAAAAAACAGAAGGCTTAACACCAGAAGAAAAAATGGAACAAGCCAAACTACGTGAGGAGTACATCGAAGGTTATCGCCGCGCTGTTCGTCACAACATTGAAGGAATCAAAATTGTGGACGAAGAAGGAAACGATGTTACACCAGAAAAACTACGCCAAGTACAACGTGAAAAAGGATTACATGGCCGTAGTCTTGATGACCCAAATTCATAATAATACTCTTCGAAAATCAAATTCAAACCACGTCAGCTTCACCTTGCCGTACTTAAGTACAGCCTGCGGCTAGCTTCCTAGTTTGCTCTTTGATTTTCATTGAGTATAAGTATTCTTTCTTTTAACAAGGATAGATGAAACGATAACAAAGAGACTAGCAGTTTGTGTTTGTTAGTCTTTTTTCGCTAAAAAAGGAACCATAATGGTTCCTAAAAACTATCATTAGTAACTTGCACCGGCTGTAGCGTCTGCGTCACCACCGTGGCCTCCAGCATCCCCTGAATCAGAAGCGCCAGAAGTAGCATCGGCGTTTCCATGACCTCCGGCAGCAGGAGCAAATGGTCCGCTACCACCCACCAAACGTTGACCAGTCTCTTTTAGGTACCAGTCAAGCCATGGTTGGAAGTTAAAGACGATTTCATTGATACCAGCGTATGATCCATCAGGATAGTACATTGCTTGGTAGTTGTGAGTGTTGATAACACCTGCAGGAGAACCTGGAACGATCGTACGGACGTATTCTTGGTTTCCGTTGCGAAGTGTTCCGATAACCCACTCTACGTTCTTCATACGTGCTGGTGGAAGAGAACCATGAACAGTCGACATACGGCTACCTGATTGAGGTGGTACACGTTTAGCGAACATAGTGTCTGGATCTTGGTGAGCGTTGTTGTAGTAGAGGAATTGGTTGTTGTCATCAGCGTATGTCAATTCAAATGGCATAGCTTTCAAGAACATATCAATTTGGTTAACTGTTAGGATACCGTGGTCCAATTTGACATAGGTATCACCAGAAACAGCACCAGTGATTGCTGCAACTTTTTCTACCCATTCTGGATCGTCAGGGTCAACTTCTGTGATGGTTGTAGCGATTGGTTTTCCACAATCCAAGTCTTCTGATTCGATTGGTTTTGGTTTTTTCAATTTCGAAACGACTCCTACGTATTTAACAAAGTTATCTAAGCAAGTTTCAAGGAATTTAACAGTGCCTTCGTTGGTGATATTTCCGTTGTTATCAAAAGCTTCCTTAGCTTTACCAAGAAGGAATTCGTTACCTGGAAGCGTGTAGGCATTAACACCTGGAGCATCAAGGATTTTACGAAGGTGAACTTGAGCACGTGATGTTCCTTGGTCATAGTATGATGCACCCACAATCATAACAGGCTTGTTTTCAAATGGATGAACTTCGTATGAAAGCCATTCAAGTACAGATTTGAGTGAAGCTGAGATAGTGTGGTTGTGCTCAGGAGTGGCGATAATGACACCATCAGCACGTGTAATCTTGTTATACAAGAAACGCAATTGGAAGCTTTCGTCCCATTTTTCGTCTTGGTTAAACATTGGAACTTCGTCGATTTCAAGTACTTCTAATTCAAATTTGAATTTGAAATTGCGACGGATAAATTCCAAGAGTTTGCGGTTATATGATTGATCGTAGTTTGATCCAACAAGTCCAACAAATTTCATTCTTTCGGTCTCCTATCTTACAAATTTTCCCAGTCAAATTCTTCTGCATCTTTGCGAAGCAATTCTTGCGCATTGCGCAATTTCTCAGTAATCTTCACGAAGATACGGAAGTCATCAAAGATGGCATCCAATTTCTTGATAACATCAAGGTCAACCAAGTCGCCACTTGGGTTAAATGCTTGAAGAGAGTGTGAGAGCAAGAATTCATCTGGAAGAACATTTGCCTTGATTTCAGGAGCATTCAAGATTTGACGAAGTTGCAATTGGGCACGAGATGAACCAAGCGTACCGTAAGAAGCACCTGTAATCATGATTGGTTTGTTCAAAAGTGGGTAAATACCATAAGACAACCAAGCAAGAGCGCTCATCAAAACAGCTGGAATAGAGTGATCATACTCAGGAGTACCGATAATAACGCCATCTGCCTCTTCGATTTTAGCAGCAATTTCCAATATTTCAGCAGGTACTTGCTTGTCAGCTGGTTTGTTGAAGACAGGAATGGTCTTGATTTCAACAAGTTCAATTTCAGCTTTGTCAGCAAAGTGTTTTTGCATGTATTGAAGCAATTGACGGTTTGTAGAACGTTTTGAATTTGTTCCAACAATAGCAATAAGTTTTAACATGATATTTCCTTTCTCTTTTTACATAATACAATTTTAAAATTCCATTGAAACAGTTGTCTCTATAGAGTAGGAATTCCTGAAGAACAGCTTAGGTGGCCTTCTTTATCGATGAGGATGACTTCGATGCCCTCCAAACTTTCGACTTGCCAGAGGATAGAAGCAGGTCTTTCTCCAAAGAGTCGAGTCGTCCAGATTTCGCCATCGACTGATTTATCAGAGATGATTGTTAGACTCGCTAGTTCCGTTTCAACAGGATATCCTGTTTGACTGTCAAAAATTTGATGGTAATCTTGTCCATCGACGGTCAGGTGACGTTCATAAATGCCTGAAGTCACGACAGATTTATTGACAACAGGGATGGTCATTAAATGATTTCCCCTAGGATTGGCTGGGTCTTGAATCCCGATTTGCCATGGGTTATCCCCTCTTGCCTGATTTTTTCCAATGGTCAGGATATTCCCTCCCAGATTGATCAAGGCAGAAGTCACCCCCTCTTTCCTAAGAAATTGGGCAACCTTATCCGCACTGTATCCTTTGGCTAAACAACCTAGATCGATCTTCATTCCTTTCTGTTTTAAAAACACAGTAGAAGTAGAAGAATCTAACTCGATACCATGAGGATTGATTAGAGGCAGCACCGATTCAATTTCTTGAGGCTGGGCGACCTTGGCATCTGAAAAACCGATACGCCAGGTTTGAATTAAGGGACCAATGCTGATATTGAGGTGGCTAGAGAGCGCTAGGCTATGCTCTAACCCAAGTGAAATCAGCTCAAACAGGTCTGGATGAACCGTGACGGGGGATATTCCTGCTTGATAATTGATTTCCATCAACTCAGATTCTTGACTATTGGCGTTGAAGCGGTATTCAAGCTCTTTGAGCAAGTCAAAGGATTTTTGGAGAAAGATATCGGCTTGCTCATCCACTAATGAAATAGTGATAGTAGTCCCCATTAGCCGTTCAGAATGTGAACGAAGAGTCAAGCTACCAACTCCTTTCTCTTATAGAAAATAAGTTGTAATATAAAATAATTATCTAAATTGAAGCCCTTACATTTTATTTTCATGTTATTAGAATACCATAAAGTTAGAATTTTCACAAACAAAATTTGGAAAAAGTCAAGAAATATGCTCATAAAATTCATGAGGCTTGAAAACAGGATAAATGGGGAATTATTTTTGATAAAAAATGCTGAAATAATAGTACCCCCCTTGTAAACGCTAACGGTAAATGGTATACTAGTAAGGTAAATTTAGAATGAAGGCAGGAAATTTTTTATGAGTAAAATCGTTGTAGTCGGTGCTAACCACGCTGGTACAGCATGTATCAATACCATGTTGGATAATTTTGGAAATGAGAACGAAATTGTTGTATTTGACCAAAACTCTAACATCTCTTTCCTAGGATGTGGAATGGCTCTTTGGATTGGTGAACAAATTGACGGTGCTGAAGGCTTGTTCTATTCTGATAAAGACAAATTAGAAGCTAAAGGTGCTAAGGTTTATATGAATTCACCAGTTCTTTCAATCGACTATGATAACAAAGTGGTTACAGCAGAAGTTGAAGGAAAAGAACACAAAGAATCATACGAGAAATTGATTTTCGCTACAGGTTCTACACCAATCTTACCACCAATCGAAGGTGTTGAAATTGTTAAAGGAAACCGCGAATTTAAAGCAACTCTTGAAAACGTACAATTCGTGAAATTGTACCAAAATGCTGAAGAAGTTATCAATAAACTTTCTGACAAGAGCCAACATCTCGACCGTATCGCCGTTGTTGGTGGTGGTTACATCGGTGTTGAACTTGCTGAAGCCTTTGAACGTCTTGGAAAAGAAGTTGTCCTTGTTGATATCGTTGATACTGTCTTGAACGGTTACTATGACAAAGACTTCACACAAATGATGGCGAAGAACTTGGAAGATCACAACATCCGCTTGGCTCTAGGTCAAACTGTTAAAGCAATCGAAGGTGATGGTAAAGTTGAACGCTTGATTACTGACAAAGAAAGCTTTGACGTGGATATGGTTATCCTTGCAGTTGGTTTCCGTCCAAACACAGCCCTTGCTGATGGTAAGATCGAACTCTTCCGCAACGGTGCCTTCCTTGTAGACAAGAAACAAGAAACATCTATCCCAGGCGTTTACGCTGTTGGTGACTGTGCGACTGTTTATGACAATGCTCGTAAAGATACAAGCTATATCGCTCTTGCTTCAAATGCTGTTCGCACTGGTATCGTTGGTGCCTACAACGCTTGTGGACATGAATTGGAAGGAATCGGTGTTCAAGGTTCAAATGGTATCTCAATCTACGGTCTTCACATGGTTTCAACTGGTTTGACTCTTGAAAAAGCGAAAGCTGCTGGTTACAACGCAACTGAAACAGGCTTTAACGATCTTCAAAAACCAGAATTCATGAAACATGACAACCATGAAGTAGCAATTAAGATTGTCTTTGACAAAGATAGCCGTGAAATTCTTGGTGCCCAAATGGTTTCACATGATATTGCAATTAGCATGGGAATCCACATGTTCTCACTTGCTATCCAAGAGCATGTGACAATTGATAAATTGGCATTGACAGACCTCTTCTTCTTGCCACACTTCAATAAACCATACAACTACATCACAATGGCTGCCCTTACGGCTGAAAAATAAAAATGAATGAGCTATCTGGCCTTAAGTTAAGGTCAGATAGTTTTTAGCCAATCTGTCCCCATACAATTATAGTTTTTTTATCTTGTGCTTCATTCTGTTCTGACTTAAAATGAAAAGGTAGCTACCAATACAAATGATGAGGATAAAACAAATGACTGAAAATCGTTATGAACTAAATAAAAACTTGGCACAGATGCTCAAGGGTGGTGTTATTATGGATGTGCAGAATCCTGAACAGGCTCGTATCGCAGAAGCTGCTGGTGCGGCAGCTGTGATGGCCTTGGAACGAATTCCGGCTGATATTCGTGCAGCTGGAGGAGTTTCCCGCATGAGCGACCCAAAGATGATTAAGGAAATCCAAGAAGCGGTTAGTATTCCAGTAATGGCTAAGGTCAGAATCGGGCATTTTGTTGAAGCTCAGATTTTAGAGGCTATTGAAATTGATTATATCGACGAGAGTGAAGTTCTATCTCCAGCTGATGACCGTTTCCATGTGGACAAGAAAGAATTCCAAGTTCCTTTTGTCTGTGGTGCTAAGGATTTGGGTGAAGCCTTGCGTCGTATCGCTGAAGGTGCTTCCATGATTCGTACCAAAGGAGAACCAGGGACAGGGGATATCGTCCAAGCTGTTCGTCATATGCGTATGATGAATCAGGAAATTCGCCGCATTCAAAACTTACGTGAGGACGAGCTTTATGTTGCTGCCAAGGATTTGCAAGTCCCTGTAGAATTGGTCCAATATGTTCATGAACATGGAAAATTGCCAGTTGTAAATTTCGCTGCTGGAGGTGTTGCAACGCCAGCAGATGCTGCGTTAATGATGCAATTAGGGGCAGAGGGGGTCTTTGTCGGTTCAGGTATTTTCAAGTCAGGAGATCCTGTTAAACGAGCGAGTGCCATTGTTAAGGCTGTGACTAACTTCCGTAATCCTCAAATCCTAGCTCAAATCTCTGAAGATTTAGGAGAAGCCATGGTTGGTATTAATGAAAATGAAATCCAAATTCTCATGGCTGAACGAGGAAAATAGATGAAAATTGGAATATTGGCCTTGCAAGGGGCCTTTGCAGAACATGCAAAAGTGCTAGATCAATTAGGTGTCGAGAGTGTAGAACTCAGAAATCTAGATGATTTTCAGCAAGATCAGAGTGACTTGTCGGGTTTGATTTTGCCTGGTGGTGAGTCTACAACCATGGGCAAGCTCTTACGTGACCAGAACATGCTACTTCCCATCCGAGAAGCCATTCTATCTGGCTTACCAGTGTTTGGGACCTGTGCGGGCTTAATTTTGCTGGCTAAGGAAATCACTTCTCAGAAAGAGAGTCATCTAGGAACTATGGATATGGTGGTCGAGCGTAATGCTTATGGGCGCCAATTAGGAAGTTTCTACACGGAAGCAGAATGTAAGGGAGTTGGCAAGATTCCAATGACCTTTATCCGTGGTCCGATTATCAGTAGTGTTGGTGAGGGTGTAGAAATTCTAGCAACAGTGAACAATCAAATTGTTGCAGCCCAAGAAAAAAATATGTTGGTAAGTTCTTTTCATCCAGAATTGACTGATGATGTGCGCTTGCACCAGTACTTTATCAATATGTGTAAAGAAAAAAGTTGAGATTGAATTTCTCAACTTTTTTACATGTAATAAACAATAGCGATGTATTGAAGTGCGGACGCAGCTAGGATAAAGAGATGCCAAATCATGTGGAAATAAGGTTTTTTCTTGGCATAAAATCCAGCTCCAACTGTATAACAGAGTCCGCCAGTTACCATGAGACTCCAGAAAACGGGTGTCGTTTGACTGATAATGGCAGGAATGATAGCCAGAACCAACCAGCCCATAATCAGGTAAAGAGCAAGGCTAAATTTCTCATTGACCTTTTTAGCAAAGATTTTATAGAGAATACCAAAGATGGTCGTTCCCCATTGGATGACAATAATCAGATAGCCAAACCAGTTATTCATCAAGGTCAAGACAACGGGCGTGTATGAGCCGGCAATGGCAACGTAAATCATAGAATGGTCAATGATTCGCAAAACATATTTGTGGGTCGAACCATAGGCCATAGAGTGATAAATGGTGGATGATAGGAACATGAGAAAGAGACTGATGACGAAAATGGAAACGCCGATAGAGGATAAAAATCCGTGTGCTTCATAACTATAGATGGATGAAATAGGCAGCAAGATAAGCATGATGACTGCACCCACAGCATGGGTCACGCTATTAGCAATCTCCTCTCCAAAACTGAGTTGTTTGCTGAGTTTAAGACTAGTGTTCATTGGATTACCTCCTCTTGAGTATGATCGATTAAGTCTAGAGTTTGATGATAGAGTTTGACGGTTTGGCAGCTGGTTTGGATAATAGGGTTAGCTGGGTCAATTCCTTGGTTCATGTAGTCCACAAAAGCATCGTAGAGTTGGTCTGAACTTGCTTGAGTTTGTAGAGTATTAAGTGTCTGGGCTATTTCTTGAATAGAAAATACAGACTTGAGGGTTGTGATAGCAATCAAACGGGCAATCTGTTGGCGTTGGTATTTTTTTTTGTCAGGCTTTGTCAGGTAACCATTTTTCACATAATTGTTGACCATAGATGCTGTTAGGCCCTTGTCTTTATTAGGAGAGATAGGGGCGCAGACCTGATTGACATAGAGCAAAACCTGGTCCAGATAGAGGTCAATGTTTGGAATTTCTGCCCATTTTGGGTAGGAAAAGGTAGTTTTCATTTTCAACTCCTTTTTATATAGTTTTGATAACTAGATTATAAAATAACAAAAACACAAAGTCAAGTTTTAACTGCTTGTAGAAATACTTAAATTATGCTATGATGGGAGAAACTAGTCAGAAATGAGGAAAAAAGATGGAAATTCGTTTAGCTTTTCCAAATGAAGTAGATGCCATCATGCAGGTGATGGAGGATGCCAAAAAATGTTTAGCAGATGCTGGTAGTGACCAGTGGCAAAATGGCTATCCAAATGCAGATGTTATTATCGATGATATCATCTCAGGGCAAGCCTACGTAGCCTTGGAAGAGGGAGAACTGCTAGCCTATGCTGCTGTGACCAAGAGTCCAGAGGAGGCCTATGAAGCTATTTATGAGGGAAACTGGCAAGCTGGAGAGTCAGAGTATCTAGTCTTTCACCGTATTGCTGTGGCAGCAGATGTGCAGGGAAAAGGAGTTGCTCAAACCTTCTTAGAGGGCTTGATTGAAGGTTTTGATTATCTTGATTTTCGCTCAGATACGCATGCTGAAAACAAGGTTATGCAACATATTTTTGAAAAACTTGGTTTTAAACAAGTTGGTAAGGTGCCAGTAGATGGCGAACGCTTGGCCTATCAAAAATTAAAGAAATAATGCAAAAGAAGTATGTAAAAATACTCTACTCCTCACCAATTGGTATTCTATCACTTGTAGCTGATGACCATTATTTGTATGGAATTTGGGTTCAGGAGCAGAAGCATTTTGAGAGGAGACTAGGAGATGAAACGATAGAAGAAGTTGTTAGTCATCCTATTTTAGACCCAGTTATTGCTTGCTTAGATGATTACTTTAAAGGCAAGCCTCAGGATTTATCCAACTTGCTCTTGGCGCCAATCGGAACGAATTTTGAAAAGAGAGTTTGGGACTATTTACAGGGCATTCCTTATGGTCAGACAGTGACCTATGGACAAATTGCTCAAGACCTGCAAGTGGCTTCTGCTCAAGCAATTGGTGGAGCAGTGGGACGCAATCCTTGGTCTATCCTAGTACCTTGTCATCGTGTGTTGGGAGCAGGCAAGCGTCTGACAGGCTATGCTGCAGGAGTGGAAAAGAAAGCTTGGCTCTTGGAGCATGAAGGCGTAGATTTTAAAGATATAAACAAATAGAAGGAGAAGCACATGTTAGAATTTATCGAATACCCCAAATGTTCAACTTGTAAAAAAGCAAAACAAGAATTAAATCAATTAGGTGTGGACTATAAAGCCGTCCATATCGTGGAAGAAACACCTAGCCAAGAAGTCATTTTGAATTGGCTAGAAACCTCAGGATTTGAATTGAAGCAATTTTTCAACACCAGTGGTATCAAATACCGTGAATTAGGGCTAAAAGATAAGGTAGGAAGTTTGTCAAACCAAGAAGCGGCTGAGTTGCTAGCAAGTGACGGTATGTTGTTAAAACGGCCCATTTTAGTAGAAAATGGAACTGTTAAGCAAATCGGTTATCGAAAATCTTATGAAGAACTGGGACTGAAATAGTTTTTATCTATCTCTTTGATAGATAAAATATATAACTTCCCTGTTTCAAAGTATGATAAACTAGTAGGTAGACAAAGTCTGTATCTGACCGTAGCAAATAATTTCATTGACGGCAGAAGCATGGTAGAATGAATCATTATCAGAAGAGGATGTTTTTATGAATGTTCCAACGATTTTAGCATCAGATTGGTACCAAAACTTGATGCAATTGATTCCGGATGGCAAGCTGTTTAGCCTACGTTCGGTCTTTGATGGAATCCCTAGAATTGTTCAACAACTTCCAACAACAATTATGTTGACAATTGGTGGTGCCCTTTTTGGCTTGGTTTTGGCGCTTCTTTTTGCCATTGTGAAGATCAATCGTGTCAAGATTTTATATCCCTTGCAGGCCTTCTTTGTTAGTTTCTTAAAAGGGACACCGATTTTGGTGCAACTCATGTTGACCTACTACGGAATCCCTTTGGCTTTGAAAGCCCTCAATCAGCAATGGGGAACTGGTCTCAATATCAATGCGATTCCAGCTGCAGCTTTTGCGATTGTCGCTTTTGCCTTTAATGAGGCAGCTTATGCTAGTGAAACCATTCGTGCAGCCATTCTCTCAGTTAATCCTGGTGAGATTGAGGCGGCGCGCAGTCTGGGTATGACCCGAGCGCAAGTTTATCGACGAGTGATTATTCCTAATGCAGCGGTGGTAGCTACTCCAACCTTGATTAATTCCCTCATCGGTTTGACCAAGGGAACATCTCTAGCTTTTAGTGCGGGTGTTGTGGAAGTCTTTGCCCAAGCTCAGATTCTAGGTGGAGCTGATTATCGCTATTTTGAACGCTTCATCTCTGTTGCCCTTGTTTATTGGGTAGTCAATATCGGAATTGAAAGCCTCGGTCGTTTCATCGAGAGAAAAATGGCTATTTCTGCACCTGATACAGTGCAAACAGATGTGAAAGGAGACCTTCGTTAATGATTAAGATTTCGAATTTAAGCAAATCCTTTTCAGGACAGACTGTCTTGGATCATCTGAACTTGGATATTCAAAAAGGGGAAGTTGTAGCCTTGATTGGTTCTTCAGGAGCTGGAAAATCAACCTTTCTTCGCAGTCTCAATTATCTTGAAACACCTGACAGTGGCTCTATTCAGATTGATGGTTTTTCAGTTGATTTTTCTAAAATCACTCAAGAAGAAATCCTTGCCCTACGCCGTAAGTTGTCTATGGTTTTCCAACAGTTTAATTTATTTGAACGTCGAACAGCACTTGATAATGTGAAAGAAGGCTTGGTTGTTGTCAAGAAATTATCTGACCAAGAAGCGACTAAGATTGCCAAGGAAGAGTTGGCTAAGGTTGGGCTTTCGGACCGTGAAAACCATTATCCTCGCCATTTATCAGGTGGACAGAAGCAACGGGTTGCCCTAGCGCGTGCGCTTGCTATGAAACCAGATGTTTTGCTCTTAGACGAACCAACTTCAGCCCTTGACCCAGAATTGGTCGGTGAAGTAGAAAAGTCTATTGCAGATGCTGCTAAGTCAGGTCAGACCATGATTTTGGTCAGTCATGACATGTCCTTTGTAGCCCAAGTTGCGGATAAAATTCTCTTCTTAGATAAGGGGAAAATCATCGAGTCTGGAACTCCGGATGAGATTATCCACACCCCTAAAGAAGAGCGGACAAAAGAATTCTTCGCTAGTTACAAACGGACTTATATTTGATATAATAGATAAAGGAAAACTCAGTTAGTTGGACTAGCTGAGTTTACTCTTTAAAAAAGATAGAAATGAGAGAAATCATGCTACTGCAACTATTTTCTTTATATTTCGAGAGTTTGATCTTGACCACCATCCTTGTTCTGATTTTTTTAGGGATTTGGATTGGTCTGAGAGCCATGTCGGGAGTTGATAAGACAGCCAGGGCTCGCCAAGCCCATCTCTATGATATGATTATGATTGGAGTCTTGGTTGTCCCAGTATTATCCTTTGCGGTTATGAGTTTAATTCTTGTTTTCAAGGCATAATCCTTGCGTGATTGACAAGAAAGAGTTAGAATAAAGATAGTTACAACAAGAAAGAAGGAATCTATATGTACGATACTATTATTATCGGTGCTGGACCTGCAGGGATGACTGCGGCCTTGTATGCTGCTCGAAGCAATCTAAAAGTAGCTTTGATTGAAGGTGGTCTGCCAGGTGGTCAGATGAATAATACATCTGATATCGAAAATTACCCAGGATACGCTAATATTAGTGGACCTGAATTGGCTGAAAAGATGTTTGAACCACTTGAAAATCTTGGTGTTGAGCACATTTATGGTTATGTTGAAAATGTCGAAGACCATGGTGATTTTAAGAAAGTGATGACTGATGACCAAACATATGAAACACGTACAGTTATCGTAGCAACTGGTTCTAAACACCGTCCTTTGGGAGTGCCTGGAGAAGAAGAACTGAACAGTCGTGGTGTTTCTTACTGTGCTGTGTGTGATGGTGCTTTCTTCCGTGACCAAGATTTATTGGTAGTTGGTGGTGGAGATTCAGCTGTTGAAGAAGCCCTCTTCTTGACTCGTTTTGCTAAGACTGTTACCATTGTTCACCGTCGTGACCAACTTCGTGCCCAAAAGGTTTTACAAGATCGCGCCTTTGCGAATGAAAAAATCAGCTTTATCTGGGATTCTGTAGTGAAGGAAATCAAGGGTGAAAACAGAGTAGAATCTGTCGTTTTTGAAAATGTGAAAACAGGTCAAGTGACAGAGCAAGCCTTCGGTGGTGTCTTTATCTATGTTGGTTTGGACCCTCTTAGCGATTTTGTTAAAGAATTGAATATCCAAGATCAGGCAGGCTGGATTGTGACAGATAGCCACATGAAGACTGCAGTCGACGGTATCTTTGCAGTTGGAGATGTTCGCTTGAAAGACCTTCGCCAAGTAACAACAGCAGTTGGAGATGGAGCTATCGCTGGTCAAGAAGCCTACAAGTTTATCACAGAACATAGTTAATCATAAAAAAGTTTCCAATCAGATGACTGGAAACTTTTTTATAGTCTATTTAGAAAAACTTCGTACATGAGAATGGCTGCAGCAACACTGGCATTGAGGCTTTGAACATGTCCATTCATCGGAATGGTAATCATTTCATCGACCTGTTTTTTGATGTTGCTAGAGATGCCTTTTCCTTCATTTCCGATGATGAGGGCGATTTTCCCTTTTGTATTCCACTTGTGGCAAGGAGTACCGTTCATATCCGTTCCAAAGGTCCAGAAGCCTTCATCCTTGAGTTTATCTAAGGTTTGACTGAGGTTTGTCACTCGGGCAATTGGAACGTGTTCAATAGCACCTGTGGCTGTTTTGGCAACGACAGGAGTTACTCCGACAGCACGGTGCTTGGGAATGATGACACCTGAAACATTGGTCGCATCGGCTGTTCGCAAGATAGAACCCAGATTATGGGGATCGGTTAGACCATCTAGAATCAATAGAAGTGGATTTTCTTCTTGGCGTGTTTTTGCAAGGATGTAATCTAGCTCGCTATAGGCAAATTCAGACACTCGTAGAACAAAACCTTGATGAACAGCACCTTCAGTCATCTCAGAGAGAGATTTTTTTGATGTCCAAGAAATGGACACCTTCTTTTCTGTAGCTAGTTCCTTGACTTTCTCAACATTCTTACCTCGGAGATCTTCTTGGAGGTAGAGTTTGTTTCCTGTATTTGCAAGGAGGGCTTCGGTAACGGCGTGGACACCATAGACAATATCATTTGTTTTCATGCCTCTATTATAACACAAAACCCCGTCTTGCAACGGGATTTTCTTTATTCAAGAATCAGTAAACCATCTTTAACTGCAAATGGGTCTTTTTCATTGATGCGATCGTAAAACATGATACCGTTAATGTGGTCAATTTCATGCTGAACAACAATGGAGTTGTAGCCTTTGAGTTTGATACGGTGTTTTTCTCCATCTTTGTCAAAGTAGTCAACAGTAACGCGGGCATGGCGAACAACATAGCCAGGCACGTTACGGTCAACAGACAGGCAACCTTCTCCTTCGCCAAGAGCAGCATCTTGAACAGAGTGAGAGACGATTTTTGGATTGTACATAATGGCTTCCAAATCGTAGGCTTCCTGTGGAGTTTCGCCTTCTTCAACAATATTAGGTACCAAAACAGCGATAATGCGTTTTGAGATATCTAACTGGGGAGCAGCCAGTCCAACACCACCGCGGAGTCCCATTTTTTCAGCCATGACAGGATCTTGGGAATGTTTAAGGAATTGCATCATCTTTTCGCCTAGGATGATTTCCTGGTCAGATAGGGGGAAAGTGACTTCCTCAGCAATCGCGCGTAGAGTAGGATTCCCTTCACGGATAATATCGTTCATATCAATTAAGTGAGCAGCTTTTGTAATACGTTCTATTGCAGACATTTTCTCTCCTTATATTATGTTTAGTGCAGTTAGCTACTGCCAAAGCCCAAGTGGTATACTTGGAATAAGCCACTGTGGATTAGTTCATTTCCTTTCATTACCTCTACATGATATCACAAAATGACAAGGATTGAAAGCATTATGGCATTTAGGATTTATAGAAAATAGATAGGAAGTTCAATTCAATTGTGAAAGAAATACTTATCTGTGATATAATAAAAAGAAAAGGCTTGCATAAGAAAGTAGGGAGAATGAAGATACAAAGAAGACAAAATCGAAATCAGGGTGGTTTAGCTTTTCGTTTTATGAAGGGCTTGGTAAACTTTTTAGGAGTTATCGCAAGTGGAGCAATAAGGGATTTGTGGCGATACTCTTGCTAGCAGTTGGTTTATCAATGGGCTTGGTCTTGTTGTTTGAAAGCTTCCAAGGAATCCCTTGACTAGTCAAAAACGAGATACTATTTCTCAAGAGGGGACTAAGCAAAAGTCTCAGGAGTAGGAAGAGGAAAAAACTGCCAGAATTATGGCCCACGGGGATTTGCTATACCACGATGGACTTTTCTTTTCAGCTAAAAAAGAAGACGGTACCTATGACTTTCATGAAAATTTTGAGTATGTGACTCCTTGGCTCAAGCAAGCAGATTTAGCTATTGGTGATTTTGAAGGAACCATTAATAAGGATCATTATTTAGCGGGTTATCTTCTCTTTAATGCTCCTGTTGAAGTTATGGATGCTATTAAGGAGGCAGGTTATCATGTGCTGGATTTAGCTCATAATCATATTTTGGATTCGCAAATTGAGGGAGTTATTTCAATGGCCGATATTATTGAGAAAGCTGGAATCACTCCAATCGGAGTTTATACGCACGAACCACGTGATCAGGCTCCGCTGGTCATTAAGGAAGTGAATGCTATCAAGGTTGCATTGTTAGCCTATTCCTATGGTTTCAATGGAATTGAGCAGTATATTTCTCAGGAAGACTATAATCGTTATCTTTCAGATTTAAACGAAGATAAGATAAAGGCTGAAGTTGAACGGGCAGAGAAGGAAGCAGATATCACCATTATCATGCCTCAGATGGGTGTTGAGTATCGATTGGAACCAACTGAAGAACAAAAAGCTCTTTATCACAAGATGATCGATTGGGGAGCGGATATTATCTTTGGAGGGCATCCTCACGTTGTTGAACCATCTGAAACGGTGGAAAAAGATGGAGATAAGAAGCTCATTGTCTATTAAATGGGGAACTTCATTTCCAATCAACGAATTGAATCTATGGGAGATGAAGAGAATGCTAAGTGGACTGAACGTGGTGTTCTCATGGATGTCACCATCAAGAAGAAGGATGGAAAAACAACTATCGGAACAGCTAAAGCTCATCCTACTTGGGTCAATCGAACACCAAAGGGAACCTTTTCACCAGAAGGATATCCCTTGTATCATTACCAAACTTATATTTTGGAAGATTTTATAGAGGGGTGGCAGTCATCGTGACCAGTTAGATGAAGCGACTAAGGAACGAATTGATACAGCCTATAAAGAAATGAATGAACATGTGGGATTGAAGTGGTATTAGCTTGAATCCAGAGGAAAGTAAATGATGATTAAGGTAATTGCGACAGATATGGATGGGACCTTGCTGGATGCTAGGGGTCAGCTTGATCTCCCACGATTGGAAAAGATTTTAGATCAGTTGGATCAAAGGGGCATTCGTTTTGTCATTGCGACGGGCAATGAAATTCACCGCATGAGACAACTACTGAGTCCCTTGGTGGATCGAGTGGTTCTGGTTGTTGCTAATGGCGCTCGTATTTTTGAAAACAATGAATTGATTCAGGCTCAGACATGGGATGACGCCATTGTCAACAAGGCTTTGGCTCATTTCAAGGGTCGAGCGTGTCAGGACCAGTTTGTTGTAACGGGGATGAAGGGTGATTTTGTCAAGGAAGGTACGATTTTTACAGATCTTGAAAGTTTTATGATTCCAGAAATGATTGAAAAATTCTACCAACGGATGCAATTTGTGGATGAATTAACATCTGACCTCTTTGGTGGTGTGCTCAAGATGAGCATGGTTGTTGGTGAGGAACGTTTGAGTTCGGTTTTGGAAGAAATCAATGCTCTCTTTGATGGCCGTGTCCGAGCTGTATCCAGTGGCTATGGTTGCATTGATATCCTCCAAGCTGGGATTCATAAAGCATGGGGCTTGGAGGAATTACTCAAGCGCTGGGACTTGAAATCCCAAGAAATCATGGCTTTTGGTGATAGTGAAAATGATGTTGAAATGCTTGAAATGGCTGGAATTGCCTATGCGATGGAAAATGCTGATGAGAAAGCCAAAGCTGTGGCGACTGCTCTAGCACCAGCCAACAGCCAAGGAGGAGTTTATCAAGTCTTGGAAAACTGGTTAGAAAAAGGAGAATGAAGTGGCAGTACAGTTATTAGAAAATTGGCTCCTAAAGGAACAAGAAAAAATCCAAACCAAGTATCGTCACCTAAATCACATTTCTGTTGTAGAACCAAACATTCTTTTTATTGGGGATTCCATTGTCGAGTATTATCCTCTACAGGAACTATTTGGGACTTCAAAGACGATTGTCAATCGAGGAATTCGTGGCTATCAGACAGGACTGTTACTAGAGAACCTTGATGCTCATCTATATGGTGGAGCAGTAGATAAAATTTTTCTTCTGATTGGGACAAATGATATCGGAAAGGATGTTCCTGTGAATGAGGCTCTCAATAATCTCGAAGCTATCATTCAATCCGTTGCTCGCGATTATCCATTGACAGAGATTAAATTGCTTTCCATTTTGCCTGTCAATGAGGGAGAGGAGTACCAGCAGGCAGTCTATATCCGCTCGAATGAAAAAATTCAGAACTGGAATCAAGCCTATCAAGAGCTTGCATCTGCCTATATGCAGGTGGAATTTGTGCCAGTATTTGATTGTTTGACAGACCAAGCAGGCCAACTCAAAAAAGAATATACAACTGATGGACTGCACCTCAGTATTGCTGGTTATCAGGCTTTGTCAAAAGCCTTGAAAGACTATCTTTACTAAATAGCTAAATAATGTTAAATTTGAGCATAATATCTTGTAAAAAATTCTAAAATCCTTTAAAATAAAAAGTGACGGAGGAATTTATGAATGTAAATCAGATTGTACGGATTATTCCTACTTTAAAAGCTAATAATAGAAAATTAAATGAAACATTTTATATTGAAACCCTTGGAATGAAGGCCTTGTTAGAAGAATCGGCCTTTCTGTCACTAGGTGACCAAACGGGTCTTGAAAAGCTGGTTTTAGAAGAAGCTCCCAGTATGCGTACTCGTAAGGTAGAGGGAAGAAAAAAACTAGCTAGATTGATTGTCAAGGTGGAAAATCCCTTAGAAATTGAAGGAATCTTATCTAAAACAGATTCGATTCATCGATTATATAAAGGTCAAAATGGCTACGCTTTTGAAATTTTCTCACCAGAAGATGATTTGATTTTGATTCATGCGGAAGATGACAGAGCAAGTCTAGTAGAAGTAGGAGAAAAGCCTGAATTTCAAACAGATTTGGCATCAATTTCTTTAAGTAAATTTGAGATTTCTATGGAATTACATCTCCCAACTGATATCGAAAGTTTCTTGGAATCATCTGAAATTGGGGCATCCCTTGATTTTATTCCAGCTCAGGGGCAGGATTTGACTGTGGACAATACGGTTACCTGGGACTTATCTATGCTCAAGTTCTTGGTCAATGAATTAGACATAGCAAGTCTTCGCCAGAAGTTTGAGTCTATTGAATATTTTATTCCTAAGTCTGAAAAATTCTTCCTTGGTAAAGATAGAAATAATGTTGAATTGTGGTTTGAAGAAGTATGAAGTGGACCAAGATCATTAAAAAAATAGAAGAACAAATCGAGGCAGGGATTTATCCCGGAGCCTCTTTTGCGTATTTTAAGGACAATCAATGGACAGAGTTCTATTTAGGCCAGAGTGACCCAGAGCATGGCTTGCAGACTGAGGCAGGACTAGTTTATGACCTAGCTAGTGTCAGCAAGGTTGTTGGGGTTGGCACAGTTTGTACCTTCTTGTGGGAAATAGGTCAATTAGATATTGATAGACTGGTAATAGATTTTTTACCTGAGAGTGATTATCCAGACATCACTATTCGCCAGCTCTTGACTCATGCAACAGACCTTGATCCTTTTATTCCTAATCGTGATCTTTTAACAGCCCCTGAATTAAAGGAAGCGATGTTTCATCTCAACAGACGAAGTCAGCCAGCCTTTCTTTATTCGGATGTCCATTTTTTGCTGTTGGGCTTTATTTTGGAAAGAATTTTTAATCAAGATTTGGATGTGATTTTAAAGGATCAAGTCTGGAAACCTTGGGGAATGACGGAAACCAAGTTTGGGTCAGTTGAGCTTGCTGTTCCAACAGTTAGAGGTGTAGAGGCAGGCATAGTGCATGATCCCAAGGCTCGTCTCCTGGGTAGACATGCTGGAAGTGCTGGTTTATTTTCGACTATAAAGGATTTACAAATCTTTTTAGAACACTATTTAGCAGATGATTTTGCAAGAGACTTAAGTCAAAATTTTTCTCCTTTGGATGACAAGGAACGTTCTTTAGCATGGAATTTGGAAGGAGATTGGCTAGACCATACGGGCTATACAGGTACCTTTATCATGTGGAATCGTCAGAAGCAAGAAGCCACTATTTTCCTATCGAATCGTACCTATGAAAAGGACGAGAGAGCTCAATGGATATTAGACCGCAATCAAGTGATGAACTTGATTCGCAAAGAAGAGTAAGGAGAGACATGTCAAATAGTTTAAAAGGGACTTTACTAACAGTTGTGGCTGGTATTGCTTGGGGGTTGTCAGGAACGAGTGGCCAATACCTAATGGCACACGGAATTTCGGCTCTGGTCTTGACCAACTTGCGTCTTTTAATCGCTGGTGGAATTCTCATGCTCTTGGCTTATGCTACTGCAAAGGATAAAATACTGGTCTTTTTAAAGGATAGAAAGAGTTTGCTGTCTCTTCTTATTTTTGCTCTGATTGGTCTTTTTCTCAACCAATTCGCCTATCTGTCTGCTATTCAGGAGACCAATGCGGGAACAGCGACGGTGCTTCAGTATGTTTGTCCTGTCGGAATTTTAATTTATAGCTGTATCAAGGATAGGGTGGCACCGACACTGGGAGAGATAGTTTCCATCATATTCGCCATCGGAGGAACCTTCCTGATCGCAACACATGGGCAGTTGGACCAGTTATCCATGACACCTGCTGGTCTGTTCTGGGGTCTCTTTTCTGCCTTTACTTATGCTCTGTATATCATTTTACCCATAGCCTTGATTAAAAAGTGGGGGAGCAGCTTGGTCATTGGTGTGGGAATGGTCATAGCAGGTTTGGTCGCTCTTCCTTTTACAGGGGTTCTACAGGCCGATATCCCGACTAGTCTTGATTTTCTCCTTGCGTTTGCAGGCATTATCCTTATCGGGACTGTCTTTGCCTATACAGCTTTCCTTAAAGGAGCCAGTCTGATAGGACCGGTCAAGTCAAGCTTGTTGGCTTCAATTGAGCCAATATCGGCGATTTTCTTTGCCTTCTTAATAATGAATGAACAATTTTATCCCATTGATTTTCTTGGTATGGCAATGATATTGTTTGCTGTAACTTTGATTTCTTTGAAAGATTTATTCTTAGAAAAATAAAAAAGACTCTTTGTCCGTGACAGAGAGTTTTTGCGTGGTAATCTAATTATTTTCAAGATAAAATTCAAAGCGTTCGCCTACATATTGACTTTTTACGTATTCAAAAGCAGTACCATCTTCTAGGTAGGAAACCTGTGTCAATCCAAGAATAGCATGTCCTTTTTCAACTTCCAAATAGTGGGCAATCTTTTCTTTAGCAAGGCGAGCATAGATGGTCTGTTGAGATTTGCCGATACGATAGCCATATTTTTGCAAGGTTTGGAAGAAATGACTGGTGATTTCTTCTTTTTTAAAGTCCTTAATGAATTTTTCAGGAATAGAAGCAACTTCATAAACTAGGGGAACTTGGTCGGCATAGCGGACCCGCTCCATTCGGATAATATTGTCCGTTGGAAAAATTCCTAGCTTGGCAACTTCTTGCTCATTGGGAATGGTTTTTTTGTAGGAAATGAGCTGGATAGAGGGAACTTTACCTTGGGATTTGACAATTTCAGTAAAACTGGTTGTCCCTCGCATCTTTTCTTGTACTCGAGTACTGGAAACAAAAGTGCCGCTTCCTACACGGCGCTCTAAGACGCCTTCTTCGACTAATAGAGATACAGCTTGGCGGAGGGTCATGCGACTGACCGCAAACTGCTCAGCTAAATCTCTTTCACTGGGAAGCCTCTCACCAATAGCCCAACGGTGCTCGTCAATATCCTTTTTTATCTGATCATGGATTTTCATATAAGCAGGTAGCATATTTTTCACTTCATTTCTATCTTTTCTCTATTGTACCCCAATAAACTAGAAAAAGTCAAACTTCGCCTTGTTTAGTTGGTAATTCGCCCTTATTTGTGATAGAATATTGAGAAAAGATATTTCTTTTGAGAAAGGAAAAAGATGAGCAACATTTCAACTGATTTGCAAGATGTAGAAAAAATCATCGTATTGGACTATGGTAGCCAGTACAACCAGCTGATTTCACGCCGTATCCGTGAGATTGGTGTTTTTTCAGAACTAAAAAGCCATAAAATTTCAGCTGCTGAAGTTCGTGAAGTCAATCCTGTAGGAATTATTCTATCAGGTGGTCCAAATTCTGTATATGAAGATGGTTCATTTGATATTGACCCAGAAATCTTCGAACTCGGAATTCCAATTTTGGGAATCTGTTATGGTATGCAGTTATTGACCCATAAACTTGGAGGAAAAGTTGTTCCTGCAGGTGATGCTGGAAATCGTGAATACGGTCAATCAACCCTAACTCACACACCATCAGCGCTTTTTGAATCAACACCTGATGAACAGACTGTTTTGATGAGCCATGGTGATGCGGTTACTGAGATTCCTGCTGACTTTGTTCGTACAGGTACATCAGCTGACTGCCCATACGCAGCCATCGAAAACCCAGATAAACACATTTACGGTATCCAATTCCACCCAGAAGTTCGTCATTCTGTATACGGAAATGATATCCTTCGTAACTTTGCCCTTAACATTTGTAAGGCTAAAGGTGACTGGTCAATGGATAATTTCATTGACATGCAGATCAAAAAAATTCGTGAAACCGTCGGTGATAAACGTGTCCTTCTTGGTCTATCAGGTGGTGTTGACTCATCTGTCGTTGGGGTTCTTCTCCAAAAAGCGATTGGCGATCAATTGATCTGTATCTTCGTAGACCACGGTCTTCTTCGTAAAGGCGAAGCTGATCAAGTTATGGACATGCTCGGTGGTAAGTTTGGTTTGAATATTGTCAAAGCAGACGCTGCTAAACGTTTCCTTGACAAACTTGCTGGCGTTTCTGACCCTGAACAAAAACGTAAAATCATCGGTAACGAGTTTGTCTATGTATTCGATGACGAAGCAAGCAAGCTCAAAGATGTGAAATTCCTTGCTCAAGGTACTTTAT
This sequence comes from Streptococcus pneumoniae, assembly GCF_001457635.1. Taxonomy (NCBI): domain Bacteria; kingdom Bacillati; phylum Bacillota; class Bacilli; order Lactobacillales; family Streptococcaceae; genus Streptococcus; species Streptococcus pneumoniae. Next base: position 1,271,809 of record NZ_LN831051.1, read on the forward strand.
ATACAGATGTTATCGAGTCTGGTACGGATACAGCTCAAACTATCAAGTCACACCACAACGTGGGTGGTCTTCCAGAAGATATGCAGTTTGAATTGATTGAACCACTCAATACTCTTTACAAGGATGAAGTTCGTGCTCTTGGTACAGAGCTTGGTATGCCAGACCATATCGTATGGCGCCAACCATTCCCAGGACCAGGACTTGCTATCCGTGTCATGGGTGAAATCACTGAAGAGAAACTTGAAACCGTTCGTGAATCAGACGCTATTCTTCGTGAAGAAATCGCTAAAGCTGGACTTGACCGCGATATTTGGCAATACTTCACTGTTAACACAGGCGTTCGTTCAGTCGGTGTTATGGGTGACGGTCGTACGTATGACTACACGATTGCAATCCGTGCTATCACTTCTATCGATGGTATGACTGCTGATTTTGCCAAAATTCCATGGGAAGTACTTCAAAAAATCTCAGTACGTATCGTAAATGAAGTGGATCATGTTAACCGTATCGTCTACGATATTACAAGTAAACCACCTGCAACAGTTGAGTGGGAATAATCGCAAAAAAATTAAAAGCTTTGTAAAATCAACGGTTACAGAGGATTAAAAACTGTAACTGGGATTAAAACGGGAACATTTACTAAAAAGAATAAATTGAATAATAGTTCCAAGTGGTTTACATTTGGACAAAAAATTAGACCGTAGTTTTCAAGCTGCGGTCTTTTGATATATATAATGAGAATTAATTTAATTAGAGAGCCAACTTTCTAATATAGTAAGCGCGTCATAACAAGGTATCTATCATTCATGGAGCTCCTCCTGTATACTATTAGTAAAGTAAAACTATTGGAGGATATTTTAATGCCACAACCTATTGTTCCTGTAGAGATTCCACAATCTCGTCTTTTTGATTCTAAAAAGAGAAATGATATTCTGCTTAAAATTCGTATTGGCAAGCTTGAAGTAAGTTTTTTTCAATCTCTCAATCTCGAAATGGTAGAACAGCTTTTGGATAAGGTGTTGCTCTATGACAATTCATCTATCTAGCCTAGGACAGGTCTATCTCGTATGTGGGAAAACGGATATGAGGCAAGGCATTGATTCACTGGCTTATCTGGTTAAAACCCACTTTGAATTAGATCCTTTCTCAGGTCAAGTTTTTCTCTTTTGTGGTGGACGTAAAGACCGCTTTAAAGCCCTTTACTGGGATGGTCAAGGATTTTGGCTACTATATAAACGCTTTGAGAACGGAAAACTGACTTGGCTAAGTACAGAAAAGGATGTCAAAGCTCTCGCACCTGAACAAGTAGACTAGCTTATGAAGGGCTTTTCTATCACTCCAAAAATATAGTAGATTGAAACTAGAATAGTACACCTCTGCTTCTAAAACATTGTTAGAAATCGATTTTACTGTCCTGATCGATTTGTCCTATTCTTATTTCATTTTACTATAAATCCATCAGAAAGTCGTGATTTCTATTGAAATGAGGACTTTCTTTTTAGTTATAATAAAGTTAGGAAATAAGGAGAGGAAGCCCATGGAAGAAGATTGAAAATCATTCAACAACAGAGTGCTACAATTGATAGTCTCACCAATGAACTTGCCCTTCTTCGTGAACAAGTGGCTTATCTAACGCAAAAGCTCTATGGAAAATCCTCTGAGAAAAGTGTTTGCCCATCTGGACAACTCAGTCTTTTTGAAGAGGAACAAAATATGGAAGAAGACTCTGACTTACCCAGTTGAAAGAGAAGAAATCACCTATAAACGTAAGAAATCTAAAGGGAAACGCCAAGCTCTTCTTGCCCAATTTGATTCAGAAGAAGTTTATCATCAAGTAGAAGAGAGCATTTGCCCTGATTGTCAGGGAGATCTAAAAGAGATTGGAGCAACCCTTCAACGACAAGAATTAGTCTTTATTCCTGCGCAATTAAAACGAATAGATCATATCCAACACGCTTATAAGTGCCAAGCATGCAGTGATAAAAATCCGAGTGATAAAATCGTGAAAGCTCCTATTCCTAAAGCCCCTTTGGCGCATAGCCTTGGCTCAGCTTCTATTATCGCTCACACCATCCATCAGAAGTTTAATCTGAAGGTACCCAATTATCGCCAAGAAGAAGATTGGGCTAAGATGGGTTTACCAATCACACGTAAGGAAATTGCTAATTGGCATATCAAGGCGAGTCAATACTATTTGGAGCCCCTTTATAATCTTTTACGAGAAAAGTTGTTAGAACAAGCTCTTCTTCATGCGGATGAAACCTCTTATCGTGTTCTAGAAAGTGATAGTCAGCTGACTTACTATTGGATTTTTTTGTCAGGTAAAGCAGAGAAACAAGGGATTACGCTTTACCACCATGATCAGTGTCGAAGTGGTTCAGTAGTACAAGAATTCCTAGGAGATTATTCTGGCTATGTTCATTGTGACATGTTGCGGCAGTAACTTAGGACTTTAGTCCTCTAGTTCTGCCTATGCGATAGCAGTCCAAGGTTTAGGAGCAAGGCGACGCTAAGCTTGGTAAACTGCGAACCGCTAGAAGCTTATCGTCAACTGGAAGAAGCTGAACTTGTTGGATGTTGGGCGCATGTGAGAAGGAAATTTTTTGAAGCGACCCCCAAGCAAGCAGATAAATCATCCTTAGGAGCTAAAGGTTTAGCTTATTGTGATCAGTTATTTTCCTTGGAAAGAGACTGGGAGGCTTTGCCAGCTGATGAACGACTACAGAAACGTCAAGAACATCTCCAGCCCCTAATGGAAGACTTCTTTGCTTGGTGCCGCCGTCAGTCAGTTTTAGCAGGTTCAAAACTAGGAAGGGCAATTGAATACAGCCTCAAGTATGAAGAAACCTTTAAGACTATTTTGAAAGACGGACCATCTGGTCCTTTCCAATAATCTAGCTGAACGCGCCATTAAATCATTGGTTATGGGACGGAGTAAAAGAGTCCAGTGGACTCTTTTAGCCTGAGCTCAGTTTAAAAAAGCGAGGGTGGTTATTTTCTCAAAGTTTTGAAGGAGCTAAAGCAAGAGCTATTATTATGAGCTTGTTGGAAACAGCTAAACGTCATCAACTAAATAGTGAGAAATATCTATCCTATCTTCTAGAATGTCTTCCAAACGAGGAAACTCTCGTAAACAAAGAGGTTTTAGAGGCCTATTTACCATGGACTAAAGTTGTACAAGAAAAGTACAAATAAGAAATCTCCAGATTAGGAACTATCCGTGAGTTCTCTAGTCTGGAGATTTTTCAATAGACTTCGTTATTGGGCGGTTACAATTTATTATATGAAAATCCCATATCATTCTCCAATTCTATATTTTACCTTTCTAAATGTATAGATTAACTACCTAATTATAGCATATAACGCAGATTCCTTTCAATCGTATGATTTACTGCATTAAATTAAGTAAAAAAATAAAGGCAGTCCGAAGACTGCCGATATTTATCTCTCATCTCTTTAATTATGGTAAGTAAATAAATAATTTCCCTAAAGATATGGAAATTATTAATACTATAAATACATATTATAAAGTTTATAAATACTGTAAAAATCCTGAAGTTAATTTTCTAATAAATATCAATATGTGTTAGTATCTTTTAAATTTTTAGACAATTTACTAGTTCTATAGACATGTTTAACAGACTCTATTTTACAATTCAAAAATTTCATCTGCCACTTCATTTAAAAATTCTATATCATGGGAAACAATAAAAATTATTTTATCCATGGTTTTATACTTATTAATCAGTTCAGATATTTTTATCATATTGGAATAATCCATACCACTTGAAGGTTCGTCAAAAAAGACAAATGGAGAATTCTTGCACATAACAGATGCTATTGCAAGCCTTTGCTTTTGCCCTCCTGATAAACTCATCGGATGCCTTTCAATAAATTCGTCCAGGCATAAATCTTTTAAAATGATTTTCGCCTTTTCTTCATCAAAATTCTTTACTCCTAATCTAAGCTCGTTGAATACTTCATCTGTGAATAATTGATGATTTACATCTTGCATAACAAGTGAAGAGTTTTTGAGTCTTTCTTTTTTAGATAGCTTCTCTCCCTTAAAATAAATTTCTTCTTTTGATTTTTTCTCAAGACCTATTAAACATCTTAAAAGCGTTGATTTTCCTCGTCCGTTGGATCCTATTATGCCATAAATTTTCCCAAGCTTGAACGAAATATCTTTTAAGCTTAAACACTCATCATCAGTAAATTTGTAGCTAAGATTTTTTATCTGATACTCTCCACCTTCTTTTAAATAAGGAACTTTTAATTTACTTAATTCTTTATCTCTTAAACTTAAAGCATTTAATTCATTTTTATCTAGCTTTAAAAATTCCCTTCTAGTATAAGTTTTTTTAAGCTTTCCTTTATCTATTAAAAATACACGGTCAACTATGTCCATCAAATAATAAATTCTATGTTCTGCAACAATTATGCTTATGCCTTTCTCTTTTAATATCTTTAGCATCTTTGCCAAAACACTTATGCTTTTAATATCTAAATTCGATGAAGGCTCATCCATAACTATAATCTTTGTACCTGCTATATAAGAAGCTGCAATGCAAAGAATTTGTTTTTCACCGCCGGATAGATTAAATATATTTCTGTTCAAAAGATTTTTTATCGGGAATATCTCAAGCATATCCTTCAAACGCCTGTCCATCTCTTCTCTTGCAAGACCGATATTTTCCAAATAAAATAATAATTCTAATGTCGTATTGACATTAAAAAAATATGTCTTAGGATTTTGAAAAACAGTTGAAACAAGCATTGAGATTTGATAAAGTTCCAAATTTTTTATATTCTTACCATCAATAATTATTTTGCCCTTTGTCTTTGCGTTATCATACCTTACAGCTAGTCCATTGATTGAATTTATTAAAGATGACTTACCATTTCCACTTTTTCCTGTAAATAGCACGCACTCTCCCTCGGCTATGGATAGTGATATATCATCTAATATATGCTCTTCACCATAATCAAGACTTAAATTTTTTATTTCAACCATATTAAGCCTCCCACAATAAGTCCAGCAACCGCTAAAACATAAACAAAATCAATTAGCTGTATCTTTACGCGAATGTATCTGGTCTTGGCAATTGGATTTTCTATTGCCTTTGTTTCTGCCGCTTTTGCAATGTCATCTGATATATTAGATGATATAATGAGTAGTGGCACAGAAACATATTCAAGATATTTGACTGGGTTTTTAAAATTTATCCCTCTTACTCTCATAGCCATTTTGATGTTTTTCTTCTCCTCCTTAAAAGATGGGAAGAATCTAAACATAACCGCAATAGGTATGGATACATTCTTTGAAATCTTAAGCTTATCCATCGATGAAATTATTGCGCCTACATCCGAGGTCTTTATCATAAAGCTTGCTGCCATAAATGGTAAAATAAACATTCTAATAACAATAGGTATACTCAAAAACATCTTAACTATAGGGTTTAATTCAGATAACACCATAAAATTAGGCAAGGAGTAAAGTATCCCACACAATATAATCCATTTGAAAAGTGTTTTTTTGTATCCATTCAAATAAAGCAAAATACCAATAAGACAAACAATTGCCAGCTCAAAACGGATGTTTATGCTATGCATAACAGTTAAGCCTGTGATAAATACGACTAATATCTTAGAGATCGGATTGGGATTAAAGGGAGCATTTGAAGAAAAAGTAGGCATTATACGATGCCTGCTTTTTCAAAGTGTTTTTTCAATAGAGCCTTGCCTATATATGCTCCAAGAATTCCTCCTAAGAAAGCACCTAAGGCTATTAAAGCCATGTGAGGATAAGTTATTAACTTTTCTAATACATCAACATAATCTTTTCCCATCGTCATCAAAGACCACTCCATATATTTTTCTTTTGCTAAAAGCATTTGCATTAAAGAGCTACATATCCATGTGCTGAAGATTGCATAAGAAAGCATATTGTATTTAAATGAATTATAATTACCAATCTTTCTAATTAATTCTGCTATTATCATTACTATAAGTGATAAAACCACAACTACGTAGGTATGACCAGCTGCAAACATCACAAGTGGTGATATCATACCAAATATAAATAGTGCCCATGGCTTTTGAACCTTAGCCATAAATAACATAACAACAGTTCCTGCAACTATGGCTAATACTGTCGGGTATATTAAGAACAATATTGGAATCAAGCCCATCATACCAACTCCAAACATGAAGGCAAAATAAATTACGCCAAAAACACCGATACTTACTAAATCTTTTACTTTTAATTTTTTATTATCCATTGTAGTCCTCCTAATAAATAAATTCTTCTGCCATTTTTGTCTTTTCTATTAAATTTTTGTAAATTTTTGATTTTTGTAAAAGCTCTTCATGCTTACCTTCGCTTTCTACTCTTCCGTTTTGAAGAACTACTATCTTGTCTGCATTTTCTATGGATTTCATTCTATGTGAAATGATTACAACAGTTTTATCTTTAACTAAATTATTTAAAGACTCTTGAATCTTTTTCTCGTTGTTAACATCAAGGCTTGCTGTTATCTCATCTAAGATCAATATCGGCGCATCTTTTAAGAAGGCTCTGGCTATTGATAATCTTTGTCTTTCTCCTCCTGATAGCTCAGCTCCGTTCTCACCAATAACTGTATCGAAACCTTTATCCATTTTTTCTATAAAATCTGTGCAATTTGCAAGTTTTGCTGCTCTTTTAACCTCTTCGTCACTTGCATCTTGCTTTCCGATTCTAATATTTTCCATAACGCTTTGATTAAAGAGAACCACATCTTGGAAAACTATAGAGACCTTATCAAAAAGAGATTCTGTTGATATTTCTTTTATATCTTTGCCATCGATTAAGATTTGTCCCTTGTCATAATCATAAAGTCTTGATATAAGTTTCAAGATAGTTGTTTTACCGCAGCCACTTGCACCTACCAAAGCAGTGACCTCTCCCTGCTTAGCTTTAAAACTTACACCATTTAAAACTTTTGCGTCTTTATTGTAGGCAAACTCAACATCTTTTAGATCAATATCAAATTTTTTTAAGCTATAGTCATCGCCTTCTTGTAAATCTTGATTTTGAATTTCTTTTAATCTTTCTATTTTGGGCGATAAATAAAATATTTCCATCAAGCCCTCTTTAGATGCATCTAAAGAGTCTTTTATCTTCATAGCAGCTAGTAAATATCCTATAAGGTAGAGAGAATTTATCTCTTTATTAATAATTAGATTTACGCCGACAAATATCACAACAGCAAGAGATATAAAGCTAAATATTGAAGATATAGACAAAGTTAAAATTGTAGTTACTTCCGCCTTTAAGTGTATTCTCTCACTATCTTCCATTTTTTTATATAAGTCATCTTTAATATCCTTCGATAAATTATATGCTTTAATCTCCATTTGCATTTCGATATTTTCTTGAAAGCTTTCTGAGTTTTTTCTTAAGACATCATAATATCTATTCTGTCCATTAACCTGATATTTTTTAGATAAAGGTATAAATATAAAGCTTAAAATAGATGGAATAATTACAGCTAAACCCATCTTGACATTGCCCGCTAGCATCATTACAGATACTAATGGGAAAAACAGTACCATGCCGCCCACCTTTGGTATTGAGTGGCTCATTGCATGCTCTATGCCTTCAATATCAGCCATGATTGTTTGTGAAATGTCGGAAATGTCATGTTTAGAAAAGTAAGATAGAGGTAATTTTGATAAATTCTCCGCTGTCCTTATTCTTAAATCTGCACTTTCTTGATAGGTTGTGTTATATAATTTATCGTATTCGATAGAAAGCAAAATATACATTGCTATCAAAGTCAAAATTGAGAATACTATATAAAAGCCATTGCTTTTGCCCATATTTTTCAAAACTTCCTGAGCAAAAATCATAAGTAATATGGCAGGAAGCATGTTTATACAATAAACGAAAAATGAAGCCAGTGTTGCTTTACTTAAATTTCTTGCTCCTCTATCTGTAAGAGCAAATCTTTTTTTATAAAACTCTTTCATTTGAAACCCTCCATTCATTCGCACTGTTAAACATCTCTTGCAGGATCTTATACCTTGTATCTTTTGACATTAATTCTTTGTCAGACCCTCTTTCTATAATTTTTCCACTATCCATGACAATAATTTCATCAAGGTCTTTAATTGTAGATAGCCTGTGTGCAATCATGATAACTGTTTTATCCTTCATAAGATTTTTAAAAGCTTTTTGCAATTCAAACTCGTTATCTGGGTCAATAGATGCTGATGCTTCATCCATAATAATAATTTTGGAATCCTTTAAAATTGCTCTAGCAATTGCAATTCTTTGTTTTTCTCCACCGGATAAATAAACACCTTTTGAGCCTATGATTGTATTTTCTCTTTCTGGGAATTTGTCTAATATTAAATCGCATCCTGCTAATTTTAAGGCTCTCATAACGTCATCTTTCGTCGCATCTTTATTAGCTAAAGCTACATTATCATAAATGCTCTTCTTGAATAATTTTGAATCTTGAAAAACAAAGGAAATGGCTTTAATTAAGGCTTCGTCAGAATATTCACTTATTGCTATCCCGCCTATCTTTATGCTTCCTTCATTAACATTGTAAAAACCTGATATAAGTTTTGCTACTGTTGATTTGCCTGATCCAGATGAACCGACAAGTGCGTAGGACTTTCCTTCTTCTAAATTAAAGGATAAATTTTCAATGACAGCTTTATCATTATAAGCAAAGCTAACATTCTCAAATTCTATATTATAGTTTTTAAAATTATTGACATTACCATGCACTAATTTGTCTTTTTGCATATCTTCGTAAAGCGCCTCTAAAGTATCTACTGCATAATTTCCTTGAGAAATATACATGGAGTACCACATCATTCTCATGAATGAAACAAAGAGAACTCCTGATAAAAATAAAATCATGATAAGCTCAAGTAAAATCACCTTTGCGCTAGCTAAGCTAGTCATAAAATAAACTATAGGAATAATTAAAATTGCAATCAGTCCAAAAAATAACCATTGATACAAAACATAAGGCCTTTTACAAGATAGGGAATAATCATAAGCATACTTTGAGTAATCTTTTATAGCCTTGTAAAAGCTTTTAAATGACTCTACATTTGCTTTAAATATTTTTACAACTTGCATTCCTCTCACGTACTCAACAGTTTCAGCACTTAGTTTAGATAGGGATTCTTGGTATATCTTCATAAATTCTTGCTCGCCCATCATTGCCCCTAAAATTAAGCCGCCAATTATAGTAAGAGCAAGCAAAGTTATACCAACCCTTATACTTACTATAAAGCCAAGTGCAAGTACAAGTACGGGTGTGATTATTGCCTGAGAACTATCGGGAATCATGTGTGCTACCACCTGATGAGTTTGTGCAGCATTGTCATCTATAATCTTTCTTATTTGACCAGATGGATTTAAGTCAAAGAACCTAAAACTTGCTTTTTCCAGACCATCGATTCCCCTTTTTCTTAAATTTGTTTCAAGCCTGAATCCCAAGATATGTGAAAACATTCCTGAGACAAAATAAAATATCGCTCCACTTGTTAGTGTAATAACAGATTTTAATGCTATGCTCTCTGCACCGGATAAATTTGAATTAATTATTAACTTATCTAGAAATTTGTAGATTAAATAATATCCATATACTGTAAGTAGAGCAGATATAGCAGAAAAAATTATGGCCAAAACCCCAAGATATTTCTTATCTTGGACATAAGCAAATAGTTTTTTGTAAATCTTCATAAGCATATCTCCTTTCTTTAATATCCCTTTTAGATATAAATTCGCTTAATTGATAATATCTATCATTGCTTTTCTATTATACATCTGTTATAATTACTAATACAATAGTTTTGAATTAATAAGGCTAATTGGAATATTGTCTAAAAGGGATAGTGTGTTATGTCATATTATGATTTTGTAAAAGATTATATGAAAGTAGATGAATGTAAAAACAATGAGAAGTATTCAAGTGCAGGTCATACATTTTGTTGGAAAAAAGAGAATTCAACTTATGCAGAAGGCCTATATTGGTTTTATGAAGGAGGCAGCTTCATTATCGATATACATGATTTTTATATCAAAGAGGAAGTAGTTCAAAATAGCACTTATAGTATGTCAGACTATGTTTCAATTTATTCAAGTTACATTGTCAGTGCAAACGGAGAAAAGTTTAATCCGTATCAAACTATTACCGCAAACTCTTTATGTACTTTTGATTTTGATAATATAAAAGATGATTTTGTTTTTTTATTACACGAGAATTGTTGTTATCTTGCTGTTTCCATTGGTTTTAAAAAAGAGCTAATAGAAAAACATTTAGCATCTATTAACATTAATCCAGAATCTTTTTATTCAACCTTGCTTCAACCGAATCAAATAATACTTACAAAGGCCTTAGAAAGAGTGGCAATGGAAATATTAAATTGTAAGATGGACGCTCCTGCCGCTGATTTTTTCTTTAAAGCAAAGGCAAATGAATGGATAAGTATAGTAATTGACACATACTTAAATAGAAAAAAATATAAAATTGAAATTGATGATGATAAAGCACTTGAAGATGTAGCAAGATTCTTAGATGATCATTTTGCAACGAATGTAAATCAAGGCACGCTTGAAAAAATATCTAAAATGAGTGGTACTAAATTAAAAAATTTATTTAAGGAAAAATATTGTCAAAGCATTACAGAGTACACTCAAAGAAAAAGAATGAATGTAGCTGAAACTCTTCTTTTAAACACTGAACTACCTATAAAAGAGATAGCAGAATCTGTTGGATATTCATCTGCCAGCAAATTTTCTATCTATTATAAAAGATACAAGGGAAAACTTCCAAGTGAAGTCCGTAATTTAGCTTGCAAACATCACAATTTTAAATGCGATTATTGTGATTAAAGTAATTTTTTACAAGCCATGTTTTTATATGAATTTAAGTGTATATGTGCATATATAGTCTGAATAAATTTGATTTGAAAAATGGATAAAAAAATAAAGGCAGTCCGAAGACCGCCAATATTTATCTCTCTGCACCTTTGCTATGGTCTTTCTTATTTGACTTAGATTTGTCATCTGTCTTAAAGCTTTTTATTTGCCCTAATATGGACTTTTTATCCTTGTCTTGACTCTTTACTTGTTCTTTTGCTTTTAAGAGCTTAGAAGACAAAAAGAGATATTATATTAAAACAATATTTCTCCGGTACTGGGACTGGGACGGGATAAAAATCTGAAAACGTCCTATAATTAGGTGGATTTAGTGATATTATAAAAAATAGAATCTAGTATTTTGAATGGTTTTGGATATATTGTACGTTTGGAAAAGAAGAATGGGAGTAATTTTAAACTAACAAAAAATGCTTTGAAATCAGTGTTTCAGAGCATTTTTGTTCTTTCTGTAAATAATTTGCAAACTATAGTAACTGTTAACTTTTACTTAACCATTTTTCGATTGTAAGTTCAAAATGGTCAACTACTATTATATTTTCAGGGATCGTATCAAAATCAAATAATAAATTATCTGAATGAGTTTTTATAACTACTCCAAAATCAAGTTTTTTGGAGTTTATAGCATTCTGTAATAAAGAGATACTCTCATTCAGACATTCATTATTTTTTTGAATTTTTATAGGTATCGGTTTTTTTTGAAAATGTTTAGGTAAAAAACCATCAATTCCTTTATTTCTTTGAACAATTTTTGCCTGTAATAATTTAAGAATGTTTTCCTCTTCCTCAGTTTTGGTTCTATATGCTTCGATTCCTTTATTCAATAAATTTGAACTTGTTTTTATAACATTTTCCAGACGTTGCTGAGTTATATTGATAGCTTCCTCAGATAAATCAATCCCCATATAATTTCTATTCAAAATCTTGGAGGCTACTAAAGTAGTTCCACTTCCACAGAACGGGTCTAAAACTATATCATTTTTATCAGTAGCAATCTTTATAATTTGTTCTAATAACAGAATAGGTTTTTGTGTAGGATAACCTACTCTTTCTTTAGCTTTTGGATTAAGAAATGGTATATTCCAAACATCTGAAAGGGGAACTCCATTTTTCTCTTTTGCTAGAATATAGTTACCATTATTATCAACTTTATATATAGTTTTAGAGTTTCCATTTCGTTTTCGTTCTACTAGTATTTGGTCGATATTTGTAGTAGAAGAATACTCTGTAAAAATTGTATTAAATTTAAAATCTTTTGACTTTGAATAAAAGTAAATGTTTTGATGATTGTTCAATAATCCCTTTTTTGAATTAGACCACCGTTTATAGTTCCATATAATTTCGCTTTGAAACATATCTGCTCCAAAGATATTATCTAAAATTAATCTAATATGATGATTTGCAATTTTATCACAATGAACGAAAATACTGCCACTATTTTTTAGCACTCTTTTGCATTCTTCTAATCTTACAGACAAAAATTCTTTGTAATCCTCAATCGAAGTCCACGTATCTTCGAATGAATACATAATATTTTTGTTATTAGATAATTTTTGGGTTTTCTGTGTAAAGAAAGGGGGGTCCATATAAATTAAATCAATACTTGAGGATTCAATAGTTTTTAATATTTCTAAGTTATCTCCTTTTAATACTGTCATTTTGATTTTACCCCTGTTTTTTTATTTGCAATATCTGTTAGAATACTAAGTAAATCAATACCGGTCACTGCTCTTAAATGTTCCCAGGCAGAATCTCCATAATAATATTTCCCTCCAATACCGTTATACAATGTTTCTAAAGTTTGCTGAATTTTTATAGCTTGAGTTCTATTTGGATAGTAGAACATTAACCGAATTGGTATATATCCTTTGTTATGAATAACTTTTATTCTAGTGTGTTCTTTAGTTATATGGTCTCCATCTGTAGTTGCATCCCACCATTTTATTTCGTATGCGTGTTTTTCTCCGACTAAACAATCAATTTCAAAAGTCTTAGGTTTTGTACTTTCAGAATTAGGAATGTTAACTTTTTAAGTATTTTCTGTACCAAATTTTTCGTTAAAGCATAGTACTGCAGCTTCTTCTAAAAATGAACCAGCATATTTGTATAAAAAACGACCTTTATTTTGATACAAATCGATATTTTCTCCTTCTTCAAATGAAATACCTAAAACTCTGTATATCAAATAATGGCTCTTATTATCATTTGCCATTTCACGAACTCTCTCTTGAACTTTGATGTTTAAGTTATCAGAGTATTTCTTAGCTAATTTTTCGATTTTTTCTTTCTAATTCGGTCATTTCTATCCTCTTGTTATAAATAAAATTATAGCTATATCTATTATAACATGGTTTAATAAATTCTTTGAGCTTTTTTCTTTTTAAATATTGATTGTTTCTAAAAATTCTAGTAATATTGCTATTTCTCATTTTTCCAAATATGTTATTCAACTTATTAGCTATGTCTCTATTCATATTTGGGTATAAAACAAAAAATCAATTCTAACAGTTTTATATCAGAATAATAAATAAAAAAGCGATATTCTAGACTGTATCAATCCTTTTCCATTATAGGAGCAATAGAGTGGGAGTAGTCATCTAAGGACTAATTTATGTATTTTTACGAGTCAGTATCTTTGGATACTGGTTTTTACTTTTCTAGACTTTTTGACTACTTGTTAAAACTGGGATAATTTTCGACTGTTTAACAGTTATTATGCAAAGTCTAAAAGATTAGAATTGTCAAAACAATCCGTCTAGGCTTGATTTTATCCTTTATTTACTATAAAATGAGAAGGAAAAATGTCAAACTTTTATATTGCAAATAGGAGAAATTATGACAAAAACATTAAAACGTCCTGAGGTTTTATCACCTGCAGGGACTTTAGAGAAGCTAAAGGTAGCTGTTCAGTATGGAGCAGATGCTGTCTTTATCGGTGGTCAGGCCTATGGTCTTCGTAGCCGTGCGGGAAACTTTACTTTCGAACAGATGGAAGAAGGCGTGCAGTTTGCGGCCAAGTATGGTGCCAAGGTCTATGTAGCGGCTAATATGGTTATGCACGAAGGAAATGAAGCTGGTGCTGGTGAGTGGTTCCGTAAACTGCGTGATATCGGGATTGCAGCAGTTATCGTATCTGACCCAGCCTTGATTATGATTGCAGCTACTGAAGCACCAGGCCTTGAAATCCACCTTTCTACCCAAGCCAGTGCCACTAACTATGAAACCCTTGAGTTCTGGAAAGAGCTAGGCTTGACTCGTGTCGTTTTAGCGCGTGAGGTTTCAATGGAAGAATTAGCTGAAATCCGCAAACGTACAGATGTTGAAATTGAAGCCTTTGTCCATGGAGCTATGTGTATTTCATACTCTGGACGTTGTACTCTTTCAAACCACATGAGTATGCGTGATGCCAACCGTGGTGGATGTTCTCAGTCATGCCGTTGGAAATACGACCTTTACGATATGCCATTTGGGAAAGAACGTAAGAGTTTGCAGGGTGAGATTCCAGAAGAATTTTCAATGTCAGCCGTTGACATGTCTATGATTGACCACATTCCAGATATGATTGAAAATGGTGTGGACAGTCTAAAAATCGAAGGACGTATGAAGTCTATTCACTACGTATCAACAGTAACCAACTGCTACAAGGCGGCTGTGGATGCCTATCTTGAAAGTCCTGAAAAGTTTGAAGCTATCAAACAAGACTTAGTGGACGAGATGTGGAAGGTTGCCCAACGTGAATTGGCAACAGGTTTCTACTACGGTATACCATCTGAAAATGAGCAGTTGTTTGGTGCTCGCCGTAAAATCCCTGAGTACAAGTTTGTCGCTGAAGTGGTTTCTTATGATGATGCGACACAAACAGCAACCATTCGTCAACGAAACGTCATTAACGAAGGGGACCAAGTTGAGTTTTATGGTCCAGGTTTCCGTCATTTTGAAACCTATATTGAAGATTTGCATGATGCCAAAGGCAATAAAATCGACCGCGCTCCAAATCCAATGGAACTATTGACTATTAAAGTCCCACAACCCGTTCAAGCTGGAGACATGGTTCGTGCATTAAAAGAAGGACTCATCAATTTTTATAAGGAAGATGGAACCAGCGTCACAGTTCGAGCTTAAGAAAGGAAAAGGAAATGATAGAGGCACAGGGTTTCTTAGTGGATAAGCAAACAAGATGCATTCATTACCATAGCAAGCTGGATATTATTGCTTTACAATGCTATGATTGTAAAAAGTATTATGCTTGTTATCGGTGTCATGATTCATTAGAAAATCACCCTTTTGAGCCGTATCCCTTATCTTTGATACAGGATAAGCCTATTTTATGTGGTGTTTGTCTAAAACTACTAACATATAAGCAATATAAAGAAAGTTTAAGTTGCCCCTTTTGTTTTTCTCGCTTTAATCCAGGTTGCCAAAATCATAAGGAACGCTATTTTAAATAGCAAATCATCTAGTTTTGAAGTAGGAGAAAACTCAATTCCAAGAGAAAATGAAGTAAATCTTCCCACAATAAAACGCATAATATCAAGATTGTTCAATACCTGATACTATGCGTTTTTAAGATTTTAAAGACTTTTTTCCTTTATCTGGTATTTTGACTACTTGTTAAAACTGGGTTAATTTTCAACTGTTTAACAGTTATTATGCAAAGTCTAAAAGATTAGAATTGCGTCTAGAGTATGCGTGATGCCAACCGTGGTGGATGTTCTCAGTCATGCCGTTGGAAATACGACCTTTACGATATGCCATTTGGGAAAGAACGTAAGAGTTTGCAGGGTGAGATTCCAGAAGAATTTTCAATGTCAGCCGTTGACATGTCTATGATTGACCACATTCCAGATATGATTGAAAATGGTGTGGACAGTCTAAAAATCGAAGGACGTATGGAGTCTATTCACTATGTATTAACAGTAACCAACTGCTACAAGGCGGCTGTGGATGCCTATCTTGAAAGTCCTGAAAAGTTTGAAGCTATCAAACAAGACTTGGTGGACGAGATGTGGAAGGTTGCCCAACGTGAACTGGCTACAGGATTTTACTATGGTACACCATCTGAAAATGAGCAGTTGTTTGGTGCTCGTCGTAAAATCCCTGAGTACAAGTTTGTCGCTGAAGTGGTTTCTTATGATGATGCGGCACAAACAGCAACCATTCGTCAACGAAACGTCATTAACGAAGGGGACCAAGTTGAGTTTTATGGTCCAGGTTTCCGTCATTTTGAAACCTATATTGAAGATTTGCATGATGCCAAAGGCAATAAAATCGACCGCGCTCCAAATCCAATGGAACTATTGACTATTAAAGTCCCACAACCCGTTCAATCAGGAGACATGGTTCGAGCTCTTAAAGAGGGGCTTATCAATCTTTATAAGGAAGATGGAACCAGCGTCACAGTTCGTGCTTAATGTAGTTGTTTAGTTTTAAAAAATTATGCAAAGCTCCATATACAACACTTAAACGAGATTAAAGAATGGCGAAATCCCTTGATGCGCAAGAGATTAGCTGTCTTTTTTATTTTTTAAGTGATAAAGTCGGAGCTTAGGTATCAAAGCCTATCAAATTAAACAAAGAAGCGATGTCTTAGATATTTTGAAAAAAATTAATAAGCAGAAAACTCTCTATTATTTTGTTGTAGAGAGTTTTTTGTTAATAAAATTTTACAAAATGACATTTATATATTGCATCAAGTTAGATATATGATATAATATTGTTAAAAAGAGGCGCAACTTTTTAAACTCAATAAGAATCAAAGAGCAAACCATGAATATTAATGTAGGAATAAAAATGTAAGTAAGCATTATGGTCATTCAATCATTCTCAAAGATATAAATTTTGCACTTAACAAGGGTGAAATTGTTGGTCTAGTAGGGAGAAATGGAGTTGGTAAGAGTACGTTGATGAAAATTCTTGTTCAAAATAATCAACCGACTTCAGGTAATATTATAAGCAGTGATAATGTTGGGTATTTAATCGAAGAACCAAAATTATTTTTATCTAAAACAGGTTTAGAGAATTTAAAATATTTGTCAAATTTATATGGTGTTGACTACAATCAAGAAAGATTTAGAAGTTTGATCCAAGAGTTAGATTTGACTCAGTCTATTAATAAAAAAGTAAAGACCTATTCTTTGGGTACAAAACAAAAATTAGCTTTGCTTCTAACTCTCGTTACGGAACCTGATATATTGATTTTAGATGAACCGACTAATGGTTTAGATATTGAATCATCACAAATAGTTTTAGCGGTTCTAAAAAAATTAGCTTTAAATGAAAACGTGGGAATTTTAATATCGAGTCATAAATTAGAAGACATTGAAGAAATTTGTGAGAGAGTTCTTTTCTTGGAGAACGGGCTTTTGACATTTCAAAAAGTAGGAAAAGATAGTCATAATTTCTTGTTTGAGATAGCTTTTTCATCAGCTACAGATAGAGACATTTTCATTACCAAACAAGAATTTGGGGATATTGTTCAGGAAGAGGGATTGAGAATTACTATGTCTGGGAATATTCAAAGTAGTGAGCTTTTTAAATTTTTTAACGAAAACTCTATTAAAGTAGTTGATTTTGAAACTAAAAAAGAGACGCTTAAAGATATTTACCTAAATCGTTCAAAATAAAGGAAGGTTATAATCATGAAATTAAATAAATTGAATTTTCTTAAGGAAAATATAAGAAATTTATATTCATCAGGCGTAATATATCTCAGTTTGCTTATCTCGTTTATACCGCCGATATTGCTTACATTCTTTATTCTAAAGACTTAAGGGACATCGCTTGGTATTAAGCATATTTCAAACTTTTATGCTATGCTCGGTATGTTAATGGCTGTTATACATGCTAATCGAGTCATTAGTAGAGATTTTTCCCACAATACGGTAAGTTTGTTTTATAATCAACAGAAGAATCGGATGATTTACGTCTTGTCTAATTTTCTATATGCCATCTCAGCTTCCATTATTTATGCTTTGAATGGCATTGTGTTACTAGTCATAGTAAGTAAATTGGGTATTCCAGATGATTTAGGATTAGATTTTATAGTAGCTATTGTAGTCAATACAATTTTGTTAGTCCTGTTTTATTTTCTATTATCTTACATTTTCTATTTATACAAATTGAAAAGTGGCTTGGTATTTTAGTAGCTTTACTACTCTTTATCCCTAATATATTAAATACGATGATGAATACTAGTAATGATTTGTTTATCAAAGCAATTGAACTTCTTCCTTTTTATTCTTTACCTGTATTTGTGGCTTCAAATACGATGTCTATTAGTCAGTATCTTGTGGCAATCACTACAATCATTTTATTGTACTTTTTCACTCTCAAGAAAAGCAAGAAGTATTCATTTTAGTTTCATTTAGTATTATTTTGCATACCTAAAATACAGTAAAAAATCAGTCATATTGGTATGCTCCTGCTTTCACTATTCAACACGTTTTTGACTTATACTAGGCTCATTTCCAAAAGCATTATATAATAGTGATATGAAACCAACTAAACTAAACAAGAAATATAAGCAATAAAAACTCGTTTAAAAGATCCTACTAAAGCTAATGCTAAATAAAAATAAAAATAAAAAAGTAAACTAGGAAGTTTATTTCAAACAACCTAAAATACTGATTTTCGGCTGAAGATAATACTGGAGTGCAAATTAATGGGGTTATAATAAATAGCTGACAGCTTGTGTTAGTTTGGATTTTTTAAGAGTAGATGAGTATTAAAACTATAAGGAGGACGAAGGTGGCTAAAAATTTAAAATTAAAATTAGCTCGGGTAGAGCGTGATTTAACACAAGGTCAACTGGCAGAGGCTGTCGGGGTGACACGCCAGACTATTGGTTTGATAGAGGCGGGAAAATACAATCCCAGTCTCTCGCTCTGCCAGTCTATTTGCAGATGTTTAGGGAAAACCCTAGACCAACTATTTTGGGAGGAAGAAGATGAAAAATAGATTTTATTATTATCAATTACTAGACGAAAGAGAAGAACAACTGATCAATAAAGCGGGCTCTGAAAGTTTCTATATCTGCATCGCTTTGTCGCTCCTATCTTATATCATTTCAGTATTAGCACCAAGCCTTTTTAATTCTAATATGCTGCTAATCGTTATCATCATAGGGACATTTTACTTTTTTAACCGTGCCCGTTATCTGGGAGTGACCTACTATAGTCGTTTTCATTTTACGATTTTGGGTTGTTTTTTCCTAACCTTGGCTATTACGGCTCTTTTGATGTTGCAGAATTATCAATTCAACATAGAAATTTATCAGCACAATCCTTTGAATTTTAAATACCTGTCTGCTTGGGTCATTACTTATGTCATTTACCTTCCGTGGGTCTTTATTGGCAATCTTGGTCTTAAGAGCTATGGCGAATGGGCTCAGAAAAAATTTGAACAAGATATGGATGAATTGGAGAGTGGAGAATAGCTTGTTACTCTTTTCTCAATCCAGCTAAAATGTGATATAATAGTACTAATTTATTGGAATACATGAAAGTTCTTGAAAATTTTCATGGGTTTCTAGCTAAGGAAGTAGGAAAAGTATGTATCCAGATGATAGTTTGACATTGCACACGGACTTGTACCAGATCAACATGATGCAGGTTTACTTTGACCAAGGGATTCACAATAAGAAGGCGGTCTTTGAGGTGTATTTCCGCCAACAGCCTTTTAAGAACGGCTATGCGGTTTTTGCAGGTTTGGAAAGAATTGTGAACTATCTTGAAGACTTGCGTTTTTCAGATAGTGATATATCCTATTTGGAGTCGCTTGGTTATCATGGGGCGTTCTTGGATTACCTTCGCAATTTCAAGTTGGAGTTGACCGTTCGTTCTGCCCAAGAAGGGGATTTGGTTTTTGCTAATGAACCGATTGTGCAGGTGGAAGGACCTCTAGCCCAATGTCAGTTGGTCGAAACGGCTCTTTTGAACATCGTCAACTACCAGACCTTGGTGGCGACGAAGGCAGCTCGTATTCGTTCGGTTATCGAAGATGAACCCTTGATGGAGTTTGGGACACGTCGGGCTCAAGAAATGGATGCGGCCATCTGGGGAACACGCGCAGCTGTGATTGGTGGCGCCAATGGAACCAGCAACGTGCGTGCGGGTAAGCTCTTTGACATTCCTGTTTTGGGAACCCATGCCCATGCCTTGGTACAGGTTTATGGCAATGACTATGAAGCTTTCAAGGCTTACGCTGCGACCCACAAAAATTGTGTCTTTCTTGTGGATACCTATGACACCCTTCGCATCGGTGTACCAGCTGCCATTCAGGTGGCGCGTGAGCTGGGTGATCAGATTAACTTTATGGGTGTGCGGATTGACTCTGGGGATATTGCCTACATTTCTAAGAAAGTCCGTCAGCAACTGGATGAGGCTGGATTTACAGAGGCTAAGATTTATGCTTCTAATGATCTAGATGAAAATACCATCCTCAATCTCAAGATGCAAAAGGCCAAGATTGATGTCTGGGGCGTGGGTACCAAGCTGATTACAGCTTATGACCAGCCAGCTCTTGGTGCAGTTTACAAGATTGTTGCAATCGAAGATGAAACTGGTCAGATGCGCAATACGATTAAGCTGTCTAATAATGCGGAAAAAGTCTCTACGCCAGGTAAGAAGCAGGTGTGGCGCATTACCAGTCGTGAAAAAGGCAAGTCAGAAGGCGACTATATCACTTATGATGGTGTGGATATTAGCGACATGACAGAAATCAAGATGTTCCATCCGACCTATACATACATCAAGAAGACGGTTCGTAATTTTGATGCCGTTCCTCTCTTGGTGGATATCTTCAAAGAAGGAATATTAGTTTACAACTTGCCTAGTTTGACTGACATTCAGGATTATGCCCGTAAGGAATTTGACAAGTTGTGGGATGAGTATAAGCGTGTGCTCAATCCGCAGCACTATCCAGTGGATTTGGCGCGTGATGTATGGCAAGATAAGATGGACTTGATTGATAAGATGCGCAAGGAAGCCCTTGGTGAAGGAGAAGAAGAATGAGTTTGCAAGAAACGATTATCCAAGAGCTGGGTGTCAAACCAGTGATTGATGCCCAGGAAGAAATCCGTCGTTCTATTGATTTCTTAAAAAGATATCTGAAAAAACATCCCTTCCTAAAAACCTTTGTACTAGGGATTTCTGGGGGACAAGACTCAACCTTGGCAGGGCGTTTGGCGCAATTAGCTATGGAAGAACTGCGAGCTGAAACGGGAGACGACAGCTACAAATTTATCGCTGTCCGCCTGCCATACGGAGTGCAAGCTGATGAAGCAGATGCTCAAAAAGCCCTAGCCTTCATCCAGCCAGATGTCAGCTTGGTTGTGAATATCAAGGAATCAGCTGATGCCATGACAGCTGCAGTTGAAGCGACAGGTAGTCCTGTTTCAGACTTCAACAAGGGGAATATCAAGGCACGTTGCCGTATGATTGCTCAGTATGCCCTTGCTGGTTCCCATAGCGGAGCGGTCATTGGAACAGACCACGCCGCGGAAAATATCACAGGTTTCTTTACCAAGTTTGGTGACGGCGGTGCGGATATTCTCCCTCTTTACCGCCTCAATAAACGCCAAGGAAAACAGCTCTTGCAGAAACTTGGCGCAGAGCCAGCCCTTTATGAAAAAATCCCAACGGCAGACCTAGAAGAAGATAAACCAGGCCTAGCTGACGAAGTCGCACTTGGAGTCACCTACGCAGAGATTGACGACTACCTAGAAGGCAAAACAATCAGCCCAGAAGCTCAAGCGACCATTGAAAACTGGTGGCACAAAGGCCAACACAAACGCCACTTACCCATCACTGTATTTGATGACTTTTGGGAGTAAAAAGGTCCGGGGGATCTTGAACCCCGAGTTTAGAAATAAGAAAATGAGGCAGATTCGGTAACTCGAAGAGTTCGATTTCATCGTCTTACCCCTGCAACGATGACTAGGTTTGAAAAAGCTTGCTAGAGCGCATTTCAAACCAGGCAGCGACTGCGTCAAGAAATTAGAAGACAAACTCGTTTTCTAGCTGTTACTGAGTTGAGCCTTTTTACTACGAGCATAGAAATAAGGAAGTGAGGTAGCATCATGAAATCTATCGGTACGCAAATATTACAGACAGAACGTTTGATTTTAAGAAGATTTGTGGAGAGTGATGCAGAAGCCATGTTTCAAAATTGGGCTTCATCTGCTGAGAATCTGACCTATGTTACCTGGGATCCCCATCCTGATATCGAAATCACTCGAAACTCGATTCGCAATTGGGTTGCTTCCTATACTAATCTCAACTATTATAAATGGGCCATTTGTCTAAAAGAAAACCCAGAGCAAGTGATAGGAGATATCAGCATCGTTAAGATAGACGAGGCTGATTTAAGCTGTGAAATTGGCTATGTGTTAGGCAAGGCTTACTGGGGAAATGGTATGATGACAGAGACTTTGAAAGCTATCTTGGACTTTTGTTTTACTCAAGCAGGTTTTCAAAAGGTCAGAGCACGTTATGCCAGTCTCAACCCAGCTTCAGGTCGTGTCATGGAAAAGGCTGGAATGTCCTATCTACAAACCATTGTTAATGGTGTAGAGAGAAAAGGCTATCTTGCGGATCTTATTTATTATGGTATAAGTAGGGAAGAATGTTGAATTCTATTTTCTGTTTCTATCGAAGTCAACTATTTATTGTAAATATAATAATTAGCATTCCAAGTTTATTTGAAACTTTAAAATAGCATATTGATTAGTACAAGACAGATGTTCTAGTTCCTTCTTTAATCTGGTTTAGTATTAGTTAAAAAATCGCTTTAAGCTTGTAACTAAGAGGGAGCTAATCGACTAGATTCTCCAGCCGAACAGGTGGTAATGTACTTTTTATAGTGTAATCCTAGCTGTTGTTAAATTTAAAATAGAATCCTCTATCGAGTTAGGGAATTAAATTCAACCAATTTTATTCATGTTTTTTCTATCAAATTATCTAATATTAAAATAGTCTCATTCTGATGAGAAAACTATTCTATTTATACTGCATAGTTGTATAAGGAATGATGAAAGATGAGTGAAAATTATCAAGTTGGAATGTTTGTATCTAAATATATTAGCATGTATTTAGATAAGATGTCTGCAATCCTTTATATATGAGATTGATTACGATATAGTTAAAGTGTTAGTTCAATAATCAATATATCATTCTAAGTCTATTTTATATATAAAGTATATTGTTTAACGTTTGATAGAAAAGATGCTATACTAGAAGTAGGATGTAATGGCAAAATCTAATACTAATAAGCGCTATGCATTACGTAAACTCGGAAAGATTTTTGGTTCTGCGGTAATCGGGCTAACTTTATTTTTAGGAGGAATCTGAATACAAGTTTTGTTCATGCTGCTGATGGGATTCAATATGTCAGAGATGATACTAGAGATAAAGAAGAGGGAATAGAGTATGATGACGCTGACAATGGGGGTATTATTGTAAAAGTAGCGACTAAACCTAAGGTAGTAACCAAGAAAATTTCAAGTACGCGAATTCGTTATGAAAAAGATGAAACAAAAGACCGTAGTGAAAATCCTGTTACAATTGATGGAGAGGATGGCTATGTAACTACGACAAGGACCTACGATGTTAATCCAGAGACTGGTCATGTTACCGAACAGGTTACTGTTGATAGAAAACAAGCCACGGATACAGTTATCAAAGTTCCAGCTAAAAGCAAGGTTGAAGAAGTTCTTGTTCCATGTGCTACTAAATATGAAGCAGACAATGACCTTTCTGCAGGACAGGAGCAAGAGATTACTCTAGGAAAGAATGGGAAAACAGTTACAACGATAACTTATGATGTAGATGGAAAGAGTGGACAAGTAACTGAGAGTACTTTAAGTCAAAAAGAAGACTCTCAAACAAGAGTTGTTAAAAAAGGAACCAAGCCCCAAGTTCTTGTCCAAGAAATTCCAATCGAAACAGAATATCTCGATGACCCAACTCTTGATAAAAGTCAAGAAGTAGAAGAAGTAGGAGAAATTGGTAAATTACTCTTACTACAATCTATACTGTAGATGAACGTGATGGAACAATTGAAGAAACTACTTCTCGTCAAATTACTAAAGAGATGGTAAAAAGACGTATAAGGAGAGGGACGAGAGAACCTGAAAAAGTTGTTGTTCCTGAGCAATCATCTATTCCTTCGTATCCTGTATCTGTTACATCTAACCAAGGAACAGATGTAGCAGTAGAACCAGCTAAAGCAGTTGCTCCAACAACAGACTGGAAACAAGAAAATGGTATGTGGTATTTTTATAATACTGATGGTTCCATGGCAACAGGTTGGGTACAAGTTAATGGTTCATGGTACTACCTCAACAGCAACGGTTCTATGAAAGTCAATCAATGGTTCCAAGTTGGTGGTAAATGGTATTATGTAAATGCATCGGGTGAGTTAGCGGTCAATACAAGTATAGATGGCTATAGAGTCAATGATAATGGTGAATGGGTGCGTTAACAGATTCCTCCCTGCGACAAAATTGATAATAGTATGTCTGAATATATAATTATATATAAAAAGCTATAGATAAGGTCATCTTATAGCGACTATAAAAAAGTGAACAAGCCTAGTCTTCTGTACATTAGAATTCAGATTTGTTCACTTTTTGTTTAATACTCAATGAAAATCAAAGAGCAAACTAGAAAACTAGTCGCAGGTTGCTCAAAGTACTGCTTTGAGGTTGTAGATAGAACTGACGAAGTCAGTCACATATATAATCCAAGGTGACGTTGACGCGGTTTGAAGAGATTTTTGAAGAGTATAAGTCTTTGATTTTGAGACTAAGGAGAGTCAGGGTCAAAGTAGTGAATGATTCTGAAATAACTCATAATAGTCTCTTGAGAGGACAGATAAGAGTAACAAATATGGTGCTACTCATGTGTCTTGCATTTTGATTTACAAACAGCGAAGAAAATATAGGAAGCTGAAATAAAATATAGATGAATCAATTTGGAGAGTCAACGCAATCTATGGCAATATTTTCGAAGCTAGGGGGAAGCATTTTAATTTCGAAGATTTAGACAAATTCTTTCTCAATAAATAAACATGGCGTCACCAAAACTGAAGAAGCGGTAGTGTTCTTGGATGGCATGGTGGTAGGCATCTAAGACTAATTCACGGCCTGCAAAGGCAGAAACCAACATGACCAGAGTTGATTTTGGCAGGTGGAAGTTGGTTGAGAAGGCATCCACGACCTTCCACTCATACCCAGGTTTGATAAAGATATTGGTCCAACCAGAATCTGCTTGGATTTGCCCATCAAACTTGGAACCAATAGTTTCCAAGGTGCGGATAGAAGTGGTTCCGACAGCGATGACACGACCACCATTTTCTTTGACAGAGCGAAGGGTGGCAGCAGCTTCCTCAGAAAGTTGATAGAACTCTGAATGCATTTCGTGTTCGTCCAGATTATCCACAGAAACAGGTCTAAAGGTTCCGAGTCCGACATGGAGAGTCAGATAGACTAGATGAACACCCTTAGCTTGGATTTCTGCCAGCAGTTCTTTGGTGAAGTGAAGACCAGCAGTCGGTGCTGCAGCAGAGCCGCTTTCCTTGGCGTAGACGGTTTGATAACGTTCACGGTCATCTAATTTTTCGTGGATATAAGGTGGCAGAGGCATTTCTCCCAGACTTTCCAAGACTTCTAGGAAAATTCCTTGGTATTCAAAGCGGACAATGCGTCCCCCGTGGGTCAATTCTTCTGTAACGACAGCGCTGAGGTGGCCATCACCAAAGCTGATACGAGTACCGACCTTGAGGCGTTTGGCAGGTTTAGCCAGAACTTCCCACTCGTCTCCACTAGTGTTCTTAAGGAGGAGAAGTTCCACATGACTTCCTGTCTCCACTTTTTGACCATAGAGGCGGGCAGGGAGAACTCGGGTGTCGTTCATGACAAGGGCATCACCAGGTTCCAGCATATCAATAATAGAGTGGAAGTGTTTATCTTGCATTTCTCCTGTCTCACGGTTGACGATGAGGAGTTTGGAGGCATCACGTTTTTCAAGGGGCGTTTGGGCAATCAATTCCTCTGGCAAGTGGAAATCAAAATCAGCTGTATTCATATATCTGTTCATTCTTTCTAAGTTCTAATCCTATCCATTATAACACGTTTCAAGTTTGGACGCTCTTTTTTTAGAAATTAAATCGTTTTCACTTGACAAAAATTGGTCTATACCATATAATAAATATAGACAGAAATGGAGGATGAAAAGATGAAAGTTATTAAAGTTGAAAACCAAGTTCAAGGTGGAAAAGTTGCTTTTGAGATGTTGAAGGAAAAATTGGCTAATGGAGCTCAAACTCTAGGACTTGCGACAGGAAGTAGCCCACTTGAATTTTACAAGGAAATTGTTGAGAGTAACCTTGATTTTTCAAATCTAACCAGTGTCAACCTTGATGAGTATGTGGGCCTTGATGGGGACAATCCACAGTCTTATCGTTACTTCATGCAAGAAAACTTGTTCAACCAAAAACCATTTAAAGAAAGTTTCTTGCCTCGTGGTGTTAAGGACAATGCTGAAGCTGAAGTTGAACGCTACAACCAAATTTTGGCTGACCATCCAGTTGACCTCCAAATCTTGGGAATTGGTCGCAATGGGCATATCGGCTTTAATGAGCCTGGTACTCCATTTGACAGTCAAACGCATCTAGTAGAACTTGACCAGTCTACTATTGAAGCCAATGCACGCTTCTTTGCCAAGATTGAAGACGTCCCAACCCAAGCTATTTCAATGGGGATTAAAAACATTTTGGATGCCAAGTCTATTATTCTTTTTGCTTACGGTGAGTCGAAAGCAGAAGCCATTGCCGGAACAGTATCTGGCCCAGTGACTGAGAACCTACCTGCAAGTAGCCTCCAAAATCACCCTGATGTAACCATCATCGCAGATGCTGAAGCGCTTAGCTTACTCGAAAAATAAAAAAGCAATGTTCTATTGAACGCTTTCAACTCTTGTATAAATGGAAGAAAAAATCAAAATTAAACCGCATTTTTGCTTGACAATTATTCCTTTTACGTGTAGAATGAAATAGATATTGAACTTGAAGGGAGTGAAAAAAATGTCTAAAACAGTAGTACGTAAGAATGAATCTCTTGACGACGCACTTCGCCGTTTCAAACGTGCGGTTACTAAAGCTGGTACTCTTCAAGAAACACGCAAACGTGAATTCTATGAAAAACCTTCTGTAAAACGTAAACGTAAATCAGAAGTAGCTCGTAAACGTAAAAAATTCTAATTGGAATGAAAGGCTAGAGAAATCTAGTCCTTTTTCTTTTAAATAAATACTCCAAAGCCTGCAAAAATCTGAAACTTCCTCCTACAATTTGATATAATAGAGAGAAGAACTCATTTGAAGGAGGAAATGATGTCGGTTTTAGTAAAAGAAGTGATTGAAAAGCTTAGACTAGACATTGTCTATGGTGAACCAGAATTGCTTGAAAAGGAAATCAATATAGCGGATATTACGCGACCTGGTCTTGAAATGACAGGCTATTTTGACTACTATACACCAGAGCGGATTCAACTTTTGGGGATGAAGGAGTGGTCTTATCTGATCAGCATGCCTTCCAACAGCCGTTATGAAGTTTTGAAAAAAATGTTTCTACCTGAGACACCAGCAGTCATTGTTGCCCGTGGTTTGGTGGTTCCAGAGGAGATGTTAAAGGCTGCTAGAGAATGTAAGATTGCTATTTTAACCAGCCGTGCAGCTACCAGTCGTTTATCTGGAGAGTTATCTAGCTATCTGGATTCTCGTTTGGCAGAACGTACCAGTGTGCACGGTGTCTTGATGGATATTTATGGGATGGGCGTCTTGATTCAGGGAGATAGTGGAATTGGTAAGAGCGAGACAGGTCTTGAGCTTGTCAAACGTGGTCACCGTTTGGTAGCCGATGACCGTGTCGATATCTTTGCCAAGGATGAGATTACTCTCTGGGGTGAACCAGCTGAAATTTTGAAACACTTGATTGAAATTCGTGGGGTTGGTATTATCGATGTTATGAGTCTCTACGGTGCGAGTGCTGTCAAGGATTCTTCACAGGTTCAGCTTGCTGTCTATTTGGAAAATTACGATACACATAAGACCTTTGATCGTCTTGGAAACAATGCAGAGGAACTTGAAGTTTCTGGCGTAGCCATTCCTCGTATTCGTATTCCAGTTAAAACAGGTCGTAATATCTCTGTTGTGATTGAGGCAGCTGCCATGAATTATCGTGCCAAGGAAATGGGCTTTGATGCGACCCGTTTGTTCGACGAACGACTGACAAGTCTAATCGCTCGAAATGAGGTGCAAAATGCTTGATCCAATTGCTATTCAACTAGGACCCCTAGCCATTCGTTGGTATGCCTTATGTATTGTGACAGGCTTGATTCTTGCGGTTTATTTGACCATGAAAGAAGCACCTAGAAAGAAGATCATACCAGACGATATTTTAGATTTTATCTTAGTAGCCTTTCCCTTGGCTATTTTAGGAGCTCGTCTCTACTATGTTATTTTCCGATTTGATTACTATAGTCAGAATTTAGGAGAGATTTTTGCCATTTGGAATGGTGGTTTGGCCATTTACGGTGGTTTGATAACTGGGGCTCTTGTGCTCTATATCTTTGCTGACCGTAAACTCATCAATACTTGGGATTTTCTAGATATTGCGGCGCCTAGCGTTATGATTGCTCAAAGTTTGGGGCGTTGGGGTAATTTCTTTAACCAAGAAGCTTATGGTGCAACAGTGGATAATCTTGATTATCTACCTGGCTTTATCCGTGACCAGATGTATATTGAGGGGAGCTACCGTCAACCGACTTTCCTTTATGAGTCTCTATGGAATCTGCTTGGCTTTGCCTTGATTCTGATTTTTAGACGGAAATGGAAGAGTCTCAGACGAGGTCATATCACGGCCTTTTACTTGATTTGGTATGGTTTCGGTCGTATGGTCATCGAAGGTATGCGAACAGATAGTCTCATGTTCTTCGGCCTTCGAGTGTCCCAATGGCTGTCAGTTGTCCTTATCGGTCTCGGTATAATGATCGTTATTTATCAAAATCGAAAGAAGGCCCCTTACTATATTACAGAGGAGGAAAACTAAATGTTAGAAGTTGCATATATTCTTGTTGCCCTAGCTTTGATTGTCTTTTTGGTCTATCTGATCATTACTGTACAAAAGCTTGGTCGTGTCATCGATGAAACAGAAAAGACGATTAAAACCTTGACTTCAGATGTGGATGTGACCTTGCATCATACCAATGAGTTGTTGGCTAAGGTCAATGTCTTGGCAGATGATATCAATGTCAAGGTGGCTACGATTGATCCACTCTTCAGTGCTGTTGCAGATTTATCTCTATCTGTTTCAGACCTCAATGACCATGCGCGTGTCTTGAGCAAGAAAGCTTCATCAGCTGGTTCAAAAACACTCAAGACTGGTGCAAGTCTGTCAGCTCTTCGTCTTGCAAGTAAATTTTTCAAAAAATAAAAAAGGAGAATCCTTATGGGTAAATTATCCTCAATCCTTTTAGGAACGGTTTCAGGTGCAGCTCTTGCCTTGTTTTTAACAAGTGATAAGGGCAAACAAGTTTGCAGTCAGGCTCAAGATTTTCTAGATGATTTGAGAGAAGATCCGGAGTATGCCAAGGAGCAAGTCTGTGAAAAACTGACAGAAGTTAAGGAGCAGGCTACAGATTTTGTTCTGAAAACAAAAGAACAGGTTGAGTCAGGTGAAATCACTGTGGACAGTATACTTGCTCAAGCTAAATCCTATGCTTTTCAAGCGACAGAAGCATCAAAAAATCAATTAAATAATCTCAAGGAGCAATGGCAAGAAAAAGCCGAAGCTCTTGATGACTCAGAAGAGATTGTGATTGATATAACAGAAGAATAAACCATCACCATCTCCGGACGGACTATGTATCTGGGGATGGTGATTTTTATCTGGAATCTAGTCTTTGTGGTATAATAATTACTATGCAGAAAAAACCAACGTCAGCCTATGTGCACATCCCATTTTGTACCCAGATTTGTTATTATTGTGATTTTTCAAAGGTCTTCATCAAAAATCAGCCAGTCGACAGCTATTTAGAGCATCTGCTGGAAGAGTTTCGTTCTTATGATATTGAAAAGTTGTCAACCCTTTATATCGGTGGTGGAACACCGACAGCCCTGTCGGCTCCGCAACTGGAGGTGTTACTGAATGGCTTGACTAAAAACTTGAACTTGTCTGTCTTGGAAGAGTTGACCATTGAAGCCAATCCAGGCGATTTGGATGCGGATAAGATAGCTGTTTTGAAAAATTCGGCTGTCAATCGTGTTTCGCTAGGTGTTCAGACCTTTGATGATAAGATGTTGAAAAAAATTGGGCGCAGTCATTTGGAGAAGGATATTTATGAAAATATCGATCGCCTGAAACTGGCTGGTTTTGACAATATCTCCATTGATTTGATTTATGCTCTGCCTGGTCAGACCATGGAGCAAGTAAAGGAAAATGTGGCTAAAGCCATTGGACTGGATATTCCCCACATGAGTTTGTATAGTTTGATTTTAGAAAACCATACGGTCTTTATGAACCGGATGCGACGTGGGAAATTGCCTCTGCCTAAGGAGGAACTAGAAGCGGAGATGTTTGAGTACATCATTGCAGAGCTGGAGCGAGCAGGTTTTGAGCATTATGAGATTTCTAATTTCTCCAAACCCGGCTTTGAAAGTCGTCACAATCTCATGTACTGGGACAATGCTGAATACTATGGTATTGGTGCAGGGGCATCTGGTTATGTCAATGGAGTACGTTATAAAAATCATGGTCCCATTCGTCATTATCTCAGTGCGGTTGAGGAAGGCAATGCTTGTATTACAGAAGATCACCTGAGTCAAAAGGAGCAAATGGAAGAAGAAATGTTCTTGGGACTCCGCAAGAAATCCGGGGTTTCCATGGCGCGATTTGAGGAAAAATTTGGACAGTCTTTTGCTGGACTTTATGGAGAAATTGTCAGAGATTTGGTTCAACAAGGCCTCATGCAGATTGAGGGTGACCACGTTCGCATGACAAAGAGAGGTCTCTTTTTGGGAGATACTGTAGCAGAACGATTTATTTTGGAGTAGGATCATGGGCTTAACTTATCAAATGAAAATGAAAATTCCTTTTGATATGGCTGATATGAACGGTCATATCAAACTTCCAGATGTGATTTTGCTGTCACTGCAAGTTTCAGGGATGCAGTCGATTGAACTGGGAGTTAGTGATAAGGCCATTTTGGAAGACTATAATCTGGTCTGGATTATCGCAGAATATGATATTGAGGTGGTTCGTTTGCCTCGTTTTGCGGAAGAAATTACCATCGAAACGGAAGCCTTGAGCTACAATCGACTTTTTTGCTACCGTCGCTTTACTATTTATAATGAAGCGGGGCAGGAGCTCATCCATATGATGGCGACCTTTGTTCTCATGGACCGCGACAGTCGAAAAGTCCATGCTGTTGAACCTGAGATTGTGGCTCCTTACCAGTCTGATTTTGATAAAAAACTTATCCGTGGACCGAAGTATGAGTCCTTGGAAGAGCCGATCAGCAAGGATTACCATGTTCGTTTTTACGACTTGGATATGAATGGTCATGTCAATAACAGTAAATACTTGGACTGGATTTTTGAGGTCATGGGAGCGGATTTTTTGACCCACTATATTCCCAAGAAAATCAACCTCAAGTATGTCAAGGAAGTTCGACCAGGTGGGGTGATTACATCGGCTGTTGAACGGACTGGACTGGAAAGCAAGCATGAAATTACAAGTGATGGGGTTATCAATGCCCAAGCAATCATTACTTGGAAAGAAATAAAAAAGGCTTAGGGAGAAATAGATGAAATATAAAGGCTATTTAATTGATTTAGACGGAACCATTTATAAGGGGAAAGACCGAATCCCTGCTGGAGAGACTTTTGTTCATGAATTGCAAAAGCGGGACATTCCCTATCTCTTTGTAACCAACAATACAACTCGCACTCCAGAGAGTGTTAAGGAGATGTTGGCTCAGAATTTTAATATCGATACGCCCCTATCGACTGTCTACACAGCGACTTTGGCAACCATCGACTATATGAATGATTTGGGGCTTGAAAAGACCGTCTATGTCGTCGGAGAAGCAGGACTCAAGGAAGCCATCAAGGCGGCTGGTTATGTGGAAGACAAGGAAAACCCTGCCTACGTGGTAGTTGGTCTGGATTGGCAAGTCGACTATGAAAAATTTGCCACAGCAACTCTTGCTATTCAAAAGGGTGCCCATTTTATCGGAACCAATCCTGACCTCAACATCCCGACGGAACGTGGTCTTTTGCCAGGTGCTGGCTCCCTGATTACGCTGCTTGAAGTAGCGACACGAGTGAAGCCGGTTTATATCGGAAAACCCAATGCCATCATTATGGACAAGGCGGTTGAGCACTTAGGTTTGGAACGTGAAGAGTTAATTATGGTTGGGGACAATTATTTGACTGATATCCGGGCTGGGATTGACAATGGCATTCCAACGCTCTTGGTGACGACAGGTTTTACTAAGGCAGAAGAAGTAGCTGGCCTGCCAATCGCACCGACACATGTGGTTTCTAGCCTTGCGGAGTGGGATTTTGATGAAAACTAAATTGATCTTTTGGGGCTCTATGCTCTTTCTCCTCTCCCTCTCAATCCTTCTGACCATTTATCTGGCTTGGATTTTCTATCCTATGGAGATTCAGTGGCTAAACTTAACGAATCGAGTCTATCTAAAACCAGAAACCATTCAATACAATTTTCATATCTTGATGAATTATCTGACCAATCCTTTTAGTCAGGTCTTACAGATGCCTGATTTTCGTTCGTCAGCAGCTGGTCTGCACCATTTCGCAGTGGTCAAGAATCTCTTTCATTTGGTTCAGCTAGTAGCTCTAGTGACACTGCCAAGTTTCTATGTCTTTGTCAATAGAATTGTGAAAAAGGACTTTTTGTCTCTTTATCGAAAAAGTCTCCTGACTCTAGTAGTCTTACCTGTGATGATTGGACTTGGGGGAGTTTTGATTGGTTTTGACCAATTCTTTACTCTTTTCCATCAAATTCTCTTTGTGGGAGATGATACCTGGCTTTTTGATCCAGCCAAGGATCCTGTTATTATGATTTTGCCAGAGACCTTCTTTCTTCATGCCTTCCTCCTCTTTTTTGCCCTCTATGAAAGCTTCTTTGGCTATCTGTGTCTGAAAAGTCGTAGGAAATGAAATGAAAGATGTTTTTAATTTGCATATATAAAAATATATATCGTTTAAAACCATCGTTAAGAGTGAATTAACCAAATCCAATTGTGTCAATCGTTCGCAAACAGCCTATTTTTCTTGAAAAATAGGCTTTTTTTTCTAAAAATCCCTAGTCAAGCGCCTTATTTTTTTGTATAATAGAAGTAGCAAAGTATAGATAAGAAGAGAAAAGCATGATTACACTATTTCTATCACCGAGCTGTACATCATGTCGTAAGGCTAAGGCCTGGTTAGAAAAACATAAGGTTCCCTTTGTGGAACACAATATTATGACCAGTCCTTTAACAAGAAAAGAATTGCAACAAATCCTTTCCTTGACCGAAAATGGTACTGATGACATCATTTCAACTCGTTCAAAAATTTTTCAAAAATTGAATATTGATGTAGAGAGTATTTCGGTATCGGAATTGCTTCATTTGATTGAGCAGTATCCTAGTCTTTTGCGTCGTCCAATTATTATTGATGCCAAGCGTATGCAAATCGGTTTTAATGAAGATGAGATTCGTGCTTTTCTCCCTCGTAGTTATCGTAAGCAAGAACTAAAAGAAGCAAGAATGAGAGCTGGTATTAGTTAATGAACAAACAGTATAGTTACCCACTAGATTTGTCGTGGAGCACTGAAGAACTTGCTTCAGTGCTTTCTTTTTTTAATGATGTTGAAGCTGCCTATGAAGGCAAAGTAGAGGCTAAAAAGTTACTGGACTCCTATAAGGGATTCAAAGCGGTCGTGCCAAGCAAGAGCGAAGAGAAACGTTTGGGACGAGAATTTGAAACGGTTAGTGGCTATTCACTTTACCGAGCAGTTCAGGCTGCCAAAGAAAAAGGGGAAGGAAAGATTTCTCTTGGAAAGTAAATTTGAATTTGCTAAAGAGCTTGTTAAGAAAGCAGGTCAGTACATTCTTGACCATATGCAGGAAGACTTGCGTGTTGAAACCAAGTCCTCTCCAACAGATTTGGTGACCAGACTGGACAAAGAAGTTCAGGAACTCTTGGTTGGTGAGATTTTGTCCCGTTATCCTGAGGATAAGATTTGTGCTGAAGAAGGTTGTCTGCGAGCCTCGGTTCAAGAGGGCAAGGTTTGGGTCATTGATCCCATTGATGGTACCAATAATTTTGTAGCCCAGCAGGAAGATTTTGCTGTTATGATGGCTTATTTTGAAAATGGTCAGGGACAGTTTGGTCTGATTTATGATGTGGTCAAAGGGGATTGTTACCACGGTGGTGGGGAATTTCCAGTTTGTCTAAATGATAGGCCCCTAGCTTCTTTTAAAACTAAACCACTTGGAGATTTTCTCATTGCAGGGAATAGTGGTATGCTGGAAACCAATGAATGGGGGCTGGCTGATTTGAGCCGAGCGGTTCTTGGTGTTCGTGTCTATGGAAGTGCGGCCATTAGTTTTGCCAAGATTTTGTCAGGGCGTTTGTTGACCTATCTCACCTATCTGCAACCATGGGATTATGCCGCAGCTAGTATTTTAGGGGAAAGTCTGGGCTATCGGGTTGTGACCCTTTTTGGTGAAGCTCCTGATTTTCAAACCAGACAGCCGGTCATGATGGTGCCTCTTGAGATGCAGGAGGAAATTCAGTCCTATATTTACGAAAGGAAAAGAACTTAAATGAAATTTCCAGAAGGATTTGTTGAAAAATATAAAGAAATACTAGGAGATGAGGCAAGAGATTTTCTTGCCTCTTTTGAGGAGGAAGCGGTTTCGGCCTTTCGGGTCAATCCCTTAAAAGAAGAGCAACTTTCCTTTTCTGATGCCATTACTCAAACCCCTTGGGGCCACTATGGGAAGGTTTCAGGGAAATCGCCTGAGCATGCTACAGGTTTAGTTTATTCGCAAGAACCTGCTGCTCAAATGGTGGCTCAAGTAGCCCAACCCAGTCCTGGTATGAAGGTCTTGGACTTGGCTGCTGCACCGGGGGGCAAATCAACTCAACTGGCAGCCTATCTAGCAGGGGAGGGGCTACTTGTTTCCAATGAAATTTCAAGCAAACGGGCTAAGATTTTGGTTGAAAACATGGAGCGTTTTGGAGCGACAAATGTCGTGGTGACCAATGAATCTGCCGACCGCTTGGTCAAGGTCTTTAAAGGCTATTTTGACTTAATCGTTCTTGATGCCCCTTGCTCTGGTGAAGGAATGTTTCGTAAGCAACCTGATGCTATGGACTATTGGAGCTTAGATTATCCGAGTCAATGTGCTAGCTTGCAAAGAGAAATTCTGGAGGATGCAGTGACCATGTTAGCTGAAGGTGGTCGTCTGGTTTATTCGACCTGTACCTGGGCACCCGAGGAAAACGAAGAGATTGTCAATTGGTTGCTGGAAGAGTATGATTTTGACTTGTTGCCAGTAGAGCATATCAATGGAATGGTAGCTGGTATTGACCTGCCAGAAACGGCTCGGATGTACCCTCATCAGTTTAAGGGAGAGGGTCAGTTTGTTGCCCATCTACAGTTTAAGGGTAACAATCCAGCTCCTAAATTTAAGGCAAGTAAGAGTAACCTCAGCCGTGAACAAGTTGCCTTGTGGCAGGAATTTGCCCAAAACCATTTGAAGGTCAATCTACCGGGTATCTTGCAGATTTTTGGAGACCAGCTTTATCTCTTGCCAGAACTTTTGCCAGATTTAGGGAAGCTCAAGATTGCTCGCAATGGACTGCATCTGGGTACTTTTAAGAAGAAACGCTTTGAGCCCAGTTTCGCTCTTGGTTTAGCCTTGAAACCGAGTCAGGTCGAACAGTCGGTTGAAATTGGCCAAGAAGAGTTTGTCAAGTATGCGGCTGGAGAAACCGTTCAGCTGGCAGAAAGTCTGCCAAATGGTTGGTACCAAGTTTTGGTTAAAGGCAATGGCTTGGGCTTTGCAAAGGTTACTGGAAATGTTTTGAAAAATTATTTTCCAAAAGGCCTCAGATTCAAATGAAAATGCTAGTCAAATATCTTATTCTATGTTATAGTGAAAGTATGGATTTTTTTAGTAGGATGATTCTTGATATCTTGATTGCCATCACATGTAGTTTTACTACTCGATGAAAATCAAAGAGCAAACTAGGAAGCTAGCCATAGATAGCTCAAAACACTGCTTTGAAGAGATTTTCAAAGAGTACAAGAAGTTTAGTTATTAGCGTTCTTACCGCTTGTAAACTAGATTTCTCATAAAATAGAATCTTTTCCTTTTAGTTGTAAACTAGTCTGGGAGAGTAGAGAGATTTGAGATACCTTTCTAGCTTTTAGATTATCATCTAAGGAGAGTAATTTCCCTTGCATTAAAAAGGGGAAAAAGAGACACGAAATGACTATAATGGGTGACAATGGGGGAAGGGATAGACAAGAGATTTTATCCACATATGAAAAAAGGAGGTTAGGAAAGAGTAATATAGCCTATATTATATAAATAATCAATTGCGCAGAAATTTGGTAAGAATTCATGCGTCAACTCATAAAGAACTACTTAAAAAATTCACAGTATTCATAATTATTTTCGAGGAGAAAAACAGTGAAAAAAAGAAAAAAGCTTGCTCTGTCTCTTATCGCTTTTTGGCTGACGGCTTGTTTAGTAGGCTGTGCTAGCTGGATTGATCGTGGAGAATCCATAACGGCTGTTGGCTCAACTGCCTTGCAACCCTTGGTTGAAGTAGCGGCAGATGAATTTGGCACGATCCATGTTGGAAAAACGGTCAATGTCCAAGGGGGAGGTTCTGGTACAGGCTTGTCCCAGGTTCAGTCTGGGGCAGTTGATATAGGAAACTCAGATGTATTTGCTGAGGAAAAAGACGGAATTGATGCTTCTGCTCTTGTTGACCACAAGGTCGCGGTAGCTGGCTTGGCTCTGATTGTCAATAAGGAGGTTGATGTTGATAATCTAACGACAGAGCAACTTCGTCAAATCTTCATAGGTGAGGTAACCAATTGGAAAGAGGTTGGTGGTAAGGACTTACCCATCTCTGTTATCAATCGGGCAGCCGGCTCTGGCTCTCGTGCTACCTTTGATACTGTCATTATGGAAGGTCAGTCTGCCATGCAAAGTCAGGAGCAGGATTCAAATGGAGCGGTAAAATCAATCGTATCAAAAAGTCCAGGAGCTATCTCTTATTTATCTCTTACCTATATAGATGATTCGGTCAAAAGCATGAAGTTGAATGGCTATGACTTAAGTCCAGAAAATATAAGTAGCAATAATTGGCCCTTGTGGTCTTATGAGCATATGTATACATTGGGGCAGCCCAATGAGTTAGCTGCAGAATTTCTCAATTTTGTTCTCTCGGATGAGACCCAAGAAGGGATTGTCAAAGGATTGAAGTATATTCCGATTAAGGAAATGAAGGTTGAAAAAGATGCTGCCGGAACTGTGACAGTGTTGGAAGGGAGACAATAATGAATCAAGAAGAATTAGCTAAGAAAATGTTGCTTCCATCAAAGAATTCTCGTCTGGAGAAATTAGGAAAAGGTTTGACCTTTGCCTGTCTTTCTTTGATAGTCATCCTTGTGGCCATGATTTTGGTTTTCGTAGCGCAAAAAGGCTTGTCGACCTTCTTTGTCAATGGTGTGAATATCTTTGACTTTCTTTTGGGAGGAACTTGGAATCCTTCTAGTAAAGAATTTGGTGCCCTTCCTATGATTTTGGGTTCCTTTATCGTTACCATTCTCTCAGCCCTTATCGCAACACCCTTTGCTATTGGTGCAGCAGTTTTTATGACCGAAGTATCACCAAAAGGGGCGAAGATTTTGCAACCAGCTATTGAACTCCTGGTTGGGATTCCTTCAGTAGTGTACGGATTTATTGGCTTGCAAGTCGTCGTTCCCTTTGTTCGCAGTGTCTTTGGTGGGACTGGTTTTGGGATTTTGTCAGGGATTTCCGTCCTCTTTGTCATGATTTTGCCGACCGTAACCTTTATGACAACGGATAGCTTGCGTGCGGTTCCTCGTTATTATCGTGAGGCAAGTTTCGCTATGGGAGCCACTCGCTGGCAGACTATCTGGCGTGTGATCTTGAAGGCGGCCCGTTCTGGTATTTTCACTGCAGTGGTCTTTGGGATGGCGCGTGCCTTTGGTGAGGCTTTAGCTATCCAGATGGTTGTCGGAAACTCAGCTGTTATCCCAACTTCCTTGACCACACCAGCTGCAACTTTAACTTCTATATTAACTATGGGAATTGGGAACACTGTCATGGGAACTGTAAATAATAATGTTCTCTGGTCACTGGCCTTGGTACTGCTCTTGATGAGTTTAGTTTTTAACAGTGTGATTAAATTGATTACGAAAGAAAGAGGAAAGAAAAATTATGCGCGCTAAGAAATTAGATAAACTTGCAACAGCTGTCCTCTATACGATTGCTAGCATCATTGTGACAATCTTGGCTTCCTTGATTCTCTATATCTTGGTTCGGGGCTTGCCCCATATCTCTTGGTCTTTCTTGACTGGAAGGTCTTCTGCTTTTCAAGCAGGTGGTGGGATTGGCATTCAGCTTTACAATTCCTTTTTCCTATTGGTCATTACCTTGATTATTTCTGTACCTCTTTCTATGGGAGCTGGGATTTACTTGGCTGAATATGCTAAAAAAGGTCCTGTTACCAACTTTGTGCGGACTTGTATTGAAATCTTGTCCTCTTTACCATCAGTGGTGGTGGGTCTCTTTGGTTACTTGATCTTTGTAGTCCAGTTTGAGTATGGATTTTCAATCATTTCAGGTGCCTTGGCCTTGACAGTCTTTAATTTGCCTCAGATGACGCGTAATGTAGAGGATAGTTTGAAACACGTTCACCATACCCAACGTGAGGCTGGTCTGGCTCTTGGGATTTCTCGCTGGGAGACAGTGGTTCATGTTGTTATTCCAGAAGCGCTTCCAGGTATTGTAACGGGTGTCGTCTTGGCATCTGGTCGTATCTTTGGCGAAGCTGCAGCTCTGATCTATACAGCAGGGCAATCGGCGCCAGCTCTTGACTGGTCTAACTGGAATATCCTCAGTGTGACTAGCCCCATCTCTATCTTCCGTCAAGCAGAAACCTTGGCTGTCCATATCTGGAAAGTCAATAGTGAAGGCACTATTCCAGATGGAACCATTGTATCAGCAGGTTCTGCCGCTGTGCTCCTGATCTTTATCCTGATTTTTAACTTTGGAGCTCGTAAGTTCGGAAGCTATCTACACAAGAAATTAACCGCTGCCTAAAGGAGAAGCCATGTCAACATATAACTGGGATGAGAAGCATATCCTTACCTTTCCTGAAGAAAAAGTAGCCCTTTCTACTAAGGATGTCCATGTTTACTATGGTAAAAATGAATCCATTAAGGGGATTGATATGCAATTTGAAAGAAATAAAATTACAGCTTTGATTGGTCCGTCGGGGTCGGGGAAATCTACCTACTTACGCAGTCTCAATCGCATGAATGATACTATTGATATTGCTAAAGTAACTGGGCAGATTCTCTATCGTGGAATTGATGTCAACCGTCCAGAAATCAACGTTTATGAAATGCGTAAACACATTGGAATGGTTTTTCAACGCCCCAATCCATTTGCTAAGTCAATTTACCGTAATATTACCTTTGCGCATGAACGTGCTGGAGTTAAGGATAAGCAAGTCCTAGATGAAATCGTAGAAACCTCCCTTCGTCAGGCTGCCCTCTGGGATCAGGTTAAAGACGATCTCCACAAGTCAGCCTTGACCTTATCAGGTGGTCAGCAACAACGTCTCTGTATCGCTCGTGCCATCTCTGTTAAGCCAGATATCCTCTTAATGGATGAGCCAGCCTCAGCCTTGGATCCGATTGCGACCATGCAACTAGAAGAGACCATGTTTGAGCTCAAGAAAAACTTTACCATCATCATTGTAACGCATAATATGCAGCAGGCTGCTCGTGCAAGTGACTATACAGGCTTCTTTTACTTGGGTGATTTGATTGAGTATGATAAGACTGCAACTATTTTCCAAAATGCCAAGCTACAGTCCACCAATGACTATGTATCTGGTCACTTTGGTTAGAAAGGAAACCGTATGACAGATGCGATTTTACAGGTATCAGACCTGTCCGTTTATTATAATAAAAAGAAGGCTTTGAATAGTGTTTCCCTATCTTTCCAACCTAAGGAAATTACAGCCTTGATTGGTCCATCTGGATCAGGGAAGTCAACCCTCCTCAAGTCTCTCAACCGCATGGGAGATCTCAATCCAGAGGTGACCACAACTGGATCCGTGGTGTACAATGGTCACAACATCTACAGTCCGCGTACAGATACGGTTGAATTACGTAAGGAAATCGGAATGGTTTTCCAACAACCTAATCCTTTCCCTATGACTATCTATGAGAATGTTGTCTACGGGCTTCGTATCAATGGAATTAAGGATAAGCAGGTTCTGGATGAAGCCGTAGAAAAAGCCTTGCAAGGTGCCTCTATCTGGGATGAGGTCAAGGATCGTCTATATGATTCAGCTATTGGATTGTCAGGTGGTCAACAGCAGCGTGTCTGCGTGGCCCGTGTCTTGGCAACTAGTCCTAAAATCATCCTCTTGGATGAGCCAACTTCGGCTTTGGATCCGATTTCAGCTGGTAAAATTGAGGAAACCTTGTATGGTCTAAAAGACAAGTACACCATGCTTCTGGTAACCCGTTCCATGCAGCAAGCTTCACGTATCTCTGATAAGACAGGATTTTTCCTAGATGGAGATTTGATTGAATTTAATGATACCAAGCAGATGTTCCTTGATCCCCAACACAAGGAAACGGAAGACTATATTACAGGAAAATTTGGATAAGGAGATGAAAGATGTTACGATCTCAATTTGAAGAAGATTTAGAGAAATTACATAACCAGTTCTACGCTATGGGACAAGAAGTGCTCTCACAAATCAATCGTACGGTACGTGCTTTTGTCACGCATGACCGTGACCTGGCAAAAGAGGTCATAGAAGATGATGCAGAAGTAAATGAATACGAAGTGAAACTGGAAAAGAAATCATTTGAAATGATCGCACTCCAACAACCAGTCTCTCAAGATTTGCGTACAGTCTTGACTGTCCTTAAGGCTGTATCAGATGTGGAGCGTATGGGGGATCACGCTGTAGCCATTGCCCAGGCAACCATCCGTATGAAGGGGGAAGAACGCATCCCAGCTGTAGAGGAAGAAATTAAAAAAATGGGACGTGAAGTTAAAAGCGTTGTTGAAGCAGCACTTGATCTTTATCTTAATGGTTCTGTTGACGACGCATACCGGGTGGCCTCCATGGATGAGCAAATTAACCACTATTTTGAAACTATCCGTGACCTTGCGACTGAAGAGATTAAGAAAAATCCAGAAGCCATTGTTACGGGTCGTGATTATTTCCAAGTTATTTCCTACTTGGAGCGTATCGGTGACTATGCTAAAAATATCTGTGAATGGGTTGTCTACTTTGAAACAGGTAAGATTGTCGAACTATAAAATAGTTTAATTCTGTATAAAAAGGAGCTTGAAATCAACTGATGGCTCCTTTTTTTGAACGAAAAAATATTTTTGAGATAAAAATTTAAAAAACACTTGACAAGTAACTTGGATATCGTTATAATTATACAAAATTAACAGAAAGGTTGTTTATTTATGAAATCAAAAAAATGGATATTTGTTTTATGTAATTTTCTTGCAAGTTTCTTCTTAGTAGCTTGCCAGTCAGGTTCTAATGGTTCTCAGTCAGCTGTTGAGGCCATTAAGCAAAAGGGGAAATTAGTTGTGGCAACCAGTCCTGACTATGCACCCTTTGAATTTCAATCATTGGTTGATGGAAAGAACCAGGTAGTCGGTGCAGACATCGACATGGCTCAGGCTATCGCTGATGAACTTGGGGTTAAGTTGGAAATCTTAAGCATGAGTTTTGACAATGTTTTGACCAGTCTTCAAACTGGTAAGGCTGACCTAGCAGTTGCAGGAATTAGTGCTACTGACGAGAGAAAAGAAGTCTTTGATTTTTCAATCCCATACTATGAAAACAAGATTAGTTTCTTGGTTCGTAAGGCTGATGTGGAAAAATACAAGGATTTAACTAGCCTAGAAAGTGCTAATATTGCAGCCCAAAAAGGGACTGTTCCAGAATCAATGGTCAAGGAACAATTGCCAAAAGCTCAATTAACTTCCCTAACTAATATGGGTGAAGCAGTCAATGAATTGCAGGCTGGAAAAATAGATGCTGTTCATATGGATGAGCCTGTTGCACTTAGTTATGCTGCTAAAAACGCTGGCTTAGCTGTCGCAACTGTCAGCTTGAAGATGAAGGACGGCGACGCCAATGTCGTTGCTCTTAGAAAAAATAGTGATGATTTGAAAGAAGTGGTAGACAAGGTCATCCAAAAACTTAAGGATGAAGGAACTTACCAAAGCTATCTTGAAAAAGCAGCAAGTTTAACTGAAGTTGAAGAATAAGAAAAAGCAGAGTTGGATGTCATTCCAATTCTGCTTTTAAATAGTTTAAAACATTTTCCAGATTGTCTAGGGACACCTTGGCAAATTGATAAGGACAGGTGCTTAAATAGGCCTCTTCAAAGAAGTCCAAGCCCAGTTGACTGTGTTTGAGACTGGCGATTTTAGGATACTGTCTCAGGTCTAGCAATAAACCATCGTGTAGGGGATAATGAGGAAGGGGACAAGGTGTTTTAGTTATCCTTTCCTCGATTTGTTTTTGGTAAGATTCATGATTGGTCAAGCGAGCCAAACGATTTTTTTCAAACAATTGACTGTCAATATAGAGTGACAGGGCCTTTTGCATGATGAGGTTGCTGTCGTAGTCTAGGATATTTTTGTAGGCCACGAAGGCTTCTTTGATAGTATTTGGAAGAATGAGTGCTGTTATCCGCAAGGCTGGAAAGAGGCTGGTTGAGAAGGATTTGATATAAATGACGCGTTCCTCTGTATCTAGATAGTGGAAGGTCTGGCCCTTTTTAGAGTCCAAATCCCCCAGATAGTCGTCTTCGACGATATAAACACTATATTTGGCTGCTAAGTCAAGAATAGCTCGTTTGTCCTGCTCAGAATAGGAATGGCCTAGGGGATAGTGAAATCGAGGAATGGTGTAGAAAAACTTAATTTTTCCTGTTTTGAAGTGGCCTTCCAGCTCCTCCAAGTCAATCCCATCAATGCCTCGTTCAATCGTTTGATAGTCCAGCCCCTGTGCAATCAAGAGGCGATTCATCCGATGGTAGGTTGGCTGTTCCACCAAGATTTCCTTGGCTTGGCTAGGAAAGGATATTTGAGAGAGGATAAACAAGGCTTGTTGGGTTCCAGAAGTCAGTACTAGTTGGTTAGCCTTGCAGTAGAGAGCTTGGTCAAAGAGGAGTTTGTGAATGGATTGTCTTAGGTCTTCTAATCCTTCTTGATTGTCATAGTAGTTGAAGAGGTAGTTTTCTCGGCCAATCAAGGTTTCATTGACACAGAGTCGGAAATCGTCATAGGCACTGGCATGTTCGTCGGTAACCTCGATTTCTAGGTCTTGATGTTGCCCTTGTTCTAATACATAGTAGCCACTCTGAGGCTTGGCATAGAGGTATTGTTCGTGCCGTAATTCCAGCAGGGCTCGTTGAATGGTGTCCTTGCTGCAGTGAAAGTCAAGGCTCAGTTGACGGATAGAAGGCAGGCGACTACCCGTCGGAAATCGTCCAGACTCGATACCATTTTTCAGATAGGAAACGACCTCTTTGTACTTGCTTTGTTTCTTCATTCCAGACCTCCCTTGATTTTGTTACATTGTACCCTTTTTTTTCCTTCTTGGCAATGTCTAGAGCGTTTCTCTCGTTCACATCTAGGGGCAAATGTGGTATACTTAGGAGTAAGATTTATAGAATAACAGACAAGAAAGTGAATGGATAAGAACGTGCAGGAACCAGTGAAATTATTTCAATACAATACTCTTGGAGCCTTGATGGCTGGCCTTTATGGTGGTACTATGACAGTAGGAGAATTGCTAGAACATGGTGACCTTGGTTTGGGAACCTTGGATTCCATTGAT
Organism: Streptococcus pneumoniae; assembly: GCF_001457635.1. Lineage (NCBI taxonomy): Bacteria > Bacillati > Bacillota > Bacilli > Lactobacillales > Streptococcaceae > Streptococcus > Streptococcus pneumoniae. The sequence continues at coordinate 1,315,997 of NZ_LN831051.1, forward strand.
GGGGAATTGATTGTCTTGGATGGCAAGGCTTATCAGGCCAAAGAGTCAGGAGACCAGCCAGAAATTGTGGAAGTGTCACCAGATGCCCTTATTCCTTACGCTGCAGTGGTACCGCATCAGGCAGAGGTCATTTTCCGCCAGCGCTTTGAGATGACAGACAAGGAATTGAAAGAACGAATTGAGTCTTATTATGATGGGGAAAATCTTTTCCGCTCTATCAAGATTCGGGGGGAATTTTCACATATGCATGTGCGTATGATTCCTAAGTCAACACCCGATACCAAGTTTGCTGATATCGCAACCCATCAACCGGAATATAGTCGTGACAATGTTGCGGGGACTATTGTTGGTTTCTGGACGCCTCAGATTTTCCATGGGGTCAGTGTGGCAGGCTACCATCTGCACTTCATATCAGATGATTTGACCTTCGGTGGACATGTCATGGATTTTGTCATCAAGGAAGGCATTATCGAGGTGGGAGCAGTTGACCAGTTGGACCAACGTTTCCCAGTCCAAGACCGTCAATACTTGTTTGCTAAGTTCAATGTTGACGAGATGAAAAAAGATATTGAAAAGGCAGAATAGGAGAAGAAAATGACCATTCATATCATTATTACCATGTTGCTGTTGCTAGCTTTTCTGATAGGAAGCATTTGGTTTACCAAAAAGAAATACCAGATTAATCTAGCTGTCTTGGGCTTGGGTGCAGTCGCTTTCTTTGTCTCTTCGCAGATTTTGGAAAAACTGGTGCATATCTTGATTTTGCATCCTCAAAAAGACGGTAGTATTGCCCTCTTGCAAGATCATCCGCTTATCTATATTATCTATGGCCTAGCCATGGCAGCATTTTTTGAGGAAACGGCTCGTCTTGTTTTCTTCAAATGGTTGGAGAAAAAGAGAAGTTTGGAAAAGGCAGATGCCTTGGCCTATGGCCTAGGGCATGGTGGCTTGGAGTTGATTTTTCTAGGCCTTATTAGTTTACTCAATCTTTACATCGTTCTTTCGGCAGTTCAAACTCAGAATCCACAGGTTATGCAATTACTGTCTGAAAATATGTTAAAAACCATTCAGTCACTTTCGGTCTGGCAGATTTATTTGCTTGGTTTTGAGCGAATCTTGGCGCTTGGTTTCCAATTACTTTTGACAGTTTGGGTTTACCAAGCTGTTCGCCAGAAGAAATGGATTTATCTCCTAGCAGCCTATGGCTTGCATGCCTTCTTTGATCTGGCACCATCTCTTTTCCAAGTAGGCTGGTTGACAAATCCAGTCTTGGTTGAAGTGATTCTAGCACTGGATCTCGTTCTGGTTGCCTATGGAACCAAGGAAATCTTTTGTAAAAAATCATAAAAAGGGGGGAACCTCTTTTTCTTATGCAAAATCCAAACAAGGTATTTTTATGGTCGTCAAATGTCTCTAAAAATGGTATAATGGAATGAATTTTGTAAAAGGAAGAGTGACATGTCTGTAAGAGAAAAAATGCTTGAAATCTTAGAAGGAATTGATATCCGTTTTAAGGAACCCTTGCATAGCTATAGTTATACAAAAGTAGGTGGAGAGGCTGATTATTTGGTCTTTCCACGAAATCGTTTTGAGTTGGCGCGCCTTGTGAAATTTGCCAACCAAGAAAATATCCCTTGGATGGTTCTTGGCAATGCAAGCAATATCATCGTTCGTGATGGTGGGATTCGTGGATTTGTCATCTTGTGTGACAAGCTCAATAACGTTTCTGTTGATGGCTATACCATTGAAGCAGAAGCTGGGGCTAACTTGATTGAAACAACTCGCATTGCCCTCCGTCATAGTTTAACTGGCTTTGAGTTTGCTTGTGGTATTCCAGGAAGCGTTGGCGGTGCTGTCTTTATGAATGCGGGTGCCTATGGTGGCGAGATTGCTCACATCTTGCAGTCTTGTAAGGTCTTGACCAAGGATGGAGAAATCGAAACCCTGTCTGCTAAAGACTTGGCTTTTGGTTACCGCCATTCAGCTATTCAGGAGTCTGGTGCAGTTGTCTTGTCAGTTAAATTTGCCCTAGCTCCAGGAACCCATCAGGTTATCAAGCAGGAAATGGACCGCTTGACGCACCTACGTGAACTCAAGCAACCTTTGGAATACCCATCTTGTGGCTCGGTCTTTAAGCGTCCAGTCGGGCATTTTGCAGGTCAGTTAATTTCAGAAGCTGGCTTGAAAGGCTATCGTATCGGTGGCGTAGAAGTGTCAGAAAAGCATGCAGGATTTATGATCAATGTCGCAGATGGAACGGCCAAAGACTACGAGGACTTGATCCAATCGGTTATCGAAAAAGTCAAGGAACACTCAGGTATTACGCTTGAAAGAGAAGTCCGGATCTTGGGTGAAAGCAAGTAGGAAGCTGTATTTGAAAAGCTGCTGCTATGTCATGGAAAGGGGGTGAAAGCCTATCGGTAGCGAAGATGTATGCAGGTGGTTTTACTCCCTGCAAGAGGTAGTGGCGACCTGACAGAGCCCCGATCTGTTAATCTATGAAAAAGAAGGAATTTATACCAATTGAAAAAACCAATTATCGAATTCAAAAACGTCTCTAAAGTTTTTGAAGACAGCAACACCAAGGTTCTCAAAGACATCAACTTTGAGTTGGAAGAAGGGAAATTCTACACCCTTCTAGGTGCATCTGGTTCGGGGAAATCAACTATCCTAAACATTATTGCAGGTTTACTGGATGCGACGACAGGAGATATCATGCTAGACGGTGTTCGTATCAATGATATTCCAACCAACAAGCGTGATGTCCATACGGTCTTCCAATCCTATGCCTTGTTTCCACATATGAATGTGTTTGAAAATGTTGCCTTTCCACTTCGCTTGCGCAAGATTGACAAGAAAGAAATCGAGCAACGCGTAGCGGAAGTTCTCAAGATGGTTCAGTTGGAAGGTTATGAAAAACGTTCCATCCGCAAACTTTCTGGAGGACAACGTCAGCGTGTGGCTATCGCCCGTGCTATCATCAACCAACCCCGTGTGGTTTTGTTGGATGAGCCCTTGTCAGCGCTGGACTTGAAATTAAGAACAGACATGCAGTACGAACTGCGTGAATTACAACAACGATTGGGCATTACCTTTGTCTTTGTCACTCACGATCAGGAAGAAGCCCTGGCCATGAGTGACTGGATTTTCGTTATGAATGATGGCGAGATTGTCCAGTCTGGAACCCCTGTGGACATCTACGATGAGCCAATCAACCACTTTGTTGCCACCTTTATCGGGGAGTCAAACATCTTGCCAGGTATCATGATTGAGGACTACTTGGTCGAATTTAACGGCAAACGCTTTGAAGCGGTTGATGGTGGGATGAAGCCAAATGAACCTGTTGAGGTCGTTATTCGTCCAGAGGACTTGCGCATTACCCTTCCTGAAGAAGGCAAGCTCCAAGTTAAGGTCGATACCCAGCTTTTCCGTGGAGTTCATTATGAAATTATCGCCTATGACGAACTTGGAAATGAATGGATGATCCACTCAACCCGTAAGGCTATCGTGGGTGAGGAAATCGGTCTGGACTTTGAACCAGAAGACATCCACATCATGCGTCTCAATGAAACCGAAGAAGAGTTCGATGCTCGTATTGAGGAGTACGTAGAAATCGAAGAGCAAGAAGCAGGTTTGATCAATGCAATCGAGGAGGAAAGAGATGAAGAAAACAAGCTCTAAACTCTTTGTAGTGCCCTACATGCTTTGGATTGCCCTCTTTGTATTGGCACCCTTGGTCTTGATTTTCGGTCAATCCTTTTTCAACATCGAAGGCCAGTTCAGTTTAGAAAATTACAAATCTTACTTTGCGTCACAAAACTTGACCTATCTTAAAATGAGTTTCAACTCAGTGCTTTATGCAGGCATTGTGACCTTTGTGACACTGCTTATCAGTTATCCGACGGCCCTCTTTTTGACCCGTCTCAAACACCGTCAACTCTGGATTATGCTGATTATTCTGCCAACTTGGATCAACCTTCTTCTTAAGGCTTATGCCTTTATCGGGATTTTTGGTCAGAATGGCTCTATTAACCAATTCTTGGAATTTATCGGAATTGGTTCACAGCAGTTGCTTTTTACCGATTTCTCCTTTATCTTTGTCGCAAGCTACATCGAGCTTCCCTTTATGATTTTGCCGATTTTCAATGTCTTGGACGATATGGATAACAATCTCATCAATGCCAGCTATGACCTAGGTGCGACCAAGTGGGAGACTTTCCGTCATGTCATCTTCCCTCTGTCTATGAACGGAGTGAGAAGTGGGGTCCAATCTGTCTTTATCCCCAGCTTGAGTCTCTTCATGCTGACCCGTTTGATTGGTGGAAACCGTGTTATTACGCTGGGAACGGCTATTGAACAGAATTTCCTAACCAATGACAACTACGGTATGGGTTCAACCATCGGTGTAATTCTCATCTTGACCATGTTCATCACCATGTGGGTGACCAAGGAAAGGAGAGAACGATGAAAAAATTTGCCAACCTTTATCTGGGACTGGTCTTTCTTGTCCTCTACCTGCCGATTTTTTACTTGATTGGCTACGCCTTTAATGCAGGAAACGACATGAACAGCTTTACAGGCTTTAGCTTGAGCCATTTTAAAACCATGTTTGGTGATGGTCGCCTTATGTTAATTGTGACTCAGACCTTTTTCTTGGCCTTCCTATCAGCCTTGATAGCGACCATTATCGGGACTTTTGGTGCCATTTACATCTACCAGTCTCGTAAGAAATACCAAGAAGCCTTTCTATCACTCAATAATATCCTCATGGTTGCGCCTGACGTTATGATTGGTGCTAGCTTCTTGATTCTCTTTACCCAACTCAAGTTTTCACTTGGCTTTTTGACCGTTCTATCTAGTCACGTGGCCTTCTCCATTCCTATCGTGGTCTTGATGGTCTTGCCTCGACTCAAGGAAATGAATGGCGACATGATTCATGCGGCCTATGACTTGGGAGCTAGTCAATTTCAGATGTTCAAGGAAATCATGCTTCCTTACCTGACTCCGTCTATCATTACTGGTTATTTCATGGCCTTCACCTATTCGTTAGATGACTTTGCCGTGACCTTCTTTGTAACAGGAAATGGCTTTTCAACCCTATCAGTCGAGATTTACTCTCGTGCTCGCAAGGGGATTTCCTTAGAAATCAATGCCCTGTCTGCTCTAGTCTTTCTCTTTAGTATTATCCTAGTTGTAGGTTATTACTTTATCTCTCGTGAGAAGGAGGAGCAAGCATGAAAAAAATCTATTCATTTTTAGCAGGAATTGCAGCGATTATCCTTGTCTTGTGGGGAATTGCGACTCATTTAGATAGTAAAATCAATAGTCGAGATAGTCAAAAATTGGTTATCTATAACTGGGGAGACTATATCGATCCTGAACTCTTGACTCAGTTTACAGAAGAAACAGGAATTCAAGTTCAGTACGAGACTTTTGACTCCAACGAAGCCATGTACACTAAGATAAAGCAGGGTGGAACGACCTACGATATTGCCATTCCAAGTGAATACATGATTAACAAGATGAAGGACGAAGACCTCTTGGTTCCGCTTGATTATTCAAAAATTGAAGGAATCGAAAATATCGGACCAGAGTTTCTCAACCAGTCCTTTGACCCAGGTAATAAATTCTCCATCCCTTACTTCTGGGGAACCTTAGGAATTGTCTACAACGAAACCATGGTAGATGAAGCGCCTGAGCATTGGGATGACCTTTGGAAGCCGGAGTATAAGAATTCTATCATGCTCTTTGATGGGGCGCGTGAGGTGCTGGGACTAGGACTCAATTCCCTCGGCTACAGCCTCAACTCCAAGGATCTGCAGCAGTTGGAAGAGACAGTGGATAAGCTCTACAAACTGACTCCAAATATCAAGGCTATCGTTGCGGACGAGATGAAGGGCTATATGATTCAGAATAATGTTGCAATCGGCGTGACCTTCTCTGGTGAAGCCAGCCAAATGTTAGAAAAAAATGAAAATCTACGTTATGTGGTACCGACAGAGGCCAGCAATCTTTGGTTTGACAATATGGTCATTCCCAAAACAGTTAAAAACCAAAACTCAGCCTATGCCTTTATCAACTTTATGTTGAAACCTGAAAATGCTCTCCAAAATGCGGAGTATGTCGGCTATTCAACACCAAACCTACCAGCGAAGGAATTGCTCCCAGAGGAAACAAAGGAAGATAAGGCCTTCTATCCCGATGTTGAAACCATGAAACACCTAGAAGTTTATGAGAAATTTGACCATAAATGGACAGGGAAATATAGCGACCTCTTCCTACAGTTTAAAATGTATCGGAAGTAGGAGATAAACGTAAGAAGACGAATCAGTCAAGCTGGTTCGTTTTTAAGGAATAGAAGTCAGTTTTTAGAGCCCTATCTTTTTCTATTCTAGTTGTTTATTTGCTTATTTGCTTGCCTAGTAGTATACTAAGCCTATACTCTTCAAACCATGTCAGCGTTGCCTTGCCGTACTCAAGTACAGCTTGAGGCTAGCTTCCTAGTTTGCTTTTTGATTTTTATTGAGTATTAACCTTACAGAAAGCGGCAACAAATAATGAAAATGTCTACTTTTTTCAAAAAAAGTTTCTGGCCAACCTTTATGATTGTTAACCAAACTGTTATACTATTCCATTTAAAGGATGGCTTGGATCGACAATACCTAACAACTGAGTCCATATATTGGGTGATAGGCACCTTTATATTTGGAAATATTCTAGTAGCTGTGTTTAGTAATATGAAAATTTGGGATAAAAAGAAAAATGGCAGTAAGAAAAAATATATCCTGAAAAAGTAATCAGAGATGTAGGGAATTGGTCTAATTCAACGGAGATCATTTCCAGTTGACGCAAGCTTAAAAAAACGTTATAATAAGAAAGTTGAGAATTGATTTTCACTTGTCTTAGTCCAGAGAAATGGCGGTGCTGCGAGCCATCTAAGCTAGGAAGTCATGCTACTCAATCATACAATTGCATAAGAACAAGAGAATGACAAGTTCATTGAATGAAGGTGGTACCGCGGTTTTTCGCCCTTCGTGATATGAGCTTGTCTTTTGATTTTTGGAGGTGTTGATGAAAACATTTCTTGTCAAACAAAAGTTTCGTCTTGGAGGCGAACGCTTCGCTATCAAGGATGACAGGGGAGAAATTGCCTATCAGGTGGAGGGATCATTTTTTAAGATTCCTAAAACCTTTACCATCTATGATGCGGCTGGTGAACAAGTCAGTGAGATTAGTAAAGAAATCTTGACCTTGCTTCCTCGTTTTGAGATTCAGCTTCGGGATGGCTCGAGTTTTGTCATTCGTAAGAAGTTGACCTTCTGGCGAGATAAGTATGAGTTTGATAATCTAGGTCTTCGTATCGAGGGCAATATCTGGGATTTGAATTTCAAATTGCTGGATGATCGCGATCAGTTGATTGCGGAAATTAAGAAGGAACTCTTCCATCTGACCTCTACCTATACCGTAACGGTTCTTGAAGACGCTTATGCAGACCTAGTCATTTCCCTCTGTGTCGCGATTGACTATGTGGAAATGCTGGAAAGCCAATCACATTAAACAAGTAAATAAGGAGACAATATGAAACAACTATCTAGTGCACAAGTACGCCAAATGTGGCTTGATTTCTGGGCGACCAAAGGTCACTCAGTAGAACCATCAGTAAGTTTGGTTCCTGTAAATGACCCAACTCTTTTGTGGATCAACTCTGGGGTAGCAACCCTTAAGAAATACTTTGACGGGACCATTATCCCTGAAAATCCACGTATTACCAATGCCCAAAAGGCTATCCGTACCAACGACATCGAAAACGTAGGGAAGACTGCGCGTCACCATACCATGTTTGAAATGTTGGGGAACTTCTCTATCGGGGATTACTTCCGTGACGAAGCTATCACTTGGGCTTATGAGCTTTTGACAAGCCCTGAATGGTTTGATTTCCCTGCTGAAAAACTTTACATGACCTACTATCCAGACGATAAAGATTCTTACAACCGCTGGATTGAAGTGGGAGTGGATCCAAGTCACTTGATTCCAATTGAGGACAACTTCTGGGAAATCGGTGCGGGACCTTCTGGACCAGATACAGAAATCTTCTTTGACCGTGGGGAAGCCTTTGACCCAGAAAATATCGGTCTTCGCCTGCTTGCAGAAGATATTGAAAACGACCGTTATATTGAAATCTGGAACATCGTTTTGTCACAATTTAACGCAGACCCTGCTGTTCCTCGTAGCGAATACAAGGAATTGCCACATAAGAACATTGATACGGGCGCTGGTTTGGAGCGTTTGGTGGCTGTTATCCAAGGGGCTAAGACCAACTTTGAAACGGACCTCTTCATGCCGATTATCCGTGAAGTCGAGAAATTGTCTGGTAAGGTTTATGACCAAGATGGCGACAACATGAGCTTCAAGGTTATCGCAGACCACATTCGTTCTCTTTCATTTGCTATCGGTGATGGTGCCCTTCCAGGAAATGAAGGTCGTGGTTATGTTCTTCGTCGTCTTCTCCGTCGTGCTTCTATGCATGGTCAAAAATTGGGTATCAACGAGCCTTTCCTTTACAAACTTGTTCCAACTGTTGGAAAAATCATGGAAAGCTACTACCCAGAAGTGCTTGAGAAACGTGACTTTATTGAGAAAATCGTTAAGAGCGAAGAAGAATCATTTGCCCGTACCCTTCACTCAGGTCAACACTTTGCCCAAGGCATTGTGGCAGACTTGAAAGAAAAAGGTCAATCTGTCATTGCTGGTCAAGATGTCTTTAAACTCTATGATACATACGGATTCCCAGTTGAATTGACTGAAGAAATTGCTGAAGAAGCTGGTATGACTGTAGACCGTGAAGGTTTTGAAGCAGCCATGAAAGAACAGCAAGAACGCGCGCGTGCGTCAGCTGTCAAGGGTGGCTCAATGGGTATGCAAAATGAAACTCTTCAAAACATCACTGTAGAAAGTGTCTTCAACTACAATGCTAGCCAATTGTCTTCTAAATTGGTAGCTATCGTTGCTGACAATGCAGAAGTAGGAGCTGTTTCAGAAGGAACTGCCTCTCTTATCTTTGCGGAAACGTCATTTTATGCTGAAATGGGTGGACAGGTAGCTGACTACGGACAAATCTTGGATGAGTCAGGTAAGGTTGTGGCTACTGTGACCAATGTTCAGAAAGCCCCAAATGGTCAAGCCCTTCATACAGTTGAAGTCCTTGCACCGCTTGCCTTGAACCAAGAATATACCTTGGTAATTGATAGCAATCGCCGTCACCGTGTCATGAAAAACCACACTGCGACTCATTTGCTTCACGCTGCCCTTCACAATATCCTTGGAAACCACGCAACACAGGCAGGATCTCTTAACGAAGTTGAATTCCTTCGCTTTGACTTTACCCACTTCCAAGCAGTAACTGCTGAGGAACTTCGTGCGATTGAACAGCAAGTTAACGAGAAAATTTGGGAAGCACTTGAAGTGAAGACAGTTGAAACGGATATTGACACTGCTAAAGAAATGGGAGCTATGGCCCTCTTTGGTGAGAAATACGGCAAGGAAGTTCGTGTCGTGACTATCGGTGACTACTCTATTGAACTTTGTGGTGGTACTCATGTTGGCAACACTTCTGAGATTGGTCTCTTCAAAATTGTCAAAGAAGAAGGAATCGGTTCAGGAACTCGCCGTATCTTGGCAGTGACTGGTAAGGAAGCCTTTGAAGCCTATCGTGAACAAGAGGATGCTCTTAAAGCTGTCGCAGCAACCTTGAAAGCACCTCAAGTCAAGGAAGTACCTCACAAGGTAGAAGGACTTCAAGAACAACTTCGTCAACTTCAAAAAGAAAATGCTGAGTTGAAAGAAAAAGCCGCAGCTGCAGCCGCAGGCGATATCTTCAAAGATGCTAAGGAAGTCAACGGTCATCGTTACATTGCTAGTCAAGTGTCTGTATCCGATGCCGGTGCCCTTCGTACTTTTGCAGATAACTGGAAACAAAAAGACTACTCTGATCTTCTTGTCCTAGTTGCCGCTATCGGTGACAAAGTCAATGTCCTTGTAGCAAGCAAGACAAAAGACCTTCATGCAGGAAACCTTGTCAAAGAATTAGCACCAATCATCGATGGACGTGGTGGTGGTAAACCAGACATGGCCATGGCAGGAGGAAGCAACCAAGCTAAGATCCAAGAATTATTGGATGTAGTAGCAGGTAAATTGTAATCAAGTAAAGATCTATCCATTTGGGTAGGTCTTTTTTGACTACAAAAAAGCCAAATCCGCTTGGACCTAGCTTGGTTATTATGAGCTATTAGATGGTATTGACTGCCCAGACACTTACGGATCTAGCTGAGACAGGGAATTGTCCATAACCTTCCTCATCAATTGTAACTTGACCTTGGTGGTTACCAAGTAAATCTACAAAGGTTTGATTAGTCCATTCTTGACCGACAAACATTGACTTGCTGTTTTCTTGGTCATTTGAAATCAAGACTGCGATTGGGGATTGATTTTCAGCACCTGAACGTACCCAACCGATACAGTTAGCATGGTCAAAGTAGTCATTTTGTTCTCCATAGGCCAAATCTTTTCGGATGGCTAGGAGGCGGTCAAGGATTTCTTTGAAATCTTGTTGAGCATACTGGCCTGAAATCCCATAGTAGTCTCCGTAAAAGACACATGGAAGGCCGTCTTGGCGTAACAAAATGAGGGCATAGGCTGCTGGCTTGAACCATTCTTCAACGGTAGACTCAAGGGCTTGTCCTCGTTGGGTATCGTGGTTGTCGACAAAAGTCACAGACTTGTCAGGCTTGAGTTCAACCAGGCTATCTGTGAAAATGCCACGAAGGTCATAGTTTGCGCCAGCTTGACTGGCTTCAAAGAGATTCTGGTGGAGACGAACATCGACAAGGTCAAAGTGTTCTTCCGTTTTTTCGAGATAGTCCAGATTGGCTTCCTTGTCTGGGTTCCAAAATTCACCAAAAACATAGAAATCGTCACCGTATTTTTCCTTCATATCGCGGATGAAGTTGCGCATAAAGAAAGAGTCAATATGCTTAACGGCATCCAAACGGAAACCAGCTACACCAGTCGTTTCCATGAACCAATCAGCCCAGTCATAGATGTTTTGGATGACTTCAGGATGTTTAAAGTCTAGGTCGGCATACATGAGGTAGTCGTAGTTTCCGTTTTCGTTATCGACCAATTCCTCGTTAGCCCAGCCCTTGTTGTCCCCTTGGATGAGATAAATCCCAGACTTACGGCGTTTTGCATCGTAGTCTGTACCGGTGAAGTGGTACCAATGCCAGTGGAAGTCATTGTAGGTATCTTGGCGACCATAGAAGGTAAAGCTAGTCCAGCCATTGATGGTGAAGGGTTCTCCAAGTTCAACCGTACGGTCTACAGGATCCACTTCGATAACCTGAAAGGCTTCCATGTGATCGGCTGCAGCCTTGTGATTGAGAACCACATCGGCCATAGGTTGAATTCCCTGTGCTTTTAGGGCTTGAATGGCTTGAAGATAGTCTTCTTTGAAACCATACTTAGTGCGGACAGTCCCTTTTTGGTTAAACTCTCCTAGGTCAAATAAGTCATAGACACCATAGCCGACATCTTTTTCATTGGTTGCCTTAAAAGCTGGTGGCATCCAGACGTGGCTAATCCCCAGATGAGCTAGGTGTGGAGCATCTTCAGCCAGACGCGTCCAGTGCTGACCGTCGTGGGGCAGATACCATTCAAAGTATTGCATGAGCGTTTGATTTTGCATGATTTTTCCTCTTACTTGTCAATCTTGTTCTTTATTCTATCATAAAGTATTGGTTAGCGCAAACGTTTGCGTAAGAATAGAAGGAAACTGTTTTAACTACTTAAAATAAAGTATTGATTTTTTGTATCAAAGTGCTAGTATAGCGATATATAATACAGATAAAGATAGGAGTTGTCCCATGATTGAATTTCAAAATGTTAGTAAGTTGTATGGTGATAAAGAGGCCTTGAGTAATCTCAATTTGCAGATTGAAAATGGAGAGATTATGGGCTTGATTGGTCATAATGGGGCTGGAAAATCGACCACTATAAAATCCCTAGTCAGTATCATTTCACCCAGCAGTGGTCGTATTTTGGTAGACGGTCAGGAGTTATCGGAAAATCGCTTGGCTATTAAACGAAAGATTGGCTACGTAGCAGACTCGCCTGACTTATTTTTACGCTTAACGGCCAATGAATTTTGGGAATTGATCGCCTCATCCTATGATCTGAGTAGATCTGACTTGGAGGCTAGTCTAGCTAGGCTATTGAACGTTTTTGATTTTGCTGAAAATCGCTATCAGGTTATTGAAACTCTTTCTCACGGAATGCGTCAGAAAGTCTTTGTCATCGGGGCACTCTTGTCTGATCCTGATATTTGGGTTTTGGACGAACCCTTGACTGGTTTGGATCCCCAGGCCGCCTTTGATTTGAAGCAAATGATGAAGGAGCATGCGCAAAAAGGTAAGACAGTTTTGTTTTCAACTCATGTGCTAGAGGTAGCTGAGCAAGTCTGTGATCGGATTGCTATTTTGAAAAAGGGGCATTTGATTTATTGTGGTAAGGTAGAGGACTTGAGAAAAGACAACCCAGACCAGTCTTTGGAAAGTATCTACCTTAGCCTTGCTGGTAGAAAAGAGGAGGTTTCAGATGCGTCTCACGGTCATTAAAAAATTAGTTGATATCAATATCCTCTATTCATCTCAAGACGCTAATCTGGCTAACCCACGAAAGAAGCAAGCTAAAAATACTGGAAAAAAAGTAAATGTTTCCGCTAGAGTCCTAAGTTCTTACATTTTTTCCAGTCTCTTGATGCTCATCTTTTTTAGTACTATAGCCATTCATTTTCCTTTTGAGGAAATGCCTGTTTATTTTAGTTTCATGGTTGCTATTTTACTAGTGATTGCCTTTTCAACTTCTTTAACTGCATTTTACAATGTCTTTTATGAGAGTAAGGATTTGGCCTCCTATAGTCCCTATGCTTTTAAAGAATCAGAGATTATAATTGCTAAAGGACTGTCTGTCCTCTTGCCAGCTCTAACTGGAATTGTACCAATCCTAGCTTATTTTCTAGCCCTCTATATTAGTCTAGCTCCTTCTCTTTGGCTGGGTTTGCCTTTGATGCTACTGTCCTTGACCTTATTATTTGTCTCTGTTACTTTAGTGACGGTAGTGGCAGTACATTTCTTGGCTCAGACTAGGGTCTTCAGAAAGTATCAGTCTATTTTTTCGAATGTGATGATTGGGATAGGAGTTCTCATACCTTTAATATTTATCTTCTTTCTTCAGTCGACTTTTGGAAGTATTGTTGACAAAGTTAGAGACATTCCATTTCTCCTTTATCCTCTTCATATCTTTTACAAAATAGCAGTGGAGCCTTTTTCAATAGAAGCCATATTGGGTCTGCTCGCTTGGATAGGACTAACTCTCTTCCTGCTTTATCTGACCAAAAAGAAGGTCCTTCCTCGTTTTTATGACGTGATCCTGCTTAATAGTGAGGAGAAGGTCAAAAAAGAACGTCGCAGCAAGGAGAGAATTTCAACCACTAAAAAGGGATTTTTCCGCATGGTTTTACGCTACCACCTCACCCTCTTGGGACAGGGGACTGGCGTGGTTACAGTGCTTTTTACAAGTGCTTTCCTTCCTTATCTCATGATGATCGGTCTGATTTCCAAAATCCGAGATTCTCAGATAGTTCCAGACATTCATCCTCCATACTGGTTACCCTTGTTTTTTATAGCTCTCTTTATAGCAGTTGTCAATAACAATATCACCAGCCTGCCTTCAATTGCCTTGTCCTTGGAGAGGGAAAATGTTGATTTTCTGAAGAGTTTACCCTTTGACTTTGCTCGTTATGTGAAAGTGAAATTTTGGATTATCTTTGCTGTTCAGTCCTTTTTACCAATTCTGACTTTACTTGGTCTTTCTCTATATCTAGGCTTGCCCATCATTTCGATGATTTACCTTATTGTGGCATGGATCCTTGCCAGTGTCATCCTTTCTTGTCACCATTATTTTAAGGATGTGAAAAATCTGTCAACCAATTGGAGTAGCATTACGGACCTGGTGAATCGTTCAAATGGCATAGTCGCCATAGTTTTATTGTTTATTTATAGTGCAATCCTGATGGCCCTTGTAATTGGGAGTATATTCTTGGTTCAGTCTCTCTCCCCTATCCTTGCCATCAGCTTGGGAGTAGGAGCTCTTATCCTCCTGCTTGCTCTTGCTATTTTTGGCTATCATTATTACCTGTCACGCATATTGGCAGAAATAGAAAAAAGATGAGCTGGTTGGTCGCTTGCTTGATAAATTCAGTTCGACAAACGCTTTTATAGTTTGTTAGAATGTAGTTGTAAATGATTAAGATTGGTAATCAAAAATATATAGGGAGGAATGTTTTGAATAAGAAATATAACATAGTTCTATTTTTGTTGTTTATAGTTTATTTATTGGGATATTTTTCAATTTCAAAAACGTTAATTCCTATAATGTGTGTGATCCAAGTATTTTTGATAGAACATATATTTAGAGTTCGAAATAGAATGATGCAGATAGGTGAAATTATAATTATTGTTGCTTCTATAATATTATTTATTGATAGTATATTGAGTTTGTAACAAAAGGCTTCTCTATAAAATCAAATTTTCCAGATACCTATTGAAGCAGATTTATTTCTTCATCTTTCTTCTACTACCTTTGTCACTAAATTTGACAGACACATATTGCTGATTCAACCTCTCTACCTATAATCTCACAGTTAACCTGAGGCTAGTTTCATAGTTTGCTATTTGATTTTCGTTGATAAAAAGAAATGCTCCTCCAAGACGGAAGAGCATTTTTTATTGTGATTCTTACACATTTACTTCCTAGTTTTGCAGGAAGTCTAGTATACCATTTTTTAAAAGAAGAGTAAAAAAGCAAGGGTAGTTTCTTTTTTGAGAATTGTCTAAAAGTTTGATATAATGGTAGTTATGAATAGAATAAGAGTCAGCAAAAGGGTTGAAAAGAAGCTTGCTAAGGGGCTAGTTTTACTAGAAGCCAGTGATCTTGAGAATGTCAATCTTAAGGATCAGGAAGTAGAGGTGCAGGGTCAGGAAGGAAACTTTCTTGGGACTGCCTACCTTTCTCAGCAAAACAAGGGCTTGGGCTGGTTTGTCAGCAAAGACAAGGTGGCCTTCAATCAAACTTTCTTTGAAACGTTGTTTAGAAAAGCCAAAGAAAAGAGAAACGCCTACTATCAAGATGATTTGACAACTGCCTTTCGTCTCTTTAATCAAGAGGGAGATGGCTTTGGAGGTCTGACAGTGGACCTTTATGGCGACTACGCCGTCTTTTCTTGGTATAACTCTTATGTTTATCAGATTCGTCAGACTATATCAGAAGCCTTTAGACAGGTTTTCCCTGAGGTTTTAGGAGCTTATGAGAAAATCCGCTTTAAGGGTTTGGACTATGAATCTGCCCATGTTTATGGTCAAGAAGCACCTGACTTTTTCACTGTTTTAGAAAATGGTGTCCTGTATCAAGTCTTTATGAATGATGGCTTGATGACAGGCATTTTCCTAGACCAGCATGAGGTTCGCGGTAGTTTAGTTGACGGCTTGGCTATGGGTAAATCCTTGCTCAATATGTTTTCCTACACAGCGGCTTTTTCAGTAGCTGCGGCCATGGGAGGAGCTAGCCAGACAACTTCTGTTGATCTAGCCAAACGTTCACGAGAATTGTCTCAAGCGCATTTTCAGGCAAATGGGCTCAGCACAGACGAGCATCATTTTATAGTCATGGATGTCTTTGAGTATTTCAAATATGCCAAACGCAAAGACTTGACCTACGATGTGATTGTCCTAGATCCGCCTAGCTTTGCTCGGAATAAAAAACAAACTTTCTCTGTGGCCAAGGATTATCACAAGTTGATTTCCCAGAGTCTTGAGATTTTAAATCCGGGAGGGATTATCATTGCCAGTACCAATGCTGCCAATGTTTCCCGTCAGAAATTTACAGAACAAATTGATAAAGGTTTTGCAGGAAGAAGTTACCAGATTTTAAACAAATATGGTCTTCCAGCAGATTTTGCCTATAATAAAAAAGATGAAAGTAGTAATTACCTCAAGGTGATTAGTATGAAGGTTAGTAAATGAAATTAATCGTTTCAGTAATGCCAAGAAGTTTAGAGGAGGCTCAGGCTCTGGATGCCACGAGGTACCTGGATGCCGACATCATTGAATGGCGTGCCGACTATCTGCCTAAAGAAGCGATTTTGCAGGTAGCTCCAGCCATTTTTGAAAAATTCGCAGGCCGTGAGTTGGTTTTCACGCTACGAACTCGCTCCGAAGGTGGAGAAATCGACCTTTCTCCAGAAGAGTATATCCATCTAATCAAGGAAGTTGCGCAACTCTATCAACCAGACTATATTGATTTTGAGTACTATAGCTACAAGGATGTTTTTGAGGAAATGCTGGACTTCCCAAATCTTGTTTTGAGTTACCATAATTTCCAAGAAACACCTGAGAACATGATGGAAATCTTGTCAGAGTTGACGATCCTAAATCCAAAACTTGTTAAGGTTGCGGTGATGGCTCACACGGAGCAGGATGTCTTAGACTTGATGAACTATACACGAGGCTTTAAAACCCTCAATCCTGAACAGGAATATGTGACCATTTCTATGGGTAAGGTGGGCAAGGTCTCTCGTATCACTGCGGATGTGACTGGTTCGAGTTGGTCTTTTGCCAGTCTGGATGAGGTTAGTGCCCCTGGGCAGATTTCTCTAGCTAGCATGAAAAAAATCAGGGAGATTTTGGATGAAGCTTGATGGCTATACACGTTTAGCTGCAGTTGTTGCCAATCCTATTAAGCATTCTATTTCTCCCTTCATCCACAATAGAGCCTTTGAGGCGACAGATACCAACGGTGCTTATGTGGCTTGGGAGATTGAAGCGAGTGACTTGGTAGAAACAGTGGCCAATATTCGTCGCTACCAGATGTTTGGCATCAATCTGTCCATGCCCTATAAGGAGCAGGTGATTCCTTATTTGGATAAGCTGAGCGATGAAGCGCGCTTGATTGGTGCGGTTAATACGGTTGTCAATGAGAATGGCAATTTAATTGGATATAATACAGATGGCAAGGGATTTTTTAAGTGCTTGCCTTCTTTTACAATTTCAGGTAAAAAGATGACCCTGCTGGGTGCAGGTGGTGCGGCTAAATCAATCTTGGCACAGGCTATTTTGGATGGCGTCAGTCAGATTTCGGTCTTTGTTCGTTCCGTTTCTATGGAAAAAACAAGACCTTACCTAGACAAGTTACAGGAGCAGACAGGTTTTAAAGTGGATTTGTGTGCTTTAGAATATGTTTCTGAACTGCAAGCAAGGATTGCCGAGTCGGATTTGCTAGTTAATGCCACCAGTGTGGGCATGGATGGCCAATCCTCTCCTGTTCCTGAAAACATAGTCTTACCAGAAACTCTTTTAGTTGCAGATATCATATACCAACCCTTTGAAACACCGTTTTTGAAATGGGCTAGAAGTCAGGGCAATCCAGCAGTCAATGGTCTGGGAATGTTACTCTATCAAGCTGCAGAAGCTTTTCAACTGTGGACAGGCAAGGAAATGCCGACAGAAGAGATTTGGCAGTCTTTAACAGAAAAATACCAATAAAGAAAGGGAAACTCTCCTATGAAAATCAGAATCGATATTCCTCATCATCCTTATGATATTCAGATTGAAAAAGGTTGTATGGCCCAGGCTGGTCAGTGGTTGCGAGAACTCTGGCAACCGCAAAAGGTAGTCATTGTGACAGATAACCATGTAGCCTCTCTCTATGCAGAGAAGGTCAAGCTCAGCCTAGAAGATGCTGGTTTTCAGGTAGCTGTTTTTGATTTCTTAGAAGGTGAAGAAAGAAAGAATTTAACTACTGTTCAGAAAGTCTATGAATTTCTAGTCAAGCAAGGTCTGACTCGTAGCGATGGAATCGTTGCTCTTGGTGGTGGCGTTGTTGGGGACCTGGCTGGATTTGTAGCCTCTACCTATATGCGGGGTATTCACTTTGTTCAGATTCCGACTAGTTTGACAGCTCAGGTTGATTCTTCTATCGGTGGAAAGACAGGCGTTAACACACCATTTGCTAAAAATATGGTGGGGACCTTTGCCCAACCAGATGGGGTTCTGATTGATCCACTTGTTCTTGAAACCCTCGGAAAAAGAGAGTTGATTGAAGGGATGGGTGAAGTTATCAAGTATGGCTTGATTGAGGATCCAGAACTGTGGGCTCTCTTGACGGGACTGAATGGTTCTGTTGAGAGTATTTTGGAACATGCAGAGACCTTGATTGAACATTCTTGTCAGGTGAAGCGCAAGATGGTGGTTGAAGATGAGTTGGACAATGGTATTCGTCTTTACCTCAATTTTGGCCACACTATTGGCCATGCCATCGAAGCGACTGCCGGTTATGGCAAGGTCATGCATGGAGAGGCTGTTGCCATGGGAATGGTACAGATTTCCAAGGTTGCTGAGGAAAAAGGCCTCATGCCAGCTGGCATTACCCAATCTATCACAGAGATGTGTCAGAAATTCGGCTTGCCTGTTGACTATGAAAATTGGGAAGTTGACAAGCTTTATCAGGCTCTTACTCATGACAAGAAAGCGCGTGGTAACACCTTGAAATTGGTCTTGGTGCCAGAGCTTGGTTCAGCGATCATTCACCCAGTTTCTCTGGAAGAGATGAAAGACTACTTGGTAAAATAAGGAGAGTGTATGAGATATTTAACTGCAGGAGAATCACACGGCCCCCGTCTAACAGCTATTATTGAGGGAATTCCAGCTGGACTTCCATTGACAGCTGAGGATATCAATGAGGACCTTAGACGCCGTCAGGGTGGCTACGGTCGTGGTGGTCGTATGAAGATTGAGAGTGACCAGGTTGTCTTTACTTCGGGCGTTCGCCACGGGAAGACGACAGGGGCGCCTATTACTATGGATGTCATCAATAAGGACCACCAGAAATGGCTGGACATCATGTCTGCGGAGGACATTGAAGACCGCCTTAAAAGCAAGCGGAAAATTACTCATCCTCGCCCAGGTCATGCCGATTTGGTTGGGGGGATTAAGTACCGTTTTGATGATTTGCGAAATTCTTTGGAGCGTTCATCAGCTCGTGAAACCACCATGCGGGTGGCAGTTGGTGCAGTAGCCAAACGCCTCTTGGTTGAGCTGGATGTGGAGATTGCCAACCATGTCGTGGTCTTTGGTGGCAAGGAAATCGATGTTCCTGAAAATCTGACAGTCGCTGAAATTAAGCAAAGAGCTGCCCAGTCTGAAGTTTCTATTGTCAACCAAGAACGAGAACAGGAAATCAAGGACTATATTGACCAAATCAAACGTGATGGTGATACCATCGGTGGGGTTGTGGAGACAGTCGTCGGAGGCGTTCCAGTTGGTCTTGGTTCCTATGTCCAATGGGATAGAAAATTGGATGCAAGATTGGCTCAAGCTGTTGTCTCTATCAATGCCTTTAAAGGGGTGGAATTTGGTCTTGGCTTTGAGGCTGGTTATCGTAAAGGCAGCCAAGTTATGGATGAAATTCTCTGGTCTAAAGAAGACGGTTATACTCGCCGTACCAATAATCTAGGTGGTTTTGAAGGTGGTATGACTAATGGGCAACCCATCGTTGTTCGTGGGGTCATGAAACCCATTCCTACTCTTTATAAACCTCTTATGAGTGTGGATATCGAAACCCACGAACCTTACAAGGCAACCGTGGAGAGAAGTGATCCGACTGCTCTTCCAGCTGCAGGAATGGTCATGGAAGCAGTTGTAGCAACGGTTCTGGCGCAAGAAATCCTCGAAAAATTCTCATCAGATAATCTTGAGGAACTAAAAGAAGCGGTAGCCAAACACCGAGACTATACAAAGAACTATTAAGGAGTTCCTATGGCAAAAACAATCTATATCGCAGGTCTTGGGTTGATTGGAGCCTCTATGGCACTTGGTATCAAACGCGATCATCCAGATTATGAAATTTTAGGTTATAATCGTAGTCAAGCTTCGAGAGATATCGCCTTGAAAGAAGGCATGATTGACCGTGCAACGGATGATTTTGCTAGTTTTGCTCCTTTGGCAGATGTCATTATCCTCAGCTTGCCAATCAAACAAACTATTGCTTTCATTAAGGAGTTGGCCAATTTGGATTTGCGAGAAGGCGTTATTATTTCAGATGCTGGTTCGACCAAGTCAACTATTGTGGATGCGGCGGAGCAGTATTTGGCTGGCAAGTCTGTTCGCTTTGTCGGGGCCCATCCCATGGCTGGTAGTCACAAGACAGGGGCTGCTTCGGCAGATGTCAATCTTTTTGAAAATGCCTATTATATCTTTACACCTTCAAGCCTGACAAGTCAGGACACGCTTAAGGAAATGAAGGATCTGCTTTCAGGTCTTCATGCTCGTTTTATCGAGATTGATGCCAAGGAGCATGATCGTGTCACTTCTCAGATTAGCCATTTTCCTCATATTTTGGCTTCTAGTCTCATGGAGCAGACTGCGGTCTATGCTCAAGAGCATGAGATGGCAAGGCGCTTTGCGGCAGGTGGTTTTCGAGATATGACCCGAATTGCGGAAAGCGAGCCAGGAATGTGGACCTCCATTCTCTTGTCCAATAGCGAGACCATTCTGGATAGAATTGAGGATTTCAAGGAACGTTTGGAAGTGATTGGTCAGGCCATTAGTAAGGGAGATGAAGAGCAAATTTGGAACTTTTTTAACCAAGCGCGTGAACAACGCCAGACAATGGAAATCCATAAGCGTGGTGGTGTGGATAGCTCTTACGACCTCTATGTTGACGTTCCTGATGAAGAAGATGTCATCCTGCGGATTTTGGAACTGCTACGTGGAACTTCCTTGGTTAACATCCACATCAACGAGGAAAATCGTGAGGATATTCACGGAATCCTACAAATTTCATTTAAAAATGCTCAAGACTTGGAAAGAGCTGAGCATCTCATAACAGAAAATACCGACTATACAGTCGTCATCAAATAAGGAGAAGAACATGTCAAATATTTACGATAGTGCAAACGAACTCAGTCGCGGTCTACGCGGATTACCAGAATACAAGGCTGTTAAAGCAGCTAAAGATGCGATTGCAGCAGATGCTGAGGCAAGCAAAATCTTTACAGAATATCTTGCCTTTCAAGAGGAAATTCAAAAACTAGCACAGACAGGTCAAATGCCAGATGCGTCCTTCCAAGCTAAGATGGAAGGCTTTGGTAAACAGATTCAAGGAAATAGCCTCTTGTCAGAATTCTTTACCAAGCAACAACAATTGGCCATTTACCTTTCTGACATTGAAAAAATTGTTTTTGAACCAGTTTCAGAATTGCTGAAATAAGAAAAGAACGATCCTAAAGTCAGGAATTTTTAAGGAATTTCTGGCTTTTTATGATAAAATAGGTAAAAGTATTGCAAGTATGAGGTCCAGTATGAAACTAAAAACAAACATTCGCCATTTACATGGTAGTATCCGCGTCCCAGGTGACAAGTCTATCAGCCACCGTTCCATTATCTTTGGAAGTTTGGCTGAGGGTGAGACCAAGGTTTATGATATTCTGCGAGGTGAAGACGTTCTTTCGACCATGCAGGTTTTTCGTGACCTTGGTGTTGAAATTGAGGATAAAGATGGGGTTATTACCATTCAAGGTGTAGGCATGGCTGGCTTAAAAGCGCCACAAAATGCCCTTAATATGGGAAATTCTGGCACCTCGATTCGCCTGATTTCAGGTGTCCTTGCTGGTGCAGATTTCGAAGTAGAGATGTTTGGAGATGATAGTCTTTCCAAACGTCCTATGGACCGTGTGACCCTTCCACTGAAAAAAATGGGCGTCAGCATTTCAGGGCAAACTGAACGAGACTTGCCTCCCCTTCGCTTAAAAGGGACGAAAAACCTAAGACCTATTCATTATGAGTTGCCAATTGCCTCTGCCCAAGTCAAGTCAGCCTTGATGTTTGCAGCCTTACAAGTTAAGGGGGAGTCAGTTATTATCGAAAAAGAGTGCACCCGTAATCATACTGAAGATATGTTGAAACAATTTGGTGGTCATTTAAGTGTGGACGGTAAGAAAATCACAGTCCAAGGGCCACAAAAATTGACAGGACAGAAGGTGGTCGTACCAGGAGATATTTCCAGTGCAGCCTTTTGGTTAGTCGCAGGTTTGATTGTTCCAAATTCTCGTCTAGTGCTGCAGAATGTGGGGATCAACGAAACTCGCACCGGTATTATTGATGTCATTCGTGCCATGGGTGGAAAATTGGAAATAACTGAAATCGATCCAGTCGCTAAATCTGCTACCTTGACTGTTGAGTCTTCTGACTTGAAAGGAATAGAGATTGGTGGCGCTTTGATTCCACGTTTGATTGATGAATTGCCTATTATTGCCCTACTTGCGACCCAAGCCCAAGGTGTAACAGTTATCAAGGATGCTGAGGAGCTCAAGGTCAAGGAAACAGACCGTATTCAGGTTGTGGCAGACGCCTTAAATAGTATGGGAGCAGATATTACTCCTACGGCAGATGGGATGATTATCAAAGGAAAATCAGCTCTTCACGGTGCTAGAGTCAATACGTTTGGTGACCACCGTATCGGCATGATGACAGCTATCGCAGCCCTATTGGTTGCAGATGGAGAGGTGGAGCTTGACCGTGCAGAAGCCATCAATACCAGCTATCCTAGTTTCTTTGATGATTTGGAGAGCTTGATTCATGGCTAAGGTGTTATTAGGGTTTATGGGGGCTGGAAAATCGACTATTGCAAGAGGCTTGGACCCTAATTACCTTGATATGGATGCTCTGATTGAGAAGCGCCTAGGTATGTCCATTGCGAATTTTTTCGCTGAAAAGGGAGAAGCAGCCTTTCGTCAGGTAGAATCAGAAGTCCTAGCTGATTTACTACAAACAGACCAAGTCGTGTCAACTGGAGGAGGAGTGGTTATTTCTCAGAGAAATCGTGACTTACTCAAGACTAATACAGATAACATCTACCTGAAAGCAGATTTTGAAACCCTCTACCAACGTATCGCAGCTGATAAGGACAATCAGCGACCGCTTTTTCTAAATAATAGCAAGGAAGAACTAGTAGCTATTTTTCAAGAAAGACAGGCTTGGTATGAGGAAGTGGCTAGTCGGGTTTTGGATGTGACCAAGCTAAGCCCAGAGGAAATTATAGAGGAACTAAGATGAAAATTGCTTATCTAGGTCCCAAAGGATCATTTTCACACCACGTTGTGCAGACAGCTTTTCCTCATGAGGAATTGCAGGCTTTTGCCAACATTACAGATGTCATCAAGGCTTATGAGCAAGGATTAGTGGACTATTCTGTGGTGCCAGTTGAAAATTCTATTGAGGGTAGTGTTCATGAAACCTTGGACTATCTTTTTCATCAGGCTCACATCCAAGCAGTAGCAGAAATCGTTCAGCCTATTCATCAGCAGTTGATGGTGGTTCCAGGCCATACTAAGATTGAAAAGATTTTTTCACATCCACAGGCCTTGGCTCAAGGAAAGAAATTCATCGATGAACAATATCCAGAGGCTCAAATCGAGGTAACAGCTAGTACAGCTTATGCGGCCCGTTTTATTTCCGAACATCCAGACCAGCCCTTTGCAGCAGTTGCACCTAGAAGTTCTGCTGAAGAATATGGATTGGAACTGATTGCCGAGGATATTCAGGAAATGGAAGCCAATTTCACACGTTTCTGGGTTCTAGGAGCTGAAAAGCCTAGTATTCCCTTGCAAGCACAAACTGAAAAGATGAGTTTGGCCTTGACATTACCTGACAACCTTCCAGGTGCACTTTATAAGGCCCTGTCGACCTTTGCTTGGCGAGGAATTGACTTGACAAAAATTGAAAGTCGTCCACTCAAGACAGCACTGGGTGAATACTTTTTCATTATCGATGTGGATTATACCGATAAGGACTTGGTCCACTTTGCCCAAAAAGAATTAGAAGCGATTGGAATCCAGTATAAAATTCTGGGTGCCTATCCTATTTATCCAATATCAGACCATGGAAAGGAGAGAAGATGAGTAAAGAAAATCCCTTAAGTCATCATGAGCAGTTGCGTTATGATTATTTGCTAAAAAATATTCACTATCTCAATGAGAGAGAAAAAAATGAGTTTGTCTATTTGCAAGAAAAGCTAACTCTTGCTAGGGGAAATAGTAGCTCTAGCTTGGAACAAGAAAGAGAAGAGCAGGTTGACTTACCAAGCTATGCGAACCGGAGTCGCTCACAATCCAAATCACAAGCACTCTCTTTCCCTCCAAAAAAGAAAAGACGGAAGCTCCGTCTTAAACGAATTTTTATGGTGATTTTTTCACTTTTGGTCTGTGTGGCTTTGGCCATGGTATTCATGTTTTTGCGTGGTTACCAAGATGCTAGCGCAAAGAAAACTGCTGATGCCCGGGCAGCTCAAGTAGAAGTCTTTAATGGTCAGGACACTAGAGATGGAGTTAATATTTTAATCATGGGTACTGATGGTCGAATCGGCCAGAACAGTGTTGAGACACGAACTGACTCTATTATGGTATTAAATGTCGGGGGCTCAGATAAGAAAATGAAGCTAGTCAGTTTCATGCGTGATAATTTGGTCTATATAGATGGTTATAGTCAAGTGATTAACGGTAGAAAACAGACAGATAACAAGTTAAACGTAGCCTACGAGTTAGGAGAACAAGAGGGGCAAAAAGGGGCAGAAATGGTTCGCCAAGTCTTGAAAGATAATTTTGACTTGGACATTAAGTACTACGCCTTGGTTGATTTCCAGGCCTTTGCCACAGCGATTGACACGCTTTTCCCTGATGGGGTGACGATTGATGCTCAATTTTCAACATTGAATGGGCGTCCCCTAACAGAAGCTACAGTCGGAGATGATTTATACGCTACCGAGACTGAGTCTCCAACCCAAACCATTAAAGTCGGAAAACAGCAGATGAATGGCTCGACCCTGCTCAATTATGCTCGTTTCCGTGATGATGATGAGGCGGATTACGGCCGTACAAAAAGACAGCAACAAGTTTTAACAGCAATTTTAGAGCAAATTAAAGATCCCACTAAACTTTTCACTGGTTCTGAAGCTCTTGGAAAGGTTTTTGCTATGACCTCAACCAACGTACCCTATACTTTCCTCCTAACAAACGGTTTATCTGTTTTGGATGGAGCAAAAAATGGTATTGAAAAATTGACGATTCCAGAACTGGGTGACTGGGTAGATGCCTATGATGTTTATGGAGGCTTGGGCTTGCTGGTTGATCAAAACAAATATCAAACCAAGCTCGCTCAAATGGGCTTGAGATAAGATAATACTCAATGAAAATTAAAGTGCAAACTAGGAAGCTAGCCGCAGGCTGCTAAAAACACAGTTTTGAGGTTGTAGATAAGACTGACGAAGTCAGTTACCTATACCTACGGCAAGGTGAAGCTGACGTGGTTTGAAGAGATTTTCGAAGAGTATAAGACAGAAAAATCAAAGTTTGATAGCTATTTGGATAGCAGTCAGGCTTTGATTTTTTACAGTCTGCAATAGATTTTCACTCCTTGTTTGTGGTATAATGAAACGATACGATAGAAAGAATAATGAACAATATGACTGATTTAAAAGCAATTCAGGCTCGTAGTCTGGAGATGGCTGAATATTTTGTGGCCTTTTGTAAAGAACATGATTTGCTCTGTTATCTCTGTGGCGGAGGCGCTATTGGTGCCCTTCGAAACAAGGGATTTATTCCTTGGGACGACGACCTAGACTTTTTTATGCCTCGTAAAGATTATGAGAAATTAGCAGAATTATGGCCTCGTTATGCAGATGAACGTTATTTCTTGTCAAAGAGTCACAAGGATTTTGTTGATCGTAATCTTTTTATTACCATTCGTGACAAGGAAACCACCTGTATCAAGCCTTATCAGCAGGATTTGGATTTGCCACATGGTCTGGCCTTGGATGTTTTGCCTTTGGATTATTATCCGAAAAATCCAGCTGAGCGGAAAAAACAGGTTCGTTGGGCCTTGATTTATTCACTCTTTTGTGCGCAAACTATTCCAGAAAAGCATGGTGCTCTCATGAAATGGGGAAGTCGCATTTTACTGGGTTTGACTCCAAAATCTCTCCGTTATCGCATCTGGAAAAAAGCTGAGAAAGAAATGACTAAGTATGATTTGGCTGATTGTGATGGCATTACAGAATTATGCTCAGGTCCTGGCTACATGAGAAACAAGTACCCAATCACGTCTTTTGAAGACAATCTTTTCTTGCCATTTGAAGGAACAGAGATGCCTATTCCAATCGGCTATGATGTCTATCTCAGAACTGCTTTTGGGGATTATATGACGCCTCCACCAGCAGACAAGAAGGTACCGCATCATGATGCTGTCATCGCTGATATGGATAAGTCTTATACAGAATACAAGGGAGAATATGGTGGCTAAGAAAAAAATCTTATTTTTTATGTGGTCTTTTTCTCTTGGAGGTGGTGCAGAGAAGATTCTATCAACCATTGTTTCAAATCTGGATCCAGAAAAGTATGATATTGATATTCTTGAAATGGAGCACTTTGACAAGGGATATGAATCTGTTCCAAAGCATGTACGCATTTTAAAATCCCTTCAAGATTATCGCCAAACCAGATGGTTACGAGCTTTTTTGTGGAGAATGAGAATTTATTTTCCAAGACTGACTCGTCGTTTGCTTGTAAAAGATGATTATGATGTTGAAGTTTCTTTTACCATTATGAATCCACCACTGTTGTTCTCTAA
Organism: Streptococcus pneumoniae; assembly: GCF_001457635.1. NCBI lineage: Bacteria > Bacillati > Bacillota > Bacilli > Lactobacillales > Streptococcaceae > Streptococcus > Streptococcus pneumoniae. Next base: position 1,342,783 of record NZ_LN831051.1, read on the forward strand.
AAGAAGAGAAGTCAAGAAGATATCTTGGATTCATGGAAGTATTGAAGAACTTCTTAAGGATAGCTCTAAAAGAGAATCACATAGAAGCCAGTTGGATGCTGCGAATACAATTGTAGGGATTTCAAAAAAGACCAGCAATTCTATCAAGGAAGTTTATCCAGATTATGCTTCTAAATTACAGACAATCTACAATGGATATGATTTTCAGACTATTCTAGAAAAATCTCAAGAGAAGATCGATATCGAGATTGCTCCTCAAAGTATCTGTACTATCGGACGGATTGAGGAAAATAAGGGTTCTGACCGTGTAGTGGAAGTGATACGATTATTACACCAAGAGGGAAAAAACTATCATCTCTATTTTATCGGGGCTGGTGATATGGAAGAGGAACTGAAAAAACGAGTCAAAGAGTATGAGATTGAGGACTATGTACATTTCCTTGGTTATCAAAAAAATCCTTATCAGTATTTATCTCAGACGAAAGTTCTCTTGTCTATGTCTAAACAAGAAGGCTTTCCTGGAGTGTATGTGGAGGCCTTGAGTCTGGGACTCCCTTTTATCTCTACGGACGTTGGAGGGGCTGAGGAATTATCCCAAGAAGGACGATTTGGACAAATCATTGAGAGCAATCAAGAGGCAGCTCAGGCGATTACTAATTACATGACTTCTGCCTCAAACTTTAATGTCGATGAGGCTAGCCAATTCATTCAACAATTTACAATTACAAAACAAATCGAACAAGTAGAAAAACTATTAGAGGAGTAGCATGGAAACTGCATTAATTAGTGTGATTGTGCCAGTCTATAATGTGGCGCAGTACCTAGAAAAATCGATAGCTTCCATTCAGAAGCAGACCTATCAAAATCTGGAAATTATTCTTGTTGATGATGGTGCAACAGATGAAAGTGGTCGCTTGTGTGATTCAATCGCTGAACAAGATGACAGGGTGTCAGTGCTTCATAAAAAGAACGAAGGATTGTCGCAAGCACGAAATGATGGGATGAAGCAGGCTCACGGGGATTATCTGATTTTTATTGACTCAGATGATTATATCCATCCAGAAATGATTCAGAGCTTATATGAGCAATTAGTTCAAGAAGATGCGGATGTTTCAAGCTGTGGTGTCATGAATGTCTATGCTAATGATGAAAGCCCACAGTCAGCCAATCAGGATGACTATTTTGTCTGTGATTCTCAAACATTTCTAAAGGAATACCTCATAGGTGAAAAAATACCTGGGACGATTTGCAATAAGCTAATCAAGAGACAAATTGCAACTGCCCTATCCTTTCCTAAGGGGTTGATTTACGAAGATGCCTATTACCATTTTGATTTAATCAAGTTGGCCAAGAAGTATGTGGTTAATACTAAACCCTATTATTACTATTTCCATAGAGGGGATAGTATTACGACCAAACCCTATGCAAAGAAGGATTTAGCCTATATTGATATCTACCAAAAGTTTTATAATGAAGTTGTGAAAAACTATCCTGACTTGAAAGAGGTCGCTTTTTTCAGATTGGCCTATGCTCACTTCTTTATTCTGGATAAGATGTTGCTAGATGATCAGTATAAACAGTTTGAAGCCTATTCTCAGATTCATCGTTTTTTAAAAGGCTATGCTTTTGCTATTTCTAGGAATCCAATTTTCCGTAAGGGGAGAAGAATTAGTGCTTTGGCCCTATTCATAAATATTTCCTTATACCGATTCTTATTACTGAAAAATATTGAAAAATCTAAAAAATTACATTAGAACGGGGGTGACCAAGTGATTGATGGGAAACGATTATTATTTAGTTTGACCATAGTCAGTTATACCTTGACGCTAGTAAGTGGAATTGTGTATCTGTTTAATAATAATAATGTTAGCTTACTTTCTACTTTATTGTTCTTGTTGGTTAGTAGCTTAATTGCTTGTTGGAATGATATCAAGTATTACTTAATCCATTTTATTTTCTATTTAACCATTTTTGTATTTCTGGTATCAAGACCGACCATTGATTATTTTAGGGATGGTGCTTTGGATACCTATCATCCAATAGCCTATCGTTTTGCCTTTATAGTTGTCATGGTTTCGATTCTGGGCTTGACCACAGGAGGCGTCCTGGCTCGTTACTTCATAGCTAGGAAGAAAATAAAAGTAGCAAATATAGGAAATTCTCTAAAAGAGGTTTATATCAAGCGGTTACGCTTTGTATCACTAGGAGTTTTTCTTCTAACCTATCCTTTCTATTTCATTCGGTTATTTGAACGGCTCTTGTATCGTTTGCAGACTTCCTACTATGCCTACTATGCAAATTTTGAAAGTAAACTGCCTTATTTTACCTACATTTTGTCTACCTTTACGGTCTATGCAATGTGTATGTATCTGGCAACCAAGCCAAAGAAATTGCAGGCCACAGCAGTGCTTGTCTCCTTTATTGCAGCTAATACTATTCATTTGGCAATTGGGACACGAAATCCCTTTATTTTAAGTATTTTATTTGCTTTTGTTTATTACTTTATGCGGGAGCAAACTGAAAAAGGAAAATGGATTGGGTTTAAAGAAAAGTTAGCGATTTTTGTAGGTTCTCCTATTCTCATGTTAGCGATGGGAGTACTTAATTATGTACGGGATAATGTCCAAGTTTCCCATACAGGTTTCTGGGATATCTTACTTGACTTTATCTATAAACAAGGAACTAGTTTTGGTGTTCTGGCTCGAGGTTTTCTATTTAACAGTAGCCTCCCTTACCGAGATTTCCGTAATTTTACTTTTGGTCCTGTTCTTGATTATTTTGCAAGGGGGAGTTTGGGAGCCATTTTCGGAGGAAAAGCCTTTGAACATACAACCAATAGTGTGGAACTAGCTATTGATAGTAATAGTTATGCCCACAATCTATCCTATCTTGTCTTGAACAAGGAATACTTGAAAGGGCATGGTATCGGAAGTAGTTATATCATGGAGTTGTATACCGACTATGGTATGATTGGAGTCTTTCTGCTTAGTTTCTTACTCGGCGTATTATTTATAGCCATGCTGCAAGTAGCCTATCGCTCAAGGACAATCCTATTTGCTTTATCCCTACTCATCTTGAATAATCTATTCTTTATGCCAAGAAGCAGCTTTTCAGAAAGTTTCTTCAATTTATTTACAATGCAATTCTGGGGAATTGTTCTTGTGATTATATTTGTAGCAAAAATGCTTACAAAGGAAAACTAGTATCTACTAAACAAAGGAGAAAAAAATCATGTTTGAACATTATTCAGTAGCTGATTTGTTTGCAAATCTTTATAAAAAGCGAAAAGCAAATATTTTAGCTCTCATCGCTTTATTTGCTCTCATTGCTGTACCATTTACAATTAAAGCAGTTAGGAATAAAAACACTGTCAAAGATACAACAAGTTATTCAACTTATCTTATCTATAAAATCACTCCTCCAAAAGAGTCGGCCAAAACGATTTTGAATCATCAAATTGGTGGTTATAGTGATTTTTATGGGAAATTGATTGATGGTAATTTGAATGGAGCTTATCTTTTCAATGATGTAGAACCCAGTGAGTTGAAAAAAATTGCCAGTGAATTAGACACGACAGAAACAACCTTGAAAAATTCAACGAATGACTATTGGTGGAAAAAATTGACCGTCTACTATATGATTGACGATGCAGGGGTTGGTGTGAAAATTTTGACATCAAGTAAAGATGCCAATGACTTGTTAGAGAAAAAAATTGATGGGTTGATTGAGAAATTTAAACATGCCTATGCAAATGTGAAAATTGAAAAACTGGAAACCATCAACTCTAAAGAATTGAACGCAAATGGTGAAACAGCGCTTGGCTTAAATGTGAAAAATCTGATTCTTCGTTTAGTTGTTATTGGAGTGGTTTGTGTGATTTTGGTTGTGATGGGAAATGTGTTAGTTTATCTCTTTAATCCAACAATCAATAGAGTAGGTGATTTTTCTCAGTATCAAATTGATTTTGTAACAGAGATTACAACAATTGCTAACCTAGCAGATGTTTTGTCATACAAAAATACTGGACAGGAATTGACCATCGTTAGCTCAAATAAAGCTATCCTAGATAAATTGAAACAGAGTCAAGAAGCTTTAAAAGGAATGCATTTTGTAGATTTACAGGATGTATCATCTCTTTTGGAAAGAGATACAGTCCTTCTTGTTGAAGAGTACGGAGTGACTCGTTATAAGAAATTTGAGCAAAGTCTTCAAATTCTCAGAAACTTAAATCGTTCTATCCTCGGTGTAGCAACCTTTAAATTATAAGTATTCTGATGTATAAGGTCTTCAAAATCGGCTAAGAGCCGATTTTGAAGGCTTTTTCTATCTGTCTGCAGAAATTTTCTTTTGGAGTCTCCTATAGAAAGACCCTAGGGAAAATCTATCCGTATAGAGGAGCCTTCTTTTGATAAAATCGTAAAAATCTAGTATAATAGATAGAACTGAAAGTATGAGGTTACTAGCAATGAAAATGAAACAAATTAGTGATACAACTTTAAAAATCACGATGTCTTTAGAGGATTTGATGGATCGTGGAATGGAGATTGCTGACTTTCTCGTTCCTCAAGAAAAAACAGAAGAGTTCTTTTATGCTATCTTGGATGAGCTAGAGATGCCTGATAGCTTTCTGGATACAGGCATGTTGAGCTTCCGTGTGACTCCAAAACCTGATAAGGTAGATGTCTTTGTGACCAAGTCAAAGATTGACCAAAATCTAGATTTTGAAGACTTATCGGATTTGCCAGATATGGAAGAATTGGCTCAAATGTCTCCAGATGAATTTATCAAAACCCTGGAAAAAAGCATAGCAGACAAAACCAAGGATGATATCGAAGCCATTCAATCTCTTGAGCAAGTTGAAGCCAAGGAAGAAGAGCAAGAGCAGGCTGAACAAGAAGCTGAGAGTAAGAAAGAACCTTACATCTACTACATCCTTTCTTTTGCTAAGTTGGCTGACTTGGTAGCTTTTGCCAAGACAGTGACTTTTGAAATGGAAACTTCTGAACTCTACAAAATGAACGAGCGCTATTATTTGACCATTTTAGTGGATATTGAAAATCATCCAAGCCCATATCCAGCTTGGCTGTTGGCCCGTATGCGCGAGTTTGCAGACGATAGTGATATCAGTCGCTCAGTCTTACAAGAGTATGGTCAAGTCTTGATGAGTCACGATGCAGTGCTCAATCTGCAAAAAATCGGCTAATCCTTTCTGGAAAGCTATTTTCAGATTTTAAGAAGAGCGAATCGTCTGATTCGTTTTTTCTTTTTATACTGAAATAGTGATTTACTATAATAGGAATTTTCACAAAATTCTGTTATAATGGCTATATTAGAAAATTTCGAGGAGATAAAGATGACAGTTAAAATTGCTTTACTAGGATTTGGTACCGTTGCAAGTGGTGTGCCTTTCCTCCTAAAGGAAAATGGAGGAAAAATTAATCAATCAGCACATTCAGATATCAAAGTTGCTAAGGTATTGGTCAAGGATGAAGATGAAAAAAATCGCTTGCTTGCAGCAGGGAATGACTTTAACTTTGTAACCAATGTGGATGATATTTTATCAGACCAGGATATTACTATCGTAGTGGAATTGATGGGGCGTATTGAGCCTGCTAAAACCTTTATCACTCGTGCCTTGGAAGCTGGAAAACACGTTGTTACTGCTAACAAGGACCTTTTAGCTGTCCATGGCGCAGAATTGCTAGAAATCGCTCAAGCTAACAAGGTAGCACTTTACTACGAAGCAGCAGTTGCTGGTGGGATTCCAATTCTTCGTACTTTAGCAAATTCCTTGGCTTCTGATAAAATTACGCGCGTGCTTGGAGTAGTCAACGGAACTTCCAACTTCATGGTGACCAAGATGGTGGAAGAAGGCTGGTCTTACGATGATGCTCTTGCGGAAGCACAACGTCTAGGATTTGCAGAAAGCGATCCGACGAATGACGTAGATGGGATTGATGCAGCCTACAAGATGGTTATTTTGAGCCAATTTGCCTTTGGCATGAAGATTGCCTTTGATGATGTAGCCCACAAGGGAATCCGCAATATCACACCAGAAGACGTAGCTGTAGCTCAAGAGCTTGGTTACGTAGTGAAATTGGTTGGTTCTATTGAGGAAACTTCTTCAGGTATTGCTGCAGAAGTGACTCCAACCTTCCTACCTAAAGCGCACCCACTTGCTAGTGTGAATGGCGTAATGAACGCTGTCTTTGTAGAATCTATCGGTATTGGTGAGTCTATGTACTACGGACCAGGTGCTGGTCAAAAACCAACTGCAACAAGTGTTGTAGCTGATATTGTCCGTATCGTTCGTCGTTTGAATGATGGTACTATTGGCAAAGACTTCAACGAATATAGCCGTGACTTGGTCTTGGCAAATCCTGAAGATGTCAAAGCAAACTACTATTTCTCAATCTTGGCTCTAGACTCAAAAGGTCAGGTCTTGAAGTTGGCTGAAATCTTCAATGCTCAAGATATTTCCTTTAAGCAAATCCTTCAAGATGGCAAAGAGGGTGACAAGGCGCGTGTCGTTATCATCACACACAAGATTAATAAAGCCCAGCTTGAAAATGTCTCAGCTGAATTGAAGAAGGTTTCAGAATTCGACCTCTTGAATACCTTCAAGGTGCTAGGAGAATAAGATGAAGATTATTGTACCTGCAACCAGTGCCAATATCGGGCCAGGTTTTGACTCGGTCGGTGTAGCTGTAACCAAGTATCTTCAAATTGAGGTCTGCGAAGAACGAGATGAGTGGCTGATTGAACACCAGATTGGCAAATGGATTCCACATGATGAGCGTAATCTCTTGCTCAAAATCGCTTTGCAAATTGTACCAGACTTGCAACCAAGACGCTTGAAAATGACCAGTGATGTCCCTTTGGCGCGCGGTTTGGGTTCTTCCAGCTCGGTTATCGTTGCTGGGATTGAACTAGCCAACCAACTGGGTCAACTCAACTTATCAGACCATGAAAAATTGCAGTTAGCGACCAAGATTGAAGGGCATCCTGACAATGTGGCTCCAGCCATTTATGGTAATCTCGTTATTGCAAGTTCTGTTGAAGGGCAAGTCTCTGCTATCGTAGCAGACTTTCCAGAGTGTGATTTTCTAGCTTACATTCCAAACTATGAATTACGTACTCGCGACAGCCGTAGTGTCTTGCCTAAAAAATTGTCTTATAAGGAAGCTGTTGCTGCAAGTTCTATCGCCAATGTAGCGGTTGCTGCCTTGTTGGCAGGAGACATGGTGACCGCTGGGCAAGCAATCGAGGGAGACCTCTTCCATGAGCGCTATCGTCAGGACTTGGTAAGAGAATTTGCGATGATTAAGCAAGTGACCAAAGAAAATGGGGCCTATGCAACCTACCTTTCTGGTGCTGGGCCGACAGTTATGGTTCTGGCTTCTCATGACAAGATGCCAACAATTAAGGCAGAATTGGAAAAGCAACCTTTCAAAGGAAAACTGCATGACTTGAGAGTTGATACCCAAGGTGTCCGTGTAGAAGCAAAATAAAGAATAGAAGATAGGATGGGGAAACTCTTGACCAGAGGGTTTCATATCCTTTTTGTGAAAAGAAGTTTATACTCAATGAAAATCAAAGAGCAAACTAGGAAGCTAGCCGCAGGCTGCTCAAAACAGTGTTTTGAGGTTGTGGATAGAACTGACGAAGTCAGCTCAAGACACTGTTTTGAGGTTGCAGATAGAACTGACGAAGTCAGCTCAAGACACTGTTTTGAGGTTGCAGATAGAACTGACGAAGTCAGCTCAAGACACTGTTTTGAGGTTGCAGATAGAACTGACGAAGTCAGCTCAAGACACTGTTTTGAGGTTGCAGATAGAACTGACGAAGTCAGCTCAAGACACTGTTTTGAGGTTGCAGATAGAACTGACGAAGTCAGTAACCATACCTACGGTAAGGTGACGCTGACGTGGTTTGAAGAGATTTTCGAAGAGTATTAGTTAAAAACGTGATAAAGGAGAAATAAAAATGGCAGAAATTTATCTAGCAGGTGGTTGTTTTTGGGGCCTAGAGGAATATTTTTCACGCATTTCTGGAGTGCTAGAAACCAGTGTTGGCTACGCTAATGGTCAAGTCGAAACGACCAATTACCAGTTGCTCAAGGAAACAGACCATGCAGAAACGGTCCAAGTGATTTACGATGAGAAGGAAGTGTCACTCAGAGAGATTTTACTTTATTATTTCCGAGTTATCGATCCTCTATCTATCAATCAACAAGGGAATGACCGTGGTCGCCAATATCGAACTGGGATTTATTATCAGGATGAAGCAGATTTGCCAGCTATCTACACAGTGGTGCAGGAGCAGGAACGCATGCTGGGTCGAAAGATTGCAGTAGAAGTGGAGCAATTACGCCACTACATTCTGGCTGAAGACTACCACCAAGACTATCTCAGGAAGAATCCTTCAGGTTACTGTCATATCGATGTGACCGATGCTGATAAGCCATTGATTGATGCAGCAAACTATGAAAAGCCTAGTCAAGAGGTGTTGAAGGCCAGTCTATCTGAAGAGTCTTATCGTGTCACACAAGAAGCTGCTACAGAGGCTCCATTTACCAATGCCTATGACCAAACCTTTGAAGAGGGGATTTATGTAGATATTACGACAGGTGAGCCACTCTTTTTTGCCAAGGATAAGTTTGCTTCAGGTTGTGGTTGGCCAAGTTTTAGCCGTCCGATTTCCAAAGAGTTGATTCATTATTACAAGGATCTGAGCCATGGAATGGAGCGAATTGAAGTTCGTTCTCGTTCAGGCAGTGCTCACTTGGGTCATGTTTTCACAGATGGACCGCGGGAGTTAGGCGGCCTCCGTTACTGTATCAATTCTGCTTCTTTACGCTTTGTGGCCAAGGATGAGATGGAAAAAGCAGGATATGGCTATCTATTGCCTTACTTAAACAAATAAAACAGAGAGTGGGGCTTCCCACTTTCTTCATTTCTAGAATATGAATAGAAGGGATTTATGAAACACCTATTATCTTACTTCAAACCCTACATCAAGGAATCAATTTTAGCCCCCTTGTTCAAGCTGTTAGAAGCTGTTTTTGAGCTCTTGGTTCCCATGGTGATTGCTGGGATTGTTGACCAATCTTTACCTCAGGGAGATCAAGGTCATCTCTGGATGCAGATTGGCCTGCTCCTTATCTTTGCAGTAATTGGCGTTTTAGTGGCCTTGATAGCTCAATTTTACTCAGCAAAGGCAGCAGTAGGTTTTGCTAAGGAATTGACAAACGATCTTTATCGTCATATTCTTTCCTTGCCAAAGGACAGCAGAGACCGTCTGACAACTTCTAGTTTGGTTACTCGCTTGACTTCGGATACCTACCAGATTCAGACTGGTATCAATCAATTCCTGCGTCTCTTTTTACGAGCGCCCATTATCGTTTTTGGTGCCATTTTTATGGCTTATCGAATCTCAGCTGAGTTGACTTTCTGGTTCTTAGTCATGGTTGCCATTTTGACCATTGTCATTGTAGGGTTATCTCGATTGGTCAATCCTCTCTACAGTAGTCTCAGAAAGAAAACGGACCAACTGGTTCAGGAAACGCGCCAGCAATTGCAAGGGATGCGGGTTATTCGTGCTTTTGGTCAAGAAAAACGAGAGTTACAGATTTTTCAAACCCTTAACCAAGTTTATGCTAGATTACAAGAAAAGACAGGTTTCTTGTCTAGTTTATTAACACCTCTGACCTATCTGATTGTCAATGGAACTCTTCTCGTTATTATCTGGCAAGGCTATATTTCAATTCAAGGAGGAGTACTCAGTCAAGGTGCTCTCATTGCTCTTATCAATTACCTCTTACAGATTTTGGTGGAATTGGTCAAGCTAGCCATGCTGATCAATTCCCTCAACCAGTCCTATATCTCAGCCAAGAGAATCGAGGAGGTCTTTGCGGAATCTCCCGAAAACATCCATTCAGAATTAGAACAAAAGCAAGTTACCAGTGGTCGGGTTTTACAAGTCCAAGAATTGACTTTTACCTATCCTGATGCGGCCCAGCCTTCTCTGAGAGACATTTCCTTTGATATGACTCAAGGACAAATCCTTGGTATCATTGGGGGGACTGGTTCTGGTAAATCAAGCTTGGTGCAACTCTTACTTGGACTTTATCCAGTAGACAAGGGGAACATTGACCTTTATCAAAATGGACGTAGTCCTCTTAATTTGGAGCAGTGGCGGTCTTGGATTGCCTATGTACCTCAAAAGGTCGAACTCTTTAAGGGAACTATTCGTTCCAACTTGACTTTAGGTTTAAATCAAGAAGTGACTGATCAAGAACTCTGGCAAGCCTTGGAGATTGCGCAAGCTAAGGATTTTGTCAGTGATAAGGAAGGACTCTTGGATGCTCTAGTTGAAGCAGGAGGGCGAAATTTCTCAGGTGGACAAAAACAAAGGCTGTCTATCGCACGAGCAGTCTTGCGCCAGGCTCCGTTTCTCATCCTAGATGATGCGACCTCAGCACTGGACACCATTACAGAGTCCAAGCTCTTGAAAGCTATTAGAGAAAATTTTCCAAACATGAGCTTAATTTTGATCTCTCAACGAACCTCGACTTTACAGATGGCGGACCAGATTCTCCTCTTGGAAAAAGGTGAGTTGCTAGCTGTTGGCAAGCACGATGACTTGATGAAATCCAGTCAAGTCTATCGTGAAATCAATGCATCCCAACATGGAAAGGAGGACTAGAATGAAACGACAAACTGTAAACCAGACGCTCAAACGTTTAGTCGTAGATTTAGCAAACCATCCCTTCCTCCTTTTCCTAGCCTTTCTAGGAACTATTGCCCAAGTTGGCTTATCAATTTACCTACCTATTCTGATTGGGCAGGTCATTGACCAAGTCCTAGTGGCTGGTTCATCACCAGTTTTTTGGCAGATTTTTCTCCAGATGCTCTTGGTGGTAATAGGAAATACTCTGGTACAATGGGCCAATCCTCTCCTCTATAATCGTCTAATCTTCTCTTATACCAGAGATTTACGAGAGCGAATCATCCATAAACTCCATCGGTTACCGATTGCTTTTGCGGATCGGCAAGGCAATGGAGAGATGGTCAGTCGTGTAACCACGGATATCGAACAGTTGGCAGCTGGCTTGACCATGATTTTTAACCAATTTTTCATTGGTGTTTTGATGATTTTGGTTAGTATTCTAGCCATGCTCCAAATTCATCTCCTCATGACTCTCTTAGTCTTGCTGTTGACGCCACTGTCCATGGTGATTTCACGCTTTATTGCCAAGAGATCCTATCATCTCTTCCAGAAGCAAACAGAGACGAGGGGAATTCAGACTCAGTTGATTGAAGAATCGCTTAGCCAGCAGACTATAATCCAGTCCTTCAATGCTCAAACAGAATTTATCCAAAGATTGCGTGAGGCTCATGACAACTACTCAGGCTATTCTCAGTCAGCCATCTTTTATTCTTCAACGGTCAATCCTTCGACTCGCTTTGTAAATGCACTCATTTATGCCCTTTTAGCTGGAGTAGGAGCTTATCGTATCATGATGGGTTCAACCTTGACCGTCGGTCGTTTAGTGACTTTTTTGAACTATGTTCAGCAATACACCAAGCCCTTTAACGATATTTCTTCAGTGCTAGCTGAGTTGCAAAGTGCTCTGGCTTGCGTAGAGCGTATCTATGGGGTCTTAGATAGCCCTGAAGTGGCTGAAACAGGTAAGGAAGTCTTGACCAGTGACCAAGTTAAGGGAGCTATTTCCTTTAAACATGTCTCTTTTGGCTACCATCCTGAAAAAATTTTGATTAAGGAGTTGTCTATCGATATTCCAGCTGGTAGTAAGGTAGCCATCGTTGGTCCGACAGGTGCTGGAAAATCAACTCTTATCAATCTCCTTATGCGTTTTTATCCCATTAGCTCGGGAGATATCTTGCTGGATGGGCAATCCATTTATGATTATACACGAGTATCATTGAGACAGCAGTTTGGTATGGTGCTTCAAGAAACCTGGCTCACACAAGGGACCATTCATGATAATATTGCCTTTGGCAATCCTGAAGCCAGTCGAGAGCAAGTAATTGCTGCTGCCAAAGCAGCTAATGCAGACTTTTTCATCCAACAGTTGCCACAGGGATACGATACCAAGTTGGAAAATGCTGGAGAATCTCTCTCTGTCGGCCAAGCTCAGCTCTTGACCATAGCCCGAGTCTTTCTGGCTATTCCAAAGATTCTTATCTTAGACGAGGCAACTTCTTCCATTGATACACGGACAGAAGTGCTGGTACAGGATGCCTTTGCAAAACTCATGAAGGGCCGCACAAGCTTCATCATTGCTCACCGTTTGTCAACCATTCAGGATGCGGATTTAATTCTTGTCTTAGTAGATGGTGATATTGTTGAATATGGTAACCATCAAGAACTCATGGATAGAAAGGGTAAGTATTACCAAATGCAAAAAGCTGCGGCTTTTAGTTCTGAATAAGCCATTCTCTTTTGAAAGTTTATGGACGAAAAAAGTTGCCTTCGAGTGACTTTTTTGTTACAATAGCTAGAAAAATTGTTCACTGTAATACTCAATGAAAATTAAAGAGCAAACTAGGAAGCTAGCCGTAGGTTGCTCAAAACACTGTTTTGAGGTTGCAGATAGAACTGACGAAGTCAGTAACCACACCTACGGCAAAGTGAATCTGAAGTGGTTTGAAGAGAGTACAACTTGTCTTTTAGAAAAGGAGCCTATAATGAAAGTCTTTCAGCATGTAAATATCGTGACTTGTGATCAAGATTTCCATGTTTATCTTGATGGAATCTTAGCAGTCAAGGATTCTCAAATCGTCTATGTCGGTCAAGATAAGCCAGCGTTTTTAGAGCAAGCTGAGCAGATTATAGACTATCAGGGAGCTTGGATTATGCCTGGTTTGGTCAATTGTCACACCCATTCTGCAATGACAGGTCTGAGAGGGATCCGAGATGACAGCAATCTCCATGAATGGCTCAATGACTATATCTGGCCAGCAGAATCTGAGTTTACTCCCGACATGACTACCAATGCGGTCAAAGAAGCCCTAACAGAGATGCTCCAGTCAGGAACAACAACCTTTAACGATATGTATAATCCCAATGGTGTGGATATCCAGCAAATTTATCAGGTGGTGAAAACTTCCAAGATGCGTTGTTATTTTTCTCCGACTCTCTTTTCTTCAGAGACAGAAACAACTGCTGAGACTATAAGCAGAACTCGATCCATCATAGATGAAATCTTAAAATATAAAAATCCAAATTTCAAGGTTATGGTAGCACCTCATTCTCCGTATAGCTGCAGTAGAGACTTGCTGGAAGCGAGTTTGGAAATGGCAAAAGAGCTAAATATTCCGCTCCATGTCCATGTGGCGGAGACCAAGGAGGAGTCAGGAATTATCCTCAAACGATACGGCAAACGCCCCCTTGCTTTTCTTGAAGAACTGGGTTATTTAGATCATCCGTCCGTATTTGCTCACGGGGTCGAATTAAACGAGAGAGAAATTGAACGCTTGGCATCTTCTCAAGTGGCTATCGCCCACAATCCTATCAGTAACCTCAAACTGGCATCAGGAATTGCTCCAATTATCCAGCTCCAAAAAGCGGGAGTAGCAGTCGGAATTGCGACTGACTCGGTTGCTTCCAATAACAATCTAGATATGTTTGAGGAAGGAAGGACTGCAGCTCTTCTTCAGAAGATGAAAAGTGGGGATGCCAGCCAGTTTCCAATCGAAACAGCTCTCAAGGTACTGACAATCGAAGGGGCTAAGGTCCTTGGAATGGAAAATCAGATAGGAAGTCTGGAAGTCGGCAAGCAAGCAGATTTTCTGGTCATTCAACCACAAGGGAAAATTCATCTCCAACCTCAGGAAAATATGCTGTCTCACCTGGTTTATGCAGTTAAATCTAGTGATGTAGATGATGTTTATATCGCCGGAGAACAGGTTGTTAAGCAAGGTCAAGTCCTGACAGTAGAACTTTAAAAGAAAAATCACGAAAAATTTTAAAAAAAGTTTGCAAAAATCTTGCATTCTTTTTTTGACTATGCTATACTTATATACGGTTTAAAAAAACTGCCTAAGACAGTAGGGGAGCTCGACTCATAAATATCCTACCGAGGACAAAACGTATCATGTAAAAAGAAGCGTATTGTACTTTCGTGTCTAGGTTTGGGCGCGTTTTTCTTTTTGAAAAATTCCCCAAGCAAAATAATTACGGAGGTGAACACACTAATGAGTGAAGCAATTATTGCTAAAAAAGCGGAACTAGTTGACGTAGTAGCTGAAAAAATGAAAGCTGCTGCATCTATCGTCGTTGTAGACGCTCGTGGTTTGACAGTTGAGCAAGATACAGTTCTTCGTCGTGAGCTTCGTGGAAGCGAAGTTGAGTATAAAGTTATTAAAAACTCAATCTTGCGTCGTGCAGCTGAAAAAGCTGGTCTTGAAGATCTTGCATCTGTATTTGTTGGACCATCTGCAGTAGCATTTTCTAATGAAGATGTTATCGCACCAGCGAAAATCTTGAACGACTTTTCTAAAAACGCTGAAGCACTTGAAATTAAAGGTGGTGCAATCGAAGGCGCTGTCGCATCTAAAGAAGAGATTCTTGCACTTGCAACTCTTCCAAACCGCGAAGGACTTCTTTCTATGCTCCTTTCTGTACTTCAAGCGCCAGTGCGCAACGTTGCTCTTGCAGTCAAAGCGGTTGCAGAAAGCAAAGAAGACGCGGCTTAATCTTAAGCTACACAGCGTAGCCTAGCTACGAAAAAAACTATTATAAAATTTAAAACTTATTTGGAGGAAATAACAATGGCATTGAACATTGAAAACATTATTGCTGAAATTAAAGAAGCTTCAATCCTTGAATTGAACGACCTTGTAAAAGCTATCGAAGAAGAATTTGGTGTAACTGCAGCTGCTCCTGTAGCTGTTGCTGCAGCTGATGCAGCTGATGCTGGTGCTGCTAAAGATTCATTCGACGTTGAATTGACATCTGCAGGCGACAAAAAAGTTGGCGTTATCAAAGTTGTACGTGAAATTACTGGTCTTGGTCTTAAAGAAGCTAAAGAACTTGTTGACGGTGCACCAGCACTTGTTAAAGAAGGCGTTGCAACTGCAGAAGCTGAAGAAATCAAAGCTAAATTGGAAGAAGCTGGAGCTTCAGTTACTCTTAAATAATAGAGTATCGCAATTTAATTGCGGAATCCCTATTTACCAGTCTTTGAGAGCGATAAGCGATTGATAGAAACTGATAAATTGATTTGGTTTCCTGCCAAAAATTCTTTGGCAGGATTTTTGTTTTAATAAACTTTCGGGGGTAGACACTAGATTGTCTACCCCTTTTTTTGTGTTTCGGAGGTAATTATGCAAAAGAAAGGACAGTCATCACGTCAATTCGTGAAGAGTCATCTCATGACTATCATGGGAGTTGATATTGTAAAAGCAACTCAGTTAGTTGATGAAATGGAACAAGTAGGTTTAATCCGATTTGATGAATTTGGAAATGTTGAAATTTTAGTCTTGGAGGGACAATCATGAAGCGTATTACCGCTAGTCAATATCAGACATCAGAGCGTTATTATAAGCTCCCCAAACTTTTATTTGAGAGTGAACGGTATAAGAATATGAAACTAGAAGTAAAGGTGGCTTATTCTATTTTAAAAGATCGTTTAGAATTATCTCTCAATAGTGGTTGGATAGATGAAGAAGGGGCGGTCTATTTAGTATTTTCTAACTCTAAACTGATGAAGCTTTTAGGCTGTTCAAAGTCAAAATTACTCTCCATCAAGAAAACTTTACGTGAGTATGGCCTAATTGATGAAGTCCAACAGTCTTCCAGTGAAAAAGGTCGTATGGCTAATAAAATTTACTTAGGGGAATTAGAACATGAGATACCCCTAGTCTTACATTCAGACGGGGCTAGTGTTAAAAACAGATTAGGGCAGTCTCAAAAACAGACGGGGCCGGTTTTAAATTCAGCCCCTAGTGAGACTGAAGAAAGTGAGACTGATTCTTTATTTATTGAGGATGAGGAGGAGAGGGATACTCAACCTATCTTGAAAAGAAAAGTAGAAAAGGTCACAAAATATGATCGAGATTATATTTGGGGATTGGTACAAGATCAATTTTGACGAGAGGGGTTTTCTGAAACAGCCAGTGAAATTGCTATGACTGATTTTGAGAGAATCTATCAGTATGCTCTTGACAATGTTCGCTTTGTTAGACGAGCGGAAGTACTTGCTGAATTTGTGTTTAACGGCCTATATTCTGTTTGGAATAACCGTGTTAGAAAAGGAGGTGGTTAAATGTCGCCAATCGAGTGGATATTAGTTATGCTCATTTTAATTTCAAGTGGTGTGACACTTTGGACATTGATAGTTGATCAGAAAGGGGTAATCAAGAAATGAGATTTATTGATTTATTTTCAGGTATCGGTGGTTTTCGACTTGGAATGGAAAGTGTCGGACACGAGTGTATTGGATTTTGTGAGATTGATAAATTTGCTAGAGAATCTTATAAGTCCATTTTTCAAACGGAAGGAGAAATAGAATATCATGACATTAAAGAGGTAACAGATCATGACTTTAGACAATTTAGAGGGCAAGTGGACATCATCTGCGGGGGATTTCCTTGCCAAGCTTTTTCACTTGCAGGAAGACGATTGGGATTTGAAGATACTAGAGGAACTTTGTTCTTTGAAATTGCTCGGGCGGCCAAACAAATCCAACCACGTTTTCTTTTTCTTGAAAATGTTAAAGGCCTACTCAATCACGATAAGGGACGGACGTTCACCACAATCCTTACCACATTTGATGAGTTGGGGTTTGATGTTGAGTGGCAGGTGCTTAACAGTAAGGATTTTGGCGTTCCCCAAAACAGAGAGAGGGTGTTTATTATCGGACATTCTAGAAAGAAAGGTACCAGACTCTTATTTCCTTTCAGACGAGAAGGTCAAGCAACTAACTCTGAGACTTTGAAAGCACTAGGAAATTTGAATCCATCAAAAAGTGGCGTGAGCGGTAAAGTGTATTATTCAGAAGGTCTTGCGCCAACTTTAGTTCGTGGAAAAGGAGAAGGATTTAAGGTTGCTATTCCTTGTATGACACCAGATAGATTAGACAAAAGACAAAATGGTAGACGCTTTAAGGAAAACCAAGAGCCGATGTTTACTTTAAATACTCAGGATCGTCATGGCATTGTCGTTGTTGGAGATTTACCGACTAGTTTTAAGGAGACAGGTCGTGTCTATGGAAGTGAGGGCTTATCTCCAACACTGACTACGATGCAAGGAGGAGATAAAATCCCCAAAATACTAATTCCAGAACCAATCCAATTTCTAAAAGTACGGGAAGCAACGAAAAAAGGATATGCTCAAGCAGAGATTGGGGATTCAATCAATTTGGAAAGACCAAGTTCTCAGTATCGTCGTGGTAGAGTTGGCAAAGGTATAGCTAATACGTTAACAACTGTGGTAGAGTTGGCAAAGGTATAGCTAATACGTTAACAACTAGTGGTCAAATGGGAGTAGTAGTGGCTAGCTATGAAGGAGAAGATAAACAAGTTTACCAAGTAGCTGGTGTTTTAATAGATGGACAATTTTACCGTTTGAGAATACGACGAATCACTCCTAAAGAGTGTTTTCGATTGCATGGCTTTCCTGATTGGGCTTTT
The DNA here is from genome assembly GCF_001457635.1 of Streptococcus pneumoniae. NCBI lineage: Bacteria > Bacillati > Bacillota > Bacilli > Lactobacillales > Streptococcaceae > Streptococcus > Streptococcus pneumoniae. The sequence continues at coordinate 1,360,443 of NZ_LN831051.1, forward strand.
GAAGCTGCTAGAAAAGTCTCTAGTAATAGTCAGCTCTATAAACAAGCTGGTAATAGTGTAACCGTTCCTGTGATTGCCGCAATCGCAAAGAAATTAAAAGAAATAGAGGAAAAAGATGAAAGCATTAAATAAAGAATCAATACTAGATTGTGATGAATTAGAAACAGAATTACATGATGCAGAAATCAAACAGCTGGATGAACAATTATTTTTGATGCCCAATTATCCATGTGAGTTTGAAGTAACATTTTTAGATGATTACCATAAAAAACACAACTACCCACTATTTTACGAGTCCTATCTTCAAAACGTTATGGAATTCCTTGAAAGTCAAGACATAAAGAATGGGGTTGATGCCTTTGTAGATGATCATCAAAATCTCGTTTTTGTTTTATATGGACAAGGCTATCGAGCAGAGGGAAAAGAGGGAATACTTACAACTCAAGTAACTGTAAAAGCTTATGATGAAGACAAGAAACCGATTAACTTCGCAAATTTATTAGATTCCTTAATCGTCTCAGAATATCAAATGGAACCGAATCTTTGGAAGGTCTCCCATGATTGATCTCTATCTAAGTAAAAATAGCCAAAGAAATCAACTTCTTTTGGATTTCTTTCAAAAGTATGGCATAGAGGTCACTCCTCATTCTATTTCTGAAATGACAAAGGACAAATTAATTGAAATGATGAGCTATTCTTCAGATTGTTTTGAGTTTCTATCTCCCAATTTATTACGATTTAAGAACCGTGACAATCTAAGATTAACGGATTTCATTGAAATGATATTAAAAAATCCTGAACTATGCATCAGGCTTCCTCTTGCGGTTTCAAATAAGAGAGTTTATCCAAATCTGAATTTGGAAGAGGCTAGAGCTCTATTGCCAAGAGATACGAAACAATTGATTTACATGGCACAAACACATTATTTATCTAGTTAAAGGAGAAGCAATATGGCTGAACGATTTTGGGAGAACTTGTCCATTATTTTGGCTGAAAGAAATATTAGCTGGATTGAGTTAACCAGAAAAATGTTTGCGGGAGAGTTTCACTATCCAAGTGAATTGAATCGTTTGTATCAAAAGATACACCACTACAAGATGGAACAACGAATGCCTCAAAGTCCATGGGTAGAAAGGATTGTGCAGGTATTAGATTTAGATTATGAAGATTTATTTCGGAGGTAACTATGAAAAGAATAATTCCAGTTTATATATTCCAACAAGTAAATGTCTTATTGGTATCCCTATACTTACTGAAATTGCTTTGTATTGGTGAGTTAACCATACTACAGATTCTCTATTGTGCGTCGCTCATTTCTTTTTTATGGATGTATGGTCAACGAAAACAAGTGGTCAAGGTCAATATGAAAACTAGGATGAAATGGCTTGGTATTGGATTCGTTAGCCTACTGATTATAAGCCTATGTTTTAGTCTGATTCATGCTCAAGGAACCACGAATCAAGCAAACTTAATTGGCCTTCAACATCAGGTTCCTTGGTTTTCATTTTTATTGTTCTTAATCAATGCGAGTATGGTTGAAGAATTTCTGTATCGAGAAATTTTATGGAACTTGGTCAGAAAATTAGATATTCGAGTTGCTTTGACAAGTGTTTTATTTGCCTTAGTACATCATCCAGGAACCATTCTAGCTTGGTGTTTATATGTTTCACTTGGGATCTTTTTAGGGATGGTGCGCTATAAATCGGACTTATGGGGAAGTATGGGTCTACATTTGGTGTGGAACCTATCAGTCTATGTCTTATTTTTTCTTTAATAATAGCTGGTCTGTCTTACGTATGGATTAATTTTGAAATAAAAAAACTAAATGAATTGATTTTAAAGAAATAAAATGCTAACATATATAGAAGATGTTAGCATTTTATTTCTAAGAAAGGAGAATGGTATGGTTGATAAAAGAGAGAAACTGATGAACTCTTTCAATCAGTATGGTTTTTTAACTTTTAAACAAGTAATAGATGAAAATTTACACTACAAAACCTTATTAAAAATGGTTACAGAAGGAAAAATCGATGCTGAAGAAAAAGGGTTATATCGCTTACCTGATATTTATTTAGATGAGTGGTTTGTCATTCAGTATCGATTTCCAAAAGGAATCTTTTCTTTGGAGACAGCACTTTGGTTACATGGTTTATCTTTGACTATCCCTTTTAACATGACAATGAGTTTTCCTTATGGTACGAATACCAAAAACATTAAGGAAGCAGATATATGTCCTATTATCTTACGCTCTCACTATAGTGAAGGAATTATTGAAATAGAGCGTCTTCCTGGTCAATTTATTAAAGTTTATGAAATTGAACGAGTTTTGGTTGAATGTCTAAGACCAGTTCATCAGGTGGATCTTCAAATTATTGCACCAGCGTTTAAGAAATATTTTCAACAGAATCAAATTCATTTACACAAATTATTTTATTATGCCCAACTATTTAAAGTAACTGATAAGTTACAATCTTATACGGAGGTGCTATCTTAATGTTTTCAAATGCGAATAGCTTTAAAGCAAAAATCAAAAATATTTCAAAAGATAAGGGAATTCCAGCTCAACAAGTACAACAACATTATTTAATTGAGCAAGTGTTAAAGCTGATTTCTACTAGTTCTTATAGAGATTCCTTCATTGTAAAAGGAGGGTATCTAATAGGTCAAATGATTGGACTAGATAAGCGAACCACAATGGATTTAGATGTCACTCTGAAGGGAACCGAAATGAGCAGAGAAAATTTGATTGATATCTTTGAAGAGATTCTTTGTTCTAAAACTGATGGTTTTTCATTTTCAGTAGATAAGCTAGAACCTATTCGCCAAGATGATGAATATGGAGGATTTTCATTAAAATTAAATGCAACTTTTGATACATTAAAGGAGGTTGTTTTTATTGATATTACTACTGGTGATAAGATCACACCAAGAGAAATTACTTATTCAATGACTTCTATCTTTACTAATGAAAGCATCAAGATATGGACATATAATCTAGAAACTGTACTTGCTGAAAAGTTAGAAACAATCATTAGTAGGGGATTAGCTTCAACACGCCCACGTGATCGATATGATCTTTTCACCTTGTATAAACTTAGAAAAGAAGAGATTAATCTTGAAGTATTAAAAAATGCACTTGAAAATACAGCAAAAAAACGTAAAAGTAAAGATACTATTTATAATTGGGAAGAACAAGTGAGAGGAATTGAAATTTCTGATTATCAGAAAGAGCTATGGATTCGTTATCAACGCCAATTTAAGTATGCTAAAGATATCTCATTTGATAACTCTGTTCAGGTTATTAGGGAAATTATGCAACAAATATTTTAGTACAAAAGTAACTCATTCGTAAAGCAGTGAGTTGCTTTTTTTATTCCAACAACCTCAAACATGTGATAAAAATTTCAACTACTCTTATCTATAATAAAGCTACCTGTTCTTTGAAAATTGAATCCACTCCGTCTTGATTAGCGTGCCTGTGTAAGTAGGGAATGAGAGTATTTCCCTGTGAAGGGCAACTGGCACAAGACGTGTGTGAGAATTTTCTAACAGACACGGAGTTTATCGTTTCCAGACTCAAACGATGCGACAAACTAGATAAAGGAGTTAATCATGAAGGTAGTAAACTTGTATGATTTGAAACAAATGGGAAATAAAGGTGGTTGTACCATCCAATTGATTCATCACTTTCCTTTTGGTATGGGCTTAGGACATCTCAAAAAAGACTACATTGAATTTAAACGTGTTGGTATCTTTGATGGGAAAGCAGTAGAAGTTACTCTTCGAGAACCTTATTCGAGAGATCTACTGCAGGTTGTCAAGTCAATAAAGTAACTGACACCACGAGTATAATTATTAGAAACGTGGAATCTTATTAAATTTTATAATAAATATATTAAATGAAAAATTATTAGATATAAACTTATGTAATAAAACATTGAGGAAATAATAAAAATCTATGGGTAATGTTCTGAAAGTACTTTTAGGTTAGGAGAGAAATATAATGATTTTTGAAAATTGATTCAAAAAATAGCGAATTGTAGAAAACGCTTAACAAATGGTGTATAATAGACTTCCAGCGAAACAAAATATGCTACAATAAACCTATGAATTATAAAGCAACCTTATACTCATCTGTCTTCACAAAGCATTCTAGTCCATCTCCGATTAACGATGGACTTTATCATCTCCTTCTCCAGTCCTTGTATGACATCTTCCAAAGTTCGAAAGGCTTTATTCTTAAATCCACGTTTACGAATCTCTTTCCACACTTATTCAATGGGGTTCATTTCTGGTGTGTATGGAGGAATAAATGCAAAGCCAATATTAGTCGGAATCTTTAAGGCACTTGATTTATGCCATATAGCATTGTCCATAACGAATAAAAGATAATCATCTGGATAAGCTTGTGAAAGCTTGGCTGACAGTGGTTATCAAGGGCTCATGAAGATATATCTTCAAGCACAAACTCCACGTAAATCCAGCAAACTCAAGCCGCTAACAGCTGAAGATAAAGCCTATAACCATGCGCTATCTAAGGAGAGAAGCAAGGTTGAGAATATTTTTGCCAAAGTAAAAACGTTTAAAATGTTTTCAACAACCTATCGAAATCATCGTAAACGCTTCGGATTACGAATGAATTTGATTGCTGATATTATCAATCATGAACTAGGATTCTAGTTTTGCAGGAAGTCTAATAAATGTATAAGAAAAAGGAGGAAAAAGGATGTCACAGATTAGCAAAGAAGCCTTGATTGAGCAAATCAAAGATGGAATCATCGTTTCTTGTCAGGCTCTTCCTCATGAACCGCTTTATACAGAAGCGGGAGGGGTGATTCCCTTGCTGGTCAAAGCGGCTGAGCAAGGTGGAGCAGTCGGTATCCGAGCAAACAGTGTTCGCGATATCAAGGAAATTAAGGAAGTCACTAAACTTCCAATCATTGGGATTATCAAACGTGATTATCCACCTCAGGAACCCTTCATCACGGCTACTATGAAAGAAGTTGATGAATTGGCAGAACTGGACATCGAGGTGATTGCTCTGGATTGTACCAAGCGTGAACGCTACGATGGTTTGGAAATTCAAGAGTTCATTCGTCAGGTTAAGGAGAAATATCCTAATCAGCTTTTGATGGCTGATACTAGTATCTTCGAAGAAGGGCTAGCAGCTGTAGAAGCAGGAATTGACTTTGTCGGAACAACCTTATCAGGCTACACATCCTACAGTCCAAAAGTAGACGGTCCAGATTTTGAATTGATTAAGAAACTCTGTGATGCCGGTGTAGATGTCATTGCAGAAGGAAAAATTTATACACCAGAACAAGCCAAACAAATCCTTGAATATGGAGTGCGAGGAATCGTTGTTGGTGGCGCTATTACTAGACCAAAAGAGATTACAGAACGTTTTGTAGCGGGATTAAAATAGCATGCCAGAGTAAGAGGTGTAATATGAAAATTGATGTTATAAATCATTTAGACTCACCAGGATTAGCTGGGATGATTTGTAGACGGATTAATAATAGAATTTTAGTTTATGGAGGTAGTTATTTCCCAAATAACGATCCTTTAAAAAGTTCAAAAGTTCAATCAAATAAAATTAGAGTTTATGACGGGAAATTTAATCTTCTATTTGAACAAGATGGACAGATTTCTCCAGATAAAGGAATAACGATTGAAGTTGAAAATGAAATCTATTACATTCTAGGCTCGAGCATTTATCGTATTACGATTGATGAAAGTGTAGAAGAAATCTGTATCGGGGATTTTGATTTCCAACTAGAGAGTGGTTATGGTTGTTATTATAATGGCCACTTATTCTTTGGATTTCAGGAAAGTTATCTGTTCAATATTGAGACTAAAGAACTTTTTAAAAAATCTGACTTCCCAGTTTCTGGTAGAGGACAAGGTTTATCAGTCAAATATCAAAATGAATTGTATTATTTAGGTGGAGCGAACAATGAAGCTTATTTAGATGGATACAAATATATTTTTGAAAAAGATAAGTGGGAAAAACTTGAGTTTGAATTACCAAGTTCAGTTTTAGGAGCGTCAAGTATACAAATAAATGAAAGTGATTTATTAATCCTTGGTGGCTTTAATGAAATTGCTTATAATAAAGCAGTTATTGATTTAGCAACCCCTGGCTATAGGGAAGAATACTTTTCTAAGGGAAGAGATTTCTTTAATTGGAATCGTAGCTTGCGAATACTAGATTTAGAGACAGGTAAGGTCGATATTATTGCAAACGATGAGCGTTTTGCTCTTTGTGGGGCAGGATTTTTAAAAACTGATAATGGATATTACGTTGTTAGTGGGGAATGTAGCCCAGGAAGACGTACTTCTGACATACTTTTGTTAGAGGAGGAAATGTAACGAAGAGTTTAAATTTTTAATTACTGCAATACTTACTTAATCACATAAATAATTACTTAATACAAATAAAGGAGTATTAAAATGAAAAAAATTGTTAAATTAGCTTTAACAGCTGCAGCAGTTTTAATAGCTGTAGTAGGATTGGTTGCTTGTAGTTCGGGAAGCAAAAAATCTGATTCTTCAGAGTCTGGAAAAGAAAAAGTATTCTATTTATCAGGTTTGCTTCAAGGAACTGGAGATCGTATCCCTTACGTTTGGCAAAATGGTGATGGTTTAGTTCCATATTTGTTATACCGTACACTGTTAATGGCAGATTCAAAATATGAAAAATCAACTCCAGATTTAGCTAAAGATTGGAAAAAATCTGATGATGAAAAAACTTATGAATTTACACTTAAAGATGGGTTGAAATGGTCTGATGGAGAAGCTTTGACAGCTTCCGATGTGGAATTCAGTGTTAAATTAGCATTGAAAGCTTCAGTAATTAATGGAATTTTCCCTTCAACATTCACAAAAATTGAAGGAGCTAAAGATTTCAAAGACGATAAAGCAGATAAAATTTCTGGTCTTACAGTTGATGGAAATAAAGTAACATTTAAACTTACTGCTCCAGTTGGTAACTTTGAGCAAATGATGACTCAATTCTTTATTCTTCCAAAACATAAATTAGAGTCTGAAAATCCTCTTGAATTAAATAATAGCTCATTTTGGACAGCTCCTGTTACAAGCGGTATGTACAAAGTAAAAGAAATTAGTGCAGGTAATTTCTTAGAGTATGACAAAAATGAAAACTATGAAAATGAAAAACCAAAATTTGATAAAGTAGTATTCAACTATATTTCAGATCCAGTTTTAGCATTGCAAGATGGTAAATCATACTTCTATTCAACAAACAAACCTCAAGAAATTAGTCAGTTGGATGCTGTATCTACTTTAACTAAAAAACCAATTGATATACTATTCTATCGCTACTTTATCGCTAACTTAGCAGGTGTTGAAGGTAATGGAGATTCCTTGATTGCTAATCCTAAAGTTAGAGAAGCTATTCTATATGCAATTAATCGTGATGAATTAGCTAAATCTGTATTTAGTGGAATTGCAGATGTTAATAATACTGGTGTTCCTTCAAGCTTAGAAGCTCATCTGAAATCAGCAAATAAATTTGAATATAATCCAGAAAAAGCAAAACAACTTCTTAAAGAAGCTAAATACGATAATAGCAGAAATCTAATTTTAGCTTATTACTATAAAGATCAAGCCTCTCAAGATTTCATGCAAGCAGTAAGTTATCAATTGAATGAGGTTGGAATCAAGAACGAAGTTGTCCAAATTACTTCTGATGCAACAACAGGATTGTTCAAAACACGTAAATATGACCTAGCTTATAAAGGATTATCATCATTTGGTTATGAAACTTGGTATGGTGAATATAGTTCAACAAATACTAACTTTAAAAATATTACAAATGGCGAAACAAGTTTTGATGAGTTGAGCAAAAAATTGTCTGAAACTTCTGATGTAAAAGAAAGAAACAAAATTTTAGCAAGTCTACAAAAATTAGAACAAGAAAAACTATTGAAGTTAAACTTATTCACATTTAAAAACTTCTTGTATTTAAATACTGAAAAAGTTTTAATTCCTGACGATGTTCAATTTGGTAATCCATTCTATAAATTTGATTACAAATTCGAAAAATGGGATGCTAAATAAAATCGTTTAAAATTATCAGTGATTAAGTTTGATAATCTTTTAGGAGTGTAGAGATGCTGTTTATTGAATCATGTATCTCTCACTCTTGTTTTTTCAGGAGAAATTAAAATGAAAAAATATATTCTAAAAAAAGTATTATTCATGATTCCTATGTTGTTGATTATTAGCTTTTTAGTATTCATTGCACTAGATTTAACACCAGCAGATCCATTGACATATATGGTATCTCCAGATATGGCTAGTAGTGCAGAACAAATCGAAAAGCTAAGACAGCAATTAGGTTTAAATGATCCAGTATTAGTTCGCTATGGAAGATGGCTTTGGCAATTACTCCATGGTGATTTTGGATACAGTATTGTAAATGGTAACCCAATTTCCAAAATTGTAGGACAAGCATTGCCTGCAACTTTTGAATTAGCTTTTGTGTCATTAATTATTTCAACAATTGTTGGTATTGTAATTGGGGTTATATCAGCCGTTAAACAAAATGGTATTATCGATAATGTTGCTCGTTTTCTAGCTGTTATCGGAACTGCGATTCCACAATTTTTCTTTGGTATTTTAATTTTAAACTTCTTTGCAATTCAGTTAAGAATTTTACCTATTGGTGGTAGATTTACCAGTGGAGATTTTACATTTATTAATAGAGTTGAACACTTAATTCTACCAGTAATGGCTATGTCAATTGCATTGGTAGCCGCTTTAATGAGATACACACGTAATTCTATGTTGGATGTTTTTAATGCAGATTATGTTAAAACAGCTCGTGCAAAAGGTGTTCCTGAATGGAAAGTTTATTTTAAACACATATTTAGAAATGCTATGCGACCAATTTTAGTGTTATTGATTTTCCGTCTACCAATGTTAATTGGTGGATCAGTAATTATCGAGAGTGTCTTTTCTTGGCCTGGAATTGGTTCTATCATCCTATCTAGTGTAACAGCAGGTGACTATCCTGTAATTATGATTACCACATTAATGATTTCTGTCGTAGTGTTATTTGCTAGTCTACTTGTAGATATTATGGCTGCAATATTAGACCCACGTATTCGTTATTAGGAAGGAGGTCAATGTTATGAAACCTATGCCTTTATGGAAAAGAAATTTGAAAAAATTCTATAATAACAAATTGGCCTTTATCGGCTTTATATGCTTCATGCTAATTCTATTAGCATGTATTCTAGCACCTTTATTGACAACCTATTCTCCAGATGTTGTTGATTTAGGATCTATGAACCGTCCTCCTTCAGCAAAACACATTCTGGGAACAGATAAACTAGGTCGTGACGTATTTGCTCGAATCCTATATGGTGGTCGAGTTTCAATTCAAGTAGGGATGTATGGAGCGATTTGTGGAGCGGTTATTGGTACTGTACTTGGTGGTATTGCTGGATATTTTGGTGGGAAAATTGATGCTCTTCTAGTTCGTCTAGCAGAATTATTCTTAACATTCCCGAATATGATTGTCATTCTCTTGCTTTCAAGTATTTTTGGACAAGGTGTATTCAATCTTATCTTCGTATTCTCAGTAATGGGTTGGATGACAACGTTCCGAATGGTTCGTAATGAGTTCATGTCTTTGAAACAAGAAACATATGTGGATGTATGTAGAGCTTTTGGTTTTTCTGACAGTCGAATTATCTTTAATAATATTTTAAGAAATGCTATCTCACCAGTAATTGTATCGTTGTCTTTAAACGTTGCTGGTTTCATTCTCAGTGAGGCAGGTCTTAGTTTCTTAGGAGTAGGTGTTCCTTCTGATATTCCTACTTGGGGAAATATCATAAATGCTGCCAAAACAGCCGATGTTATTAAAAATAGTTGGTGGCTGTGGTTAGTTCCAGGGTCAATCATTACTCTTTTCGTTCTTTCTATCAACTTTATTGGTGATGGATTACGAGATATAATGGATCCGAAACAACAGTAGGAGGTTGACAAAATGAATCAAACAGTTTTAGATGTAAAAAACTTAAAAACTGAATTCATCACTGATAAAAAAGCATTTCCGATTATTAAAGATGTAAACTTCACTTTGGAAAGAGGGAAAGTTTTAGGGATTGTTGGTGAATCTGGATGCGGTAAGAGTGTAACAGTGAATACAGTGTTAAACTTATTACCTAAAAATGGACGCATTGCTGAAGGTGAAATCACATATTTCGATGAAGATAAGCCGATAGAGCTTCAAAAATTAAAGCAATATGGTAAAGAATTTCGAAAGTTACGTGGTGAAAACATATCAATGATTTTCCAAGATCCAATGTCTGCATTGAATCCAGTATATACAATTGGTAATCAAATTACTGAAGTCCTTCATGAACATTATGACATTTCTAAAGAGGAGGCAAATAAACGTGCTATAGAAATGTTAGAAAAACTTGGAATTCATAATGCTGCAGAACGCATGAATGACTATCCACACCAATTTAGTGGAGGGCAGCGTCAAAGAATAGTCATAGCGATTGCAATGGTATGTAATCCAGATATTCTAATTGCAGATGAACCAACAACTGCCCTTGATGTAACAATCCAAGCACAAATACTTGATTTACTTGATGATTTACGTAAAGAGCATGGAACTTCTATTATCTTAATTACTCACGATTTAGGCGTTATTGCTCAAATTGCGGATGAAGTTGCAGTGATGTATGCTGGTGAAGTCGTTGAAGTTGGAACTGTAGCTCAGATCTTTGATCAACCTAAACACCCGTATACTCGTTCTCTATTAAGATCTATTCCTAATCCTGAAAATATGGATAAAAAGCTACATGTTATCCAGGGGAGCGTACCTTCAATTTCTGAAATATCTGAAAAAGGATGCAGATTCGCAAATCGTATTCCATGGTTAGAAAAAGAACATCATGAAGAAGAACCTCAATTGCATGATTTAGGTGACGGACATTTTGTAAGGTGTTCTTGCTATAAACATTTCTTTTTCGAAGATAAGGAAGAAGAAACATTAGCGGAAAAACATGTAGGTAATGTTGTTTTAGAAGTAAAAAATATTAAAAAGTACTACTATCCTAAGAAACAACTATTCAAGCCACTAGGTTCTCCGTTGAAAGCACTTGATGACGTATCTCTAGAGTTAAGAAAAGGAACTACTATTGGTATCGTAGGAGAGTCTGGAAGCGGTAAGAGTACGATTGCGAAATCATTAATGAAACTCCATGAGATTACAGATGGTGAAATCAATATTGATTTGAATGGGAAAACTCAAAATATTTATGGAATTAAACGTAAGGAAGATTTGGATTTCCGTAAGAAAGTTCAAATGGTATTCCAAGATCCTTATGCATCATTGAACCCAACTAAGAAAATTTATAATTCATTTGATGAACCGATGATTGTCCATAATATTGGAAACAAAGAGGAACGCTTTGAACGTATGAAAGAATCCTTGAAGATGGTAAACGTGCCAGTTGAGTACTTGGAGCGTTATCCTCATGAATTTTCAGGCGGACAACGTCAACGTTTATGTATTGCTCGTGCCCTTTGTATGAAACCAGAAATTTTAATTTTAGATGAACCTGTTTCAGCATTAGATCTATCTGTACAAGCGCAAGTTTTGAATTATCTTGTTGAAATCCAAAATAAAGAAGATTTGACTTATGTATTTATTTCTCATGACCTAGGTGTTGTGAAATACATGTGTGACTATCTATATGTTATTCATAAAGGACGTATTGTAGAAGCTGGTTCTCGAGAAGATATCTACAATAACCCAATGCATATTTACACTAAAAAACTATTAGCTGCTATTCCAGAAGTTGATTATCACTTCAAAGAGGCATTGGCAACAAAACGTAAAGAAAATGAAGTTGAATTTAAAGCACAGTACCATGAATTTTATGATGAAGATGGCCGTGCTTATGATCTTAAGCAGGTTTCACCAACACATTTTGTAGCGTTAAAACCAGAATAGGTGGTAAATATGAAATTAAATAAAAAAATATATTTCTTTGATAAAGGAATTTTTAATCCTTATCGAATGAGTAATGTAAAATTAAAAGTTAATCAGGCAGTAAAGGATAAAGAAATTTTCTTCACTGAGGAAAAACCATGGGAAATTCGTTTTGATAACAGTTATCCAAATGTTTTCTTTGATGATTTAGCAGGTGTTTATCGTTGCTACTATTCTACATTTACTGATGATGAGGAGTCTGAAAAATACTCTTTAGAGGAGCGTAAGGAACGTCAATATCTACCTCGTGCGAAGCGTATTGTTTCACTTTGTTATGCTGAAAGTAAAGATGGTGTTAACTGGGTGAAACCAAATCTAGGTATTACAGAATTTCGAGGATCAACTGAAAATAATATTATCGGACATTTTTTACATGGTACATCTGTTTTTCTAGATAAACATGACGCAGATGAAAATCGTCGTTATAAAATGTTTACAAAGATTGATTACGGTAACGGTGTTCATTTTATTGCTGTAGCATTTTCAAAAGATGGTCTACACTTTGATGAATACATTAAAGTACCAAACTTCAATCCACGTGCAGACACTCATAACCATATCATATATGATGAAGCATTAAATCGCTATGTGCTAATTACTCGTACTTGGAGAGATTCATTGCGCTTGCCGTGTGTATCTACGAGTGCTGATTTCATTAACTGGACTCCAATTCAAGAAATTTTGAATGTCTGTGATTATGAAAATCAAATTTATTCTATGCCTATTTTTAAACGTGGCGATTATATACTAGGTTTAGCTTCAGTTTTCCATGAAGGAGATCAACTGAACAAGAATTACGATACAGTGGACCTTCAATTGACTTATAGTTATCGTCATGTTGGTTGGCATTATCTAAACACTGCTACTCCACTTATTCCTCGTGGTAAAGGTCAATATGGTGATGGAGAATTTGACTGTGGATGTATCTATTCTTCTGCACCAGTTACTATCGGTGACCGTACTTATTTCTACTACATGGGAGGAAATGGACAACATACAAACTTCCGTGAAACAAGCTTGTCTCGTGCTTATATTGAGAAAGATCACTTTGCATATTGGGATATTAAACGTCCAGAATATCCAGGTGTTTTGTATACCAATGGATTTATTTTCCTCAATGATCAAGTTTACCTTGATGCAGATATTGCAGCTGGAGGCTTTGTAACAATTGAATTGTTCGAGAATAATCACACTCCAATGGAAATTACAGCTTCCCTTGAAAAAATAGAAGATGGTCGCTATCAAGTGTTATTCAGCGAACCTTTACCTCGAACTCAAACTCGACTGAAAATTAGCTTTAAAAATGCTAAAATCTACGCAATCGAAGGAAATTTAGATATTTTCAGAATTGAATCAGACAATGCTCTATTGAGGGGGTAAGATTATGAAATATGATTTATATGATAATTGTATTGAACTTCTAAAAGAACGCGAAGTTACAATTGAAGATATGGCAGCGTTAGTAATATTTTCACAACAAAAATATTACCCTGAATTAACTCTTGACGACGCTTCATATGCAATTCAACGTGTACTAAAAAAACGTGAAGTTCAGAATGTAATTATGACAGGAATTGAGTTAGATAAGTTAGCTGAAGCACAAAAACTATCTCCAGAATTTCAAAAGATTATGGAGAAAGATAATCCATTGTATGGGATTGATGAAGTAATCGTCTTATCGATATTGAATTTATATGGTTCTATTGCCTTTACAAATTATGGCTATTTAGATAAATTAAAACCACTGATTTTAGAAAGATTGAATGAGAATCACGAAGGTGTTTGTAATGTATTTCTAGATGATATTGTTGGTGCAATAGCCGCAGCAGCATGTAGTAAAATTGCACACAATCATGCTAGTGATGAAATATAACTATTGAATTTAGTATCGTAAATAATAAAGCGTTTGGTTTCTAGATTATTGTCATTCAAATTGGATAATGATAAATCTAGAAACCAAATATATTTTCCGCATAAAATGAGGGATTATATATCTCACTTTTTTACAATTGTATAGTGGATTAAAACTAGAATAGTGCATCTCTACTTCTAAAACATTGTTAGAAATCGATTTGACTGTCCTGATTGATTTGTACTGTTCTTATTTCATTTTACTATAATTTAGTGTGAGTAAAATATAATAATAAAGGAGTTAAAACAATGACAGTAATTAATAAATTTGTTTTAATGGAGCAAGCAAAAAAAGTTTTAAAAAATGCTTACTTTCCGTATTCCAAATTTCCTGTAGGTGCAGCAATTTTATTTAAAGATGGTAAAGTAATTACAGGAGCAAATATAGAAAATGTATCGTTTGGTGTAACTAACTGTGCAGAACGTAGTGCTATTTTTTATGGGACTTCTCAAGGATATAGAAAAGGAGATATTCTTGCGATTGCTGTTGCAGGTGAAACTGAAGACTACTTACCACCATGCAACATTTGTCGTCAAGTTATGGTAGAATTTTGTGAGCCTGATACCTTAGTCTTTCTATTAAATGGTAAGGGAAACATACTTGAATTGCGATTAGAGGAATTAGTCCCATATTCGTTCTCAAGTCTAGAAATGTAATTACGTAGTATGAAATAAGGAGAAAAAAACAATGTCAGATTTGAAAAAATACGAAGGTGTCATTCCAGCCTTCTACGCATGTTATGATGATCAAGGAGAAGTAAGCCCAGAACGTACGCGTGCCTTGGTTCAATACTTCATTGATAAAGGTGTTCAAGGTCTTTATGTCAATGGTTCTTCTGGTGAATGTATCTACCAAAGCGTTGAAGATCGCAAGTTGATTTTGGAAGAAGTCATGGCGGTAGCCAAAGGTAAATTGACCATTATTGCCCATGTTGCTTGCAATAATACTAAAGACAGTATGGAACTTGCTCGCCATGCTGAAAGCTTGGGAGTAGATGCTATTGCAACGATTCCACCAATTTATTTCCGCTTGCCAGAATACTCAGTTGCCAAATACTGGAACGATATCAGTTCTGCAGCTCCAAACACAGACTACGTTATTTACAACATTCCTCAATTGGCAGGGGTTGCTTTGACTCCAAGCCTTTACACAGAAATGTTGAAAAATCCTCGTGTTATCGGTGTGAAGAACTCTTCTATGCCAGTTCAAGATATCCAAACCTTTGTCAGCCTTGGTGGAGAAGACCATATCGTCTTTAATGGTCCTGATGAGCAGTTCCTAGGAGGACGCCTCATGGGGGCTAGGGCTGGTATCGGTGGTACTTATGGTGCTATGCCAGAACTCTTCTTGAAACTCAATCAGTTGATTGCGGATAAGGACCTAGAAACAGCGCGTGAATTGCAGTATGCTATCAACGCAATCATTGGTAAACTCACTTCTGCTCATGGAAATATGTACGGTGTCATCAAAGAAGTTTTGAAGATCAATGAAGACTTGAATATTGGATCTGTTCGTTCACCATTGACACCAGTGACTGAAGAAGATCGTCCAGTTGTAGAAGAAGCTGCTGCCTTGATTCGTGAAACCAAGGAGCGCTTCCTCTAATCCATAAGGAGGTATTTATGACGCACTACGTTGCCAATCCAGAGGTGGTCATTCTCGGGGGTGGCATCATGGGACAAGAAGCTATCCTCAAACCAAAGATTCGTGCAGCCTTGAAAGAAGCCTTGGTTCCAAGTTTGGCTGAGAACACAAGATTAGAATTTGCTCATCATCAAAACACTGCTGATATGCTTGGAGCCTACTATCATTTTAAAATAAAATAAATTTAATATTTACTTTACTAAATTAGTGTATTCTTCCTACTTTAATTAGAGAATGATTTAAGTTCTCTTTAAAAATCAAAAGAGTCTAGGATAAAATAGTTCTCAATCACAAAAAAGCTAAAGATTTCCAATTGTGGAACTCTAGCTTTTTAATTTTGAGTCGTTCTCTTATTGTATTTTAGGAGGTTATTGGCCATAAGTACCAATCTCATGTCAATTCTCACTTGACGCTTCCCTCTCAGATTACATCTCTTGTAACCCAAACAAGCCTTTATCTGCCCAAAGACAGGTTCCACATCAATCTTGCGTTGAGCGAAAATCTGTCTACCTTGGGGAGATAAAAGCGCCTGACATTCTTTAGCTTTCAAGTTTTGATAGCGTTCGTTCATATACAGTCCCTTTTGAGGGGCTGATTCAGGTTCGTCGGCGTAGTAAACCTTGATT
Source organism: Streptococcus pneumoniae (assembly GCF_001457635.1). Taxonomy (NCBI): domain Bacteria; kingdom Bacillati; phylum Bacillota; class Bacilli; order Lactobacillales; family Streptococcaceae; genus Streptococcus; species Streptococcus pneumoniae. The sequence continues at coordinate 1,376,668 of NZ_LN831051.1, forward strand.
TTTTGTTGAAAGTCTGTCTGTGTTTTCTGATATTTGGTATGGTGAAAACGATAATACCAGCCATCAGGATGTGTATAGCTATCCTCCTTGTCATTATAGTGCCAATTCGCTAAGTTTCTAGCTGACTGTTTATAGCCTCTCTTTTGTTCCTTATCAAACATGGCATATTCAACCCCAATTATTCACCCCTAATCTAAAAACCATCCAGAATCCTTGCCTTAGCTTAGATCCTGGATGGTTTCTTTTTTCACCCAATGGGTGTTTTTTACTAGACAAAAAAGAGTTTCCCCTTTATGGTATAAGTGTAGAAAAAAACACAAAAAGAAAGGAAACTCACATGAACAGTTTACCAAATCATCACTTCCAAAACAAGTCTTTTTACCAACTATCTTTCGATGGAGGTCATTTAACCCAGTATGGTGGTCTTATCTTTTTTCAGGAACTTTTTTCCCAGTTGAAACTAAAAGAGCGGATTTCTAAGTATTTAGTAACGAATGACCAACGCCGCTACTGTCGTTATTCGGATTCAGATATCCTTGTCCAGTTCCTCTTTCAACTGTTAACAGGCTATGGAACGGACTATGCTTGTAAAGAATTGTCAGCTGATGCCTACTTTCCAAAATTGTTGGAAGGAGGGGAGCTTGCTTCACAGCCAACCTTATCCCGTTTTCTTTCCAGAACTGACGAGGAAACAGTCCATAGTTTGCGATGCCTCAACCTTGAATTGGTCGAATTCTTTTTACAGTTTCACCAGCTAAACCAACTCATTGTAGATATCGATTCTACCCATTTCACAACTTATGGCAAGCAAGAAGGTGTTGCTTATAACGCCCACTATCGTGCTCATGGCTATCATCCTCTTTATGCTTTCGAGGGGAAGACAGGTTATTGTTTCAATGCCCAGCTTCGTCCTGGTAATCGTTATTGTTCTGAAGAGGCAGACAGCTTTATCACACCTGTTTTAGAACGGTTTAATCAACTTCTCTTTCGAATGGATAGTGGCTTTGCGACCCCAAAATTATACGATTTAATTGAAAAAACAGGGCAATACTACCTCATAAAACTCAAGAAAAATACTGTTCTGAGCCGTCTTGGAGACCTTTCCCTCCCTTGCCCACAGGATGAGGACTTAACCATCTTGCCCCACTCCGCCTACTCAGAAACTCTCTATCAAGCAGGATCTTGGTCGCACAAGCGTCGTGTCTGCCAGTTCTCTGAACGAAAAGAAGGAAACTTGTTCTACGATGTTATTTCTCTCGTTACAAATATGACGAGTGGAACAAGCCAAGACCAGTTTCAGCTTTATCGTGGACGTGGTCAAGCCGAGAATTTCATCAAGGAGATGAAGGAGGGATTTTTTGGCGATAAAACGGATAGTTCAAGCTTAATCAAAAACGAAGTTCGTATGATGATGAGCTGTATCGCCTACAATCTCTATCTTTTTCTCAAACATCTAGCTGGAGGTGACTTCCAAACTTTAACAATCAAACGCTTCCGCCATCTTTTTCTTCACGTGGTGGGAAAATGTGTTCGAACAGGACGCAAGCAGCTCCTCAAATTGTCTAGTCTCTATGCCTATTCCGAATTGTTTTCAGCACTTTATTCTAGGATTAGAAAAGTCAACCTGAATCTTCCTGTTCCTTATGAACCACCTAGAAGAAAAGCGTCGTTAATGATGCATTAAAGAACAGTCGAGATGAAAAAATCGTGTGACGCACCAAGGGAGGAGTCTGCCCTTTTGAGGAAATCTAGCGAGGAAAAACGATACTGGAACAGCAGAAAGTAAAACTGACCTCATGAGGAGGAAGAAAGTGGCTCATGAGGTCAGGGGTTTTGTAAGTTACATCTAGTTGAGAGAGGTATGAATGATTTGGGTTTAATCAGATGGTTTACCTCCTTTTCATCGGTATTCACCACTTTTTCAATAGTAAAGACGAGATGGTCTTGCGGCAAGAAAGAACTGATTTCTAGTGGTAAAGTTGTTTGATTTGTGTTATAGTGAATATGCATGGGATAGCCCTTCTAAATGGTTTATTGGGCAATTCTATTTTACCAAGACTATCGCAACCATGCAAAAAAGCAACGGCAAATCCGCTTCTTTTTTGGAGATAAGAGACTATTGTCCCAGACTCTTAGTACTGGTTGGAGGATACGATGAAAGATAGTTATTGGTTAAATTATTTTCCGGAGTATAGTTTAGAAACGTTTGAAGTAGAATAGATATTAAGGACCTATCTTTCTCTTATTCCAAAGACTCAGCTCCTGTAATAGAAAATTTAAATTTGACTATTGAGTCAGGACAGAGAATTGCACTAGTCGGTCAACCGGGGTCAGGAAAAAGTACATTATCAAAAATACCATCAGGATTATATAAGATTGATACAGGAAAAGTTTTATTTGATGGTGTAAATATTAATCAAATAGATAAAAAAATATTAAGTCAAAATTTAGGAGTAGTTCCACAGGATTCGTTTTTATTGAACAGAAGTATTCTTGATAACATAACTTTAAAGCACGAAGTTACTTCACAAAAGATAGAGGAAGTTTGTAAAGCAGTTCAAATCTATGATGAAATCATGGCTATGCCGATGAAATTTAATACTATCATCTCAGAGATGGGTTCAAATATTTCAGGTGGTCAAAGACAACGGATAGCACTGGCACGTGCATTAATAAATAATCCTAGTATTGTAATTTTAGATGAAGCAACTAGTGCTTTAGACACTATTAATGAGGAAAGAATAACAAAGTATATAAAAAGTCAGGGCTGTACTCAAATAATTGTAGCTCATAGATTGTCAACGATTAAGGATGCGGATATTATTGTTGTAATGAAAGGTGGTAAGATTGTTGAGTCAGGAAATCATAAGTACTTAATGGATCTTGGTGGAGAGTACTACAGCTTATATACAAAAAGGAAATGAGGTGTAAAGAAAATGAAGAAAGAAAATGAATATGTAATTTTAACAACAGCCTCACTAGGGGTGATGATTGGAATAGTGTTTGCAATTTTTTTAGATTTTCCAGTTGAATATGGTATTTCTTTAGGATTGTTGAATGGAATAGTATTGGGTTCGCTGATTGTTTACAAAAACAATAAGAATTAAGCATAATTTTTTGCTGTAAACTAAGGAGTAGAGATGGCTATAGTTGAAATTATAAATCTAACAAAAAGCTTTAAAGATATTGAAGTTATTCATAACACTTAAATAATAGAGCAACTACAGTAGTAGCTTAAAAACATGATTAAATCGCTATTCTTAGGAGTAGCGTTTTTTCTTTTTGTTTAATACTCTTTGAAAATCTCTTCAAACCACGTCAGCTTTGCCTTGCCGTACTCAAGTACAGCCTGCGACTCGCTTCCTAGTTTGCTCTTTGATTTTCATTGAGTATAAAAAGGGTTAAGTAAGTATAGTAAATTGAAATAAGATATGAACAAATCGATTAGAAAAGTCAAATTAATTTCTAGAAATATGTTAGAAATTGGTTTGAATTCCGCAATCAATTTGTTCAGTTTTTATTTCATTTAATTAGAATTTCCCAACTGTCTAACTCAACTAAAAATCCCCAATCGTAGTGATTGAGGATTAAGCAAATAAATCTTAAACAATACCTTGGGCAATCATAGCGTTTGCTACATTTTCAAAGGCAGCAATGTTAGCTCCTGCAAGGTAGTCTTTATCAAGACCGTATGTTTCTGAAGTCGTTTTAGCTGTGTTGAAGATGTTTGTCATGATGTCTTTGAGACGGTCATCAACTTCTTCACGAGTCCATGAGAGGCGAAGACTGTTTTGGCTCATTTCAAGAGCTGAAACGGCTACACCACCAGCGTTGGCAGCTTTTGCAGGTCCGTATAAGATACCATTTTCTTTGTAAACTTTGATGGCATCAAGGTCGCTCGGCATGTTGGCACCTTCAGATACACAGATAATGCCTTGAGCAACCAAACGTTTAGCTGCTTCACCGTTGATTTCGTTTTGAGTGGCACATGGAAGAGCAATGTCATAGTTTCCAGCGTAAGTCCATACAGTACCTTCGTGGTAGGTTGCAGTTGCTTTTTCAGCTGCATACTCAGTCAAACGAGCACGACGTTTTTCTTTAACATCAACCAAAAGATCGAAGTCGATACCATTTTCATCGATGACATAACCATTTGAGTCAGAAACAGAAATAACAGTTGCACCGAGTTCAGTTGCTTTTTGAAGAGCATATTGAGCAACGTTACCAGAACCTGAAATAACGACTTTCTTACCAGCAAAGCTGTTACCGTTAGCTTTGAGCATTTCTTCAGTATAGTAAACCAAACCGTAACCAGTTGCTTCTGGACGAATCAAGCTACCACCAAATCCAAGAGGTTTACCAGTCAAGACACCAGCATCAAATTGGTTAAGACGTTTGTATTGACCGTAAAGGTAACCAATTTCACGTCCACCAACACCGATATCACCAGCAGGTACGTCAAGTGATGGTCCGATGTGTTTTTGCAATTCAGTCATGAAGCTTTGGCAGAAGCGCATCACTTCAGCATCTGTTTTACCTTTAGGATCGAAGTCTGATCCACCTTTACCTCCACCGATAGGAAGTCCAGTCAAGACATTTTTAAAGATTTGTTCAAATCCGAGGAATTTCAAGATCCCTTGGTTTACAGTTGGGTGGAAACGAAGTCCACCTTTGTATGGTCCAACAGCTGAGTTGAATTGAACACGGTAACCACGGTTTACTTGAATTTTTCCATCACGGTCAACCCAAGGAACACGGAAAGAAACCACGCGCTCAGGCTCAGTAATACGTGCCAAGATATTTTCTTCGATATACTCAGGGTGTTTTTCAAATACAGGTTCTAAAGTGTTGAAAAATTCTTCAACAGCTTGGAGGAATTCAGCCTCGTGCCCGTTACGAGCTTTCACAGTTTCAAACACGCTTTGGATATATTCTTTAGCAGATGTCATATCGTTCTCCTTTTATTGTCATATTTTATTACATAAGACATTATAGCAGAATTTTTTTTCACTGTAAAGAAAAAACAGAAATTTTCTAAAAATTCTTTCAATTCAGTTTTTTGGTTTTTTTGAAAATAGATAAAAAAACGAACGTTTTTCTTGGAAATATCTTTCTCAAAGACAAAATCTTAAAGTATGCTATAAGAAAAGAAAATGTTTAGCAATTCAGAAATCACTTGTTAATTTATCCGTGATATGTTAGATTTGCCAGTAAAACTATGACCATTTTGGAGAAAAGCAATATTTAGACTAGACTAAAATAAAAAAGTATTATATAATAGTGATATGAAATCAACTAAAGAAGAAATCCAAACCATCAAAACACTTTTAAAAGACTCTCGTACAGCTAAATATCATAAACGCCTTCAAATCGTTCTATAGTAAAACGAAACAAGAACAGGGCAAATCGATCAGGACAGTCAAATCGATTTCTAACAATGTTTTAGAAGTAGAGGTGTACTATTCTAGTTTCAATCTACTATATTTCGTCTGATGGGCAAATCTTATAAAGAGATTATAGAGCTTTTAGACTGTAATCAAACAACGATTTGGCGAAATGTAAAAAAATATGAGGAGTTCGGACTCGACTCTCTCTTTCAAGAAACACGTGGTGGTCGTAACCATGCATATATGACGGTTGAGCAAGAGAAAGCCTTTCTTGCTCGCCATTTGAAGGCTGCAGAGGCAGGAGAATTTGTTACAATTGATGCCTTATATCAGGCTTATAAAAAGGAGTTAGGTCGTTCCTACACACGTGATGCCTTCTATCAACTGTTGAAGCACCATGGTTGGCGAAATATTATGCCACGTCCAGAACATCCTAGGAAAGCAGACGCTCAAACCATTGTCGCGTCTAAAAATAAAATCTTAATTCAAGAAGACAAGAAAGCGCTTTAAATATAGTAGACGTTTTCGTAAGGTTCGCTTGATGTACCAAATAGTACGCCCATGCAAAAGAATATCTATTTTGTTGTCTTGGACCTGCATACGACGGATAGAGATAAAATTATCCAGCTATTCAAGGATTGGACGGATTATAGTGCCAAGTTGGTCGAGGGGGAATTGGTTAAAAAAGATGGACAGAATGCTCTCTTTCCTCCGAGCGATACTGGTGAGACAGTTGGGCTCAATCCTCATCGTTTGACGCTGACTTTTGGTGTATCTGCAAGTTTCTTGAAAAAGATGAACTTGGAAAACAAGCGCCCTCGACTGTTCAGGGATTTACCTCTATTTCCTAAGGAGCAATTACGTGAAAAATATACTGGTGGAGATATTGTGATTCATGCTTGTGCAGATGATGAGCAAATTGCCTTTCACGCTATTCGCAATCTCATACGTAAGGGGAGAAATGCGGTGCCCCTTCGTTGGAGTCAGTCTGGATTTGCAGCTATCGGGGACCGAATGGAGACTCCGCGGAACCTCTTTGGTTTTAAGGATGGAACAGCAAATCCAACCAAGGAGCAAGACTTTGACCGCGTTATCTGGGCTGATAGTAAGGACTGGATGGAAAATGGTTCTTATATGGCAGTTCGTCGGATTCAGATGTTTTTAGAGACCTGGGACCGCACTGGTCTCTAAGAACAAGAAAATACCTTTGGTCGTTACAAGGAAAGTAGTGCCCCTTTCGGTAAAAAAATGAGTTTGATGAAGTGAATTTGAGTTTTTTGCTAGATGATTCGCATGTTCGTTTGGCTAAGTAAGTGGACAAGCCACTTTTGCGTTGTTCTTACTCTTACTCAGATGGCATTGATGAAAAGACTGGTCAGTTTGATACGGGTTTGCTCTTCATTTCTTTCCAGAAGGATCCTGATAACTTTGTTAAGGTTCAAACTAATCTAGGTGCTACTGATAAGATGAATGAATACATCACTCACATAGGTAGTGGACTTTTTACTTGCTTTGGTGGTGTGGAGAAAGGAGACTACATTGGTCAGAAATTATTGGAAAGCTAGGAGCTGGTTGCTTGTTTTAGCTTTGTCATTTTTAATTCTTTCCCCAGTAGGTGCCCAAGAAAGTTTGAGTTCTTATTTCGTAAAAATCACAGATACTTCTAAAGCGGTCAAAAATGGCAATCAGTCTGAGGCCCAGAAACTTGTTCAAGAGATGGCATCAGACTTCGAAAGAGTAGAAAATAAGGATTCTGAGGTTGGTAAGATTGTTAAGGAAAAGTTAGCTCTATCTGGAGATATTACTGAAGCCAAACTCACCGAAATTTCCTCAGCTCTATTAGCTTTTGAAAAAGAACAAAATCCTGTTGACCTAGATGCGGAAAAGGAAAAATTGGTAAACCGTCTAAGTCCTCGTTTTGAAACCTTAGAGCAGGCCATTGCCTCCAAAGATTTGGAAAAAGTCCGAGAAGCTTTTAAGAAAATGAATTCCACTTGGACCATCAATGAAAGTGTGGTTCGTGACAATAGTATAGCTCATTATGGACGTGTTGAAACAGCTATTTCCTTCCTGCCTAGTAGCATGGAAACCGAACCTACAGATGAGTCTGGAACATGAAAACAGCAGTTGATTTCAAGAAACAAAAAGGAACAGCCGAAACTGTTCTCTTATCATTATTTGAGACCGTATTTTTTGTTGAAACGATCCACGCGTCCATCTGCTTGAGTGAACTTTTGACGTCCAGTGTAGAATGGGTGTGAGTCTGATGAAATTTCCACACGGATCAATGGGTAAGTCTCGCCTTCGAACTCAACTGTTTCGTTAGAGCGTTTTGTTGAACCGCTAAGGAATTGGTAACCAGTAGTTGTGTCCATGAAGACAACTGGGCGATATTCTGGATGGATATCTTTTTTCATTTTGCAATATTTCCTTTCTGCCATGGTCTCTTTGCGAGCCATAGATTGTTACCATACTAGTCTATCAGATTCTGAAAAGTTTGGCAAGTATTTTATCAGTTTTTAAGCAAGTTTTTTAACTTTTGGTAGATGATTTCGTTTTCCTCTAGGCTATAGGAATTAGCACCACTTGCTAGAGGGTGGCCTCCACCATCATGTTCCTTGGCAATTTCATTGATAGGATGGATTTTACTGCGTAAGCGAACGCGGTAGTGGCCATCAGCCTGTTCCACAAAAATTCCCCAGAGACTAACACTATCAATACGCCCAGGTGCACTTACAATGGCTGCAGTTTCAGCATCGGTTACATTGTATTGTTTCAAGACTTCTTGACTCAGGATAACGCGAGCAGCACCATTTTCATCCACTTCCAGATGGTCGTAGATGTAGCCTTGCAGTTTAGCAATTTTGTAGCTCATAGTGTCCATTTTGCGAGTGAGAGCCGCAAAGTCAAAGTTATGTTCTCTCAAATAAGCAGCCAGGCGAAGAGTCCGTGCAGTGGTAGAAGGGTAGAGGAAGCGACCTGTATCACCGACAATTCCTGCAAAGAGCAACTCAGCATCGCGATCTGCCAAGGCTAGTTGGGTTGTTTGGGCAAATAGGGTAATCATCTCGCTAGCGCTACTTGAACTAGTATCGACCCAAGACAGGTCACCGTATACATCATCATTTGGATGGTGGTCAATCTTAATGAGAAAATCACCTTGACTATAGCGTTTATCATCGATACGAGCAGTATTAGCTGTATCACAGACGATGACAAGTGCGCCTTGGTAGGCCCTATCTTCAACAAGATCCATCTCAGCCATCCAAGTAAGAGTTGGTTCATCAAAACCGACGGCTTTGATGGTTTTTTCTGGGAAATGATGTTCCAGCAAGGCTTTCAATCCCACCTGACTTCCCAAGGCATCAGGGTCTGGTTTCATATGACGATGAATGATAATGGTGTCGTATTCTTTAATTTTTTCTAAAATTTGTTGGCAAATCTCCATAAATAACCTCAATTCTTTCTCATTTCATTGTAGCACAAGAATTTTTATTTTTAAAATGAAAAAGATGTGATATAATGGAGAAAGATAAATTGAGGAGGACGATATGGCATTAGCAAAAATTGTATTTGCCAGTATGACCGGTAATACCGAAGAAATTGCAGATATTGTAGCAGACAAATTACGTGACTTGGGCTTGGATGTTGATGTTGATGAATGTACAACTGTTGACGCTTCAGACTTCTTGGAAGCAGACATCGCTATCGTTGCGACCTATACTTATGGTGATGGTGAATTGCCAGATGAGATGATGGACTTCTACGAAGACCTAGCAGATCTCAACTTGAATGGCAAAATCTACGGAGTGGTCGGCTCAGGAGATACCTTCTACGATGAATTCTGTAAGGCTGTTGATGACTTTGACCGTGTCTTTGTGTCAACAGGAGCAGAAAAAGGTTCAGAGTGTGTTAAAGTTGATCTTTCTGCCGAGGAAGAAGATATTGAACGCTTGGAACAATTCGCAGAAGAATTGGTTGCTAAAGTAGGATAAGCATAAAAGTGCGCTGATGTAATCAATCAGTGCATTTTTCTTATCGAGAGTTGGGATTTTACTAGCCTAATTGATGGCTTTTTGATACAATAATTCAAATAAAGGAGGAGACTGTATGGATTTAGATATTATTCGTCAAGAAATCGATCAAATCGACGACCAAATTGTCAAACTGTTAGAAGAACGAATGCATTTAGTTGAGGGGGTGGTTGCTTATAAGAAAGCTTCAGGTAAACCGATTTTAGATACTAAGAGAGAAGAAGTTATTTTTGAAAAGGTTGGGAGTCGTGTAGAGGACAAGCGCTATCAGGAGACTATTGTAGCGACTTTTTCGGACATACTCAAACGTTCGCGTGATTATCAGGATCAAAATATCAAATGAAAAAAGAACAATTTTATCCGCTAGGAATTTTTCTAGCTGCTATGTTGGGCGGACTTGTCCGATATCTAGTTTCCACCTGGTTACCAGCCAGTCCAGACTTTCCTTGGGGCACTCTCTTTGTCAACTATCTGGGAATTTTCTGCTTGATTTATCTTGTCAAGGGCTATCTGGTCTATAAGGGGACTAGTAAGGGCTTGATTTTAGCACTGGGGACGGGTTTTTGCGGAGGTTTAACAACTTTTTCCAGCCTAATGCTTGATACTGTGAAGCTGCTTGATACAGGGCGTTATCTTAGTTTGATACTGTATTTGCTTTTGAGTATCGGTGGAGGCCTGCTTTTAGCTTACTATTTGGGGAGGAAGAAATGGTAATCGTCTATCTTGCAATCGCCTGTGGCTTGGGAGCACTCGTACGGTATTTCTTTTCTCGCTATAATCAAGTTTCTAAATTGCCACTCGGAACGCTCATAGCTAATCTTTTAGGTTGTTTTTTAATTGGAGTATTCTACAATCATGTAGAGTCTAAGGAAGTATATGCTATTCTAGCAACAGGATTTTGTGGCGGTTTAACAACTTTTTCGACCTTGAATGACGAACTTCAAAGACTGCTAAGTGATAAGAAGGTCTTTTATTCTTACCTGACTTTGACTTACATAGGTGGTTTGGTTGCGATTTTTTTAGGAATTTTGCTATAAATTTCTTTACTTTTTTTTAGAAATTTGGTAAACTGTATCTTGTGTGTAATGGACGCACAAAAATACAGTTTATCCGCTGAGGAAGATTCCTCAAGATTGACAAAGATAGGAGAATAAAATGAATCCATTAATCCAAAGCTTGACTGAAGGTCAACTTCGTACAGATATCCCATCATTCCGTCCTGGTGATACTGTTCGTGTACACGCGAAAGTTGTCGAAGGTAACCGCGAACGTATCCAGATTTTTGAAGGTGTTGTTATCGCACGTAAAGGTGCTGGAATCTCAGAAAACTACACAGTTCGTAAAATCTCTAACGGTGTAGGTGTTGAGCGTATCTTCCCAATCCACACTCCACGTGTTGAAAAAATCGAAGTTGTTCGTTACGGTAAAGTACGTCGTGCGAAATTGTACTACTTGCGTGCTCTTCAAGGTAAAGCAGCTCGTATCAAAGAAATCCGTCGTTAATTCGACTAAAAAACTCTGCTTTTCAGCAGAGTTTTTATCTAGCTCCCTTAGTTCAATGGATATAACAACTCCCTCCTAAGGAGTAGTTGCAGGTTCGATTCCTGCAGGGGGCAGTAATTAGATATCAAAGAAGTTTGTCAAAAAGTCTTTGATATTAAAAGAACGCATAATATAGGGGATTGTCTCCATAATATTATGCGTTTTATTATTGAAAAATTTGGGCAATCATCAGATAAAATTGAGACTATATCGAGTATATAAATGTTTGTATAGTCAATTTATTCAAAATCGTCAAGTTCTAAATTATTTAAAGGACTATAACATTCATATTTCTTTAAGTAATTGTTTATTTCTTCAGCAGTGGAACGAGGTAAATTAACTCTTAAATAGTCAATATCTTCCTTAGATAAAAAATGATTTGCATTCAAAATTGAGAAGCGAAATAATGCTTCATCAAAAGCAAAATCATAATCGTCATCAGATAATGATTCCATTAATGTTTGAATATGTTTTAGTGAGTAGTCAGGTATCGAATCGGGATAATATACTGGATAATCAGTGGCTGAAAAATTGTTTTCTAATCCTGAAATAGTAATTATCAAAGATTCTATGTAATATATTAAAGCATGTTTAATATTACCTTCTTGTTCCAAATGTCTTCCCTGAGCCTTTCGTGTGTTAGATAAGCATCCAAAATCTCCTGATACAGTATTCCTATGAGCTTGTTTATTTAAGAGACTCCATTTTATATCACCAAAAGTTGCTTTAAAAGAGATATTGTTTTTTTCTTTACAATAATCTTCCATACTTATGTCTTTATCATAGTATGCTTTGATATAGTCACTATGTTCGATAATAAGATTTTGTGCTTCTTTTGTTAGTTTAAATTCGAACGGAATATCTAATTTGTCAACGTTGATATTATTAATTATTCTTGTAATTAATTCTGCTTTTTTTCCAGAAGTAGCTAAATTATGTTTAGATAATATAGTTTTTAATTCTACTACTTTAAGATATGATAAAGTCTTATTTTTAGTGAAGTATCCTAATTTGTATAATTGATTGTGTGTAGATTCAGGGTCAATTTGAAGAGAGTATTTAAAATATCTTGGGAAATTATAATTTCTCCCTGTTTTTTGAGTCCAATCTATGAGTATGAGTTGCCCAGGAGTAAGGCCGCACTCTAATTTGTTTAGGTAAAAATTGTTACAATCAGAATTTGTGTCTCTATTATGATTATTTTGTTTTAAATTAAATAGTTTGCTAAAAAAATTCATTGGATTTTATTGCTAATCAATTCTTATTGAAAAATGATACTTTTACAGTACCCATGTACGGATGGCATGGGCAACGCCAGATTCATCATTAGATTTAGTGATGTATTTGGCGATTTTTTTGATTTCTGGATTTCCATTTTCCATGACAACAGGGTTGCCAACGACTTCCAGCATGGCACGGTCATTTTCTTCGTCTCCGATAGCCATGGTTTCATCTTTGGTTAATCCTAGTTTTTCAGCTAAGTGAGTAATAGCTGAACCCTTGTCTACATTCTTTTTAAGGAGTTCGAGGTAGAAAGGAGCAGATTTGTTGATAGAGTAGTGCTCGTAAAATTCGGCTGGTATTTTTTCAATCGCAGCATCGAGAATTTCTGGTTCATCGATAAACATACATTTAACAATTTCTTTGCCAGCCATTTCTTCAGGGGTACGGTAGAAGATAGGCATGCTGACGAGGGTTGATTCGTGTACAGTGTATGTTCCGATATTGCGATTTGCAGTATAGATACCGTCCTTGGTAATGGCATGCATGTGGACACCGAGCTTGCGACTGAGGAATTCCATATCCAGATAATCCTCATAGGTCAAGGATTCGCTGATAATCTCATGGCCAGTAGCAGTTTCTTGGACAAGGGCACCATTGAAGGTCACCACATAGTCACCTTGGTCTCTCAACTGCAAGTCGTCTAGAAGTTTGGCAACACCTGCGATGGGGCGGCCAGTTGCAATCACGACTTTGACACCAGCTTCTTTGGCATCTTGGATGGCAGAAAAGACTTCAGGAGTGATTTCCTTTTGGCTGTTGACAAGGGTTCCGTCGATATCAACGGCAATTAGTTTAATACTCATAAATTTCCTCTTCTAGTTTTTATTTGGGGTAAAATGATCGTTCTCAATCAAGTATAAAAATTGCTGGGTAATGCTAGCAAAGATACTGTTTTGATCTAACATTTCTTTCGGAAAATAGAAACGATTATCTCCGTGACGACTACCAGCAAGGGATTGGACGATAGGAGACAGGCTAGAGAGTTCGGCCAGTTCTCCATTCTTTTGTAAAATCTCAATCTGTGTCCGTGGATTTTCAGATTCGGGACGATAGATATCATAAGGGAGGTCAAAGTTCTTATGAATGGCAGTATAGTAGTCGGGATCAAAGCCAATGTCCTCAACCAATTTTCTCATGCTAGCGAGTTGGTCTTGATCTTCTTGTGAAAAGGTAATGGATTTAAAGACCTTGCGGTTGACAAAGCGTTGCGATAAATCTGCGAGAATTTTGTCAGGACTGGTCATCCAGAGCTGGAAGTAGGTATTCATCACACCATCATCTAGAGCCAGATAGTCAGACAAGGTCACATTTTTTTCAAAGAAAGGCAGGAGGTGTGGGGAAGTTCGTGCAAAGAAGTCTTTGTCCTTAGGGTAGAGTTCCTTAGCGCGCTTGAGAAGATTCTGTAGGAGAACTTCCATAGCGCGTGTTGCTGGGTGGAAATAGACCTGCATATACATCTGGTAGCGACTGAGGACATAGTCTTCGATGGCGTGCATGCCATTGCGCTGAAAGGCGATACCATTTTCGATAGGACGAATGACTCGGAGGATTCGAGTCAGGTCAAATTCCCCATAGGATGCTCCTGTAAAATAGGAGTCACGCAAGAGATAGTCCATGCGATCTGCGTCAATCTGACTAGAAATGAGTTGTACGACCTGCTTGTTAGGATAGGTATGGTCTATGACACTGGCAACTTTCTCTGGAAAATCGGGCGCTACTTGTAGCAAGACTTGGTGAATCTCTGTCTCAGGACTTTGAATAATCTCCTGAGTAATAGCTTCATGGTCTGTATCAAAGAGATGTTCAAAAGTATGGGAGTAGGCGCCATGCCCAAGGTCATGTAGGAGAGCAGCGATCATGGTCAAGAGAGACTCGGCAGGATTCCATTCCTCAGGATATTTTTCTTCGAAAATCTCTGTGATGCGTCGTGCAATTTCATAGACTCCTAGACAGTGAGAGAAGCGACTGTGTTCTCCACCGTGGAAGGTATAACTGGAAGTTCCCAGTTGTTTGATCCGGCGCAAACGCTGAAATTCTTTTGTATTAATCAAGTCATAGATGATTTGATTAATGACATGGATGTAGTTGTGAACTGGGTCACGGAATACTTTTTCGTTCATATGACCATTATAGCAAAATCCTGCTCTTTTTGGTAAAATAGTAGGACAAGAGACAAGAAAGAGGGCCTGATGTGAAGATTCGGATGCGAAATACAATTCAGTTTGATGAGCAGTTGGAAGTGATTGACCAGCTTTATGATGTGGAAGTGCATGAAAAAGGAGATTATAGCTACCTGCTTTTCTATAATGAGGAAAAGGAAAAAGTAGTGATTAAATTTCATGGTCAAGAACTTGTGATGAGCCGATTTTCTAATCCCAAGACCATTATGCGCTTTCTAAAGAATAGCGATAGTTTAGCCTATATTCCTACACCTATGGGCATGCAGGAGTTTATCATCCAAACGAGCCATTATCAAGTTGATAGGCAAAAGATTGAACTAGATTATCAACTACAAAATCAAGAGGGACATCCTTTTGCCAGCTATCAATTGGAAATTACTTGGGGCTAGGCTCATGTCTTTTTCAAATTTAGCTATCTATCTTCTTGGATCGGTTTCCTAGTGTGGTAGATTAGGCTAATTTTTGGTATAATAAAAGTTATGGAAATCGAAAAAACCAATCGTATGAATGCGCTCTTTGAATTTTATGCGGCGCTTTTGACAGATAAGCAAATGAATTATATCGAGCTCTACTACGCTGATGATTACAGCCTTGCTGAAATTGCCGAGGAGTTCGGTGTCAGTCGTCAGGCTGTCTATGACAATATCAAGCGAACAGAAAAGATTCTGGAAGATTATGAGATGAAATTGCACATGTACTCGGACTATATTGTCCGCAGTCAGATTTTTGATCAGATTTTGGAGCGCTATCCCAAGGATAACTTTCTGCAGGAGCAGATAGAAATTTTAACAAGCATTGATAATAGAGAATAAGAGGAAGAAAAATGGCATTTGAAAGTTTAACAGAACGTTTGCAGAACGTCTTTAAAAATCTACGTAAAAAAGGAAAAATCTCTGAATCTGATGTCCAAGAGGCAACCAAAGAAATTCGCTTGGCCTTGCTCGAGGCCGACGTTGCCTTGCCTGTTGTAAAGGACTTTATCAAGAAAGTTCGTGAGCGTGCAGTCGGGCATGAGGTCATTGATACACTTAATCCTGCGCAACAGATTATTAAAATCGTTGATGAGGAACTGACAGCCGTTTTAGGTTCTGATACGGCAGAAATTATCAAGTCACCTAAGATTCCAACCATCATCATGATGGTTGGTTTACAAGGGGCTGGTAAAACAACCTTTGCTGGTAAATTGGCCAACAAACTCAAGAAAGAAGAAAATGCTCGTCCTTTGATGATTGCGGCGGATATTTATCGTCCAGCTGCCATTGACCAGCTTAAGACCTTGGGACAACAGATTGATGTGCCTGTCTTTGCACTTGGAACAGAAGTACCAGCTGTTGAGATTGTACGTCAAGGTTTGGAGCAAGCCCAAACTAATCATAACGACTATGTCTTGATTGATACTGCGGGTCGTTTGCAGATTGATGAGCTCCTCATGAATGAGCTTCGTGATGTGAAAGCATTGGCTCAACCAAATGAAATCTTGCTTGTCGTTGATGCTATGATTGGTCAGGAAGCAGCCAATGTTGCGCGTGAGTTTAATGCTCAGTTGGAAGTGACTGGGGTCATCCTTACCAAGATTGATGGCGATACTCGTGGTGGTGCTGCTCTGTCTGTTCGTCACATTACTGGAAAACCAATCAAGTTCACTGGTACAGGTGAAAAGATTACGGACATTGAAACCTTCCACCCAGACCGCATGTCTAGCCGTATCCTTGGTATGGGGGATATGCTCACTTTGATTGAGAAAGCTTCTCAGGAATACGATGAACAAAAAGCCCTTGAAATGGCTGAGAAGATGCGCGAAAACACCTTTGATTTTAATGATTTCATCGATCAATTAGATCAGGTGCAAAATATGGGGCCGATGGAAGACTTGCTCAAGATGATTCCAGGTATGGCCAACAATCCAGCCCTTCAAAACATGAAGGTGGATGAACGCCAGATTGCTCGTAAACGTGCCATTGTGTCTTCGATGACACCTGAAGAGCGTGAAAACCCAAATTTGTTAAATCCAAGCCGTCGCCGTCGTATTGCTGCTGGTTCTGGAAATACATTCGTCGAAGTCAATAAATTCATCAAGGACTTTAACCAGGCTAAACAGCTCATGCAGGGTGTTATGTCTGGGGATATGAATAAAATGATGAAGCAAATGGGGATTAATCCAAATAACCTTCCTAAAAATATGCCAAATATGGGAGGAATGGATATGTCTGCCCTTGAAGGAATGATGGGACAAGGCGGTATGCCTGACTTATCAGCTCTCGGAGGAGCAGGAATGCCAGATATGAGCCAGATGTTTGGTGGCGGTTTGAAAGGTAAAATTGGTGAATTTGCCATGAAACAGTCCATGAAACGTATGGCTAACAAAATGAAGAAAGCGAAGAAGAAACGCAAGTAAGACAAGAGATTGATGCAAATCTCATTTGATGAGAAAATAAAGTAAAAATTTCTATGATAAAACGTATAGTATCAAGGTTTTAGAATATCTGATATTATACGTTTTTTGATTTTAATAATTTTGTTAAGACACTTTTATTATGGTATGCGAAAAATCCACTCAGCTGTCTGAGTGGATTAGGTGTATTTAGACTCTTAGTCTTTATTTTCGTATGGCAAGATCAAGTTCAAGATGATTCCTGTCATGGCTGAAAGGGCAGTACCTGAAAGTGTAACTGGACCAAGTTTAAGGATAGCTCCTCCAAGTCCAAGAACCAACATAGCACTTGCGATGATGAGGTTTCGCATTTGAGCGAAATCAACACGTTCTTTAATCAAGACTTTCAAACCATTGCTGGCGATAACCCCATAGAGAAGGATTGACATACCACCAAGTACAGCGTTTGGAATAGTTGAAATCAAGGCAGTGAATTTACCAAGGAAGCTGAGGGCAATCGCGATGAAGGCAGCGTTACGGATAACTGAGACAGAAGCGATACGAGTCATACCGATAACCCCTGTATTTTCTCCGTAAGTTGTATTGGCTGGTCCACCAAGGAAGGCAGAAACAGAAGTTGCGATACCGTCACCAAGAAGAGTACGGTGAAGACCTGGTTCTTTTAAGAATTGACGACCACAGATTTGACCCAAAACAGTATGGTCTCCGATATGTTCAGAAATTGTTACGATAGCGATTGGCAAGATAGCGATGGCTTCTGGACCAAAGTAAAGATTGTACTCTTTAAAGGCACCACCTGTGCTAAATGGCAAGTAGAAACCAGGAATTTCGAACCAGTTGGCTTTAAGAACTGGTGTAAAGTCAACCAAGCCAAGAGTTAGTGCGAAAAGGTAACCACCGATAATGGCAAAGAGGAATGGAATGATTCGTAGGAAGCCTTTTCCTTTTGTATTGATAAAGGCAGCAATTAGGAAAGTAACAACGGCTACCAGAGCATTTTTCCAATTTCCGTCTGCTACAAGACCTGCATTGGTAACAGCTGAACCTGCAAGTCCAAGACCGATAACGATGATCATAGGACCGATAATGATTGGTGGCAAGAGTTTATCAATCCATTTTGTTCCTACAAATCGGATGCTGGTAGCAACAAGGACATAGACCAAACCAGTCAAGATAACCCCTGTTTGGGCAGCAGATACATCCCCCCCCATTTCTTTCATAGCCAGTGACATAGCTGTGATAAAGGCAAATGAAGAACCTAGATAAACTGGAACTTTAAAACCAGTAGCAATCATGTAGATGAGTGTTCCAACACCTGAAGCAAAAAGGGCAACAGATACAGGCATTCCCAAAATCAATGGTACCAAGATGGTCGCACCAAACATGGCGAAAACGTGTTGGAAACTAAGGAGAATTCCTTTTCCATCCGAAGGACGTTGGTCAACGTCTAGTAACAAATCAACAGTTGATTCTTGTTTCATATAAACCTCACTTTTGGGCATCAGAAAAGAGCCCATTATTTTACAGCAATAGGCCCTCAGAGTAAGACTTCTCTAAAATCTAGACTTTAAAGAGTTTCAAATATTTCTGCGTCTTCGTCACCTCACGGGATGACATTAAAAACCTTTGCTTAGGATAGTATAGCAGAAAAAAATGATTTTGTAAATCATTTTTTCCCGAGCCTAGAAATAAAAGAGCGAGGCTGATTTTGTAAATCATTTTTTCCCGAGCCTAAAAATAAGAGAGCGAGGTTGATTTTGTAAATATTTTTTTACTTAAAAATTTAAAGCGGGCGTTTATTTGGCATACCAGCCTTACGTGGATATTTATTTGGTGTTTCTTTTTTCTTTTCTACCACTGTGATGTAACGCGGATCTCTATTTGGTAGGGCGTAGCTGAGATTGTCTTCGACTTTACTAAAAAGGAGATTGAGGGCATTCTTAGCTTCTAACAACTCCTCAGGCGCATTGCTGGCCTTGAGTGCCAATAGTTTTCCACCAACCTTAAGGTAGGGAATAGTCAATTCAGATAGGACCTGCATACGGGCAACCGCACGAGCTGTTACAAAATCATATTGAGCACGGAAGTTCTTGTCTTGGGCAAAATCTTCGGCACGTCCGTGGTAGAAATGAACTCCGTTCAAATCCAGTTCTTGAGCCAAGAGTTGTAGGAAGTTGATGCGCTTATTGAGTGAATCAATAATGGTCACATCTAACTCCGGATAGAGAATTTTCATTGGTAGACTAGGAAATCCTGCCCCAGCCCCGATATCAAGAAGTTTGATAGTTTCATTGGGAATCAAACCTTGAAGAATGGGTGCAATCGAATCGTAAAAATGTTTGAGATAAACTTCTTCCTTGTCCGTAATCGCCGTCAAATTAATCTTCTCATTCCACTCGACCAAGAGCTCAAAATAACGTTCAAATTGTTCTTTTTGCTGGTCCGAAAGTGGAAGATTCTGCTCGGCAAGCAAGTTGTAAAATGTTTTTGGTTTCATAGTTATTTCCTTCTTTAGTATCATCTTATTTTACCACAATCATAGAAAATTTGATATACTGGTACTAATCTAAAAGCAGAAAGGACTTATATTATGACTTGGATTATTCTTGGAGTTTTAGCTCTTGTTGTTATTTTTGTGATTGTTAGCTATAACGGTTTGGTTAAAAATCGTATGCAAACCAAGGAGGCTTGGAGTCAGATTGATGTTCAGTTGAAACGTCGCAATGATCTCTTGCCAAACTTGATTGAGACTGTAAAAGGTTATGCCAAATATGAAGGTTCTACCCTTGAAAAGGTGGCAGAACTACGTAACCAAGTGGCGGCAGCGACTTCACCAGCAGAAGCTATGAAAGCCAGTGATGCCCTCACTCGTCAGGTTTCAGGTATTTTTGCAGTTGCAGAAAGCTATCCAGATTTGAAAGCTAGTGCTAACTTTGTTAAATTGCAAGAGGAGTTGACAAACACAGAAAATAAAATTTCTTACTCTCGTCAACTCTATAACAGTGTTGTCAGCAACTACAATGTAAAATTAGAAACTTTCCCGAGCAATATTATCGCTGGAATGTTTGGATTTAAAGCGGCAGATTTCCTTCAAACACCTGAAGAGGAAAAGTCGGTTCCTAAAGTTGATTTTAGCGGTTTAGGTGACTAAGATGTTGTTTGATCAAATTGCAAGCAATAAACGAAAAACCTGGATTTTGTTGCTGGTATTTTTCCTACTCTTAGCTCTTGTTGGTTATGCGGTTGGTTATCTCTTTATAAGATCTGGACTTGGTGGTTTGGTTATCGCACTGATTATCGGCTTTATCTACGCTTTGTCTATGATTTTTCAATCGACAGAGATTGTCATGTCCATGAATGGAGCGCGTGAGGTGGATGAGCAAACGGCACCAGACCTCTACCATGTACTGGAAGATATGGCTCTGGTCGCTCAGATTCCTATGCCCCGTATTTTCATTATTGATGATCCAGCCTTAAATGCCTTTGCGACAGGTTCTAATCCTCAAAATGCGGCTGTTGCTGCGACTTCAGGTCTACTAGCTATCATGAATCGTGAAGAACTAGAAGCTGTTATGGGACATGAAGTCAGTCATATTCGTAATTATGATATCCGTATTTCGACTATTGCAGTTGCCCTTGCTAGTGCTATCACCATGCTTTCTAGTATGGCAGGTCGTATGATGTGGTGGGGTGGAGCAGGTCGCAGACGAAGTGATGATGACCGAGATGGAAATGGTCTTGAAATCATTATGCTAGTGGTTTCCCTACTAGCTATTGTACTGGCACCTCTCGCTGCAACCTTGGTTCAGCTCGCTATTTCTCGTCAGAGGGAATTTCTGGCAGATGCATCTAGTGTCGAGCTGACTCGCAATCCCCAGGGAATGATTAATGCCCTAGATAAGTTGGACAATAGCAAACCTATGAGTCGCCACGTCGATGATGCTAGCAGTGCTCTTTATATCAATGATCCCAAGAAAGGTGGGGGGTTCCAAAAACTCTTTTATACCCACCCACCTATCTCAGAACGGATTGAACGTTTAAAACAGATGTAAAAGAATCCAGAGGTCGTCTCTGGATTTTTGCTATGTTGCAAATTTATACATCTTCTAAATTAACTAACTCCAAACCGTGTTCTGTCAAGCGGTAGATGCTTGAACAGACCTCTTTTAAGAAACGACGGTCATGCGAAACAGTGATGAGACCGCCTGGATAGGTTGCAAAGAGTTTTCTGATTTGGGGTTGAGAAGTGGGAGAAAAGTTTCGTGTGGGTTCATCCAGCAGGAGAAAGTTTGGTTTGCGCAGGACTAAATCCAAAAGCAGGAGTTTTCCCTGTTGTCCGCCAGATAAGGAGCGAATTTGATGCTGCATTTCTGGATAACTGAAATTGAGACTAGCTAGGTGAGATTGGATTTTCTGTAGTTCCTCTTTTTCCCCAGTTTTGCTGAGGTAGGCTATTGGTGATAAATCCAATTGCAGTTTTTTGTGGTAATCTTGTGGCATAAAACCAAGGGAAATCTCTCTTTTATCATTCAGAAATTGCTTTAATTTGGCTAACAGAGTTGATTTCCCAACACCATTTGGTCCGATAATACCGATTTTTTCTTGCCCACGGACAGTTAGTTGCAGTTCCTGAGCCAAAACACGGTCGTCAATGGACAAATTTTCTTTTTCCAGTTGGACTAAGACTTTAGAAGCTGGTAATGGTTGGATGTCTGAAAAGAAAAGTTGGATTTGTTCCTCTTCAAGTGGCTTTTGAGTCATGGACTGAGCTGCCTTTTCGTAGCGTTTTTCTTGTGAGAGGACAGTTTTCATCTTTTTAGCCAATAGGCGACCGGCAGTACTATCTTTGGTAGCTCGAAGCGCAGTTTCTACATTTTGCTTAACTCTCCGATGTTTTTCCATGGTTTTATCGTAGGCTCTTTGGTTGTTAGCAGCTTGCTGACTTTGTTTGGCAAAATTAGCCTTTCTCTGCTCACTATAGCTATCATAGTCTAAATGCTCTACTAGCGTTTCCGCTTCTTTACGGTGTTTGACCAGTCGCAAGTGAACAATAGTGTCTGCCGTTTCAGAAAGAAAGTCTTCATCATGGGAAATGAAAATAACGGTTTGCCTGGTCTTTTGAATCTGGCCTTTTAGCCAATCAACTGTCTCAAGGTCTAGGTCATTTGAAGGTTCATCTAAAAATAGAATCTCAAAGGGTTTGGCTAACTCATGGATAAGCTGAATTTTCAAAGCTTCTCCCCCTGATAGATTGCCAATCTCTTGGTCACTTGCGAAACGATTGCTATCAAAATGCAATTCCTCCGCCAAACGATAGAGGATACTGTAGTCTAAATCAATAGAATCTAAAAAGAAGTAGTCGTGTAAAGTTTTCTTTTTCAGCTCCTCGGGAAGTTTTTGAGGAATGTAGGCCAGTGACTGATAGTCAGATTGGATGTTTCCCTTGATAGTGAAATCAGACAAAGCTTCCCCCATTAAAGTTTTAAGTAAGGTTGATTTACCATTTCCTTCTTCGCCAATAATAGCTACCTTTTCCCCGTCTTGTATGGTCATGCTTAGGTCAGAGACAAGGTCTCGTAAATCTTTGTTTTGTGTGATGGTCAGGTGATTGATTTTTATCATACTATTGCCCTTTCTAGAATGTTCATAGTGCATAACAAAAAGCTCTACTTTACCTAGTAGAGCCCAAAGTCTATGTCAAAAAAACTCTATTAACATGCCAGAAAAAGGGCATAAAAGAGCACACAAAAAGAGACAAAAACAAGATCTACTAAATAAAGGTTCTTTATTTGATAGACTTAGTTGTTCATGTCTCCCTTACCTCCTAGTATTAGTATCTTTATACTATACTTTTAAGGAAATTTTGTCAACAGAAAACTGGAAATTCTATGCTCTAAAATCCAAAAACAGGTCTATAGAGACTTAGTACGTGTTTGACATGCTCGTAATGGATTTTATCATAGTTTCGCCAAGCAGTGCGTTCTTGATTGTTTAGTTTTAGGCTACCCAGTCCAATCATAGGACTGGTGGGTTGGTAAAATTTCTCAAGATCAATTAAGATACTGTTGTTCAACTTTTCCGTTTTTTGAGTTCTTGCATAGTAGTGTTTAGCAGCTCTTGTAGTCGAATATCATCTGCCGTACCCTGTTTACAGTTTTGGTAGCTTTTATTTAACTTGGATAGGAGTTGAATGAGTTTCTTGTCTTCCGTGTGAGCATCCTCCTTGATCTGATGTACTCTTTCCCTATAGTATAGCACTAAAAAATAAAACTGTCATAGTGAATATGTTAAAATTTCGAATTTTAATTACAAAGTTTGGTGTGCTGATTTGTAGCCTTTTCATGGTATAATCAAGAGAGTAAATCTTTATGGAGGAAGTATGAAATTAAATATTCAAGAAATTCGTAAGCAGTCTGAAGGTTTGAACTTTGAACAAACGTTAGATTTAGTTGATGACCTGCGTGCACGTAATCAAGAAATTTTAGATGTAAAAGATATCCTTGCAGTTGGGAAAGTACAATATGAAGACCGTATGTATTTCTTAGATTATCAACTATCTTATACCATTGTTCTTGCTTCGAGTCGCAGTATGGAGCCAGTTGAGTTAGTTGAATCTTATCCAGTCACGGAAGTTTTCATGGAAGGCGCAACTAACCAGCTAGATCAAGAAGTTTTAGATGATGACTTGGTCTTGCCCATCGAAAATGGGGAGCTTGACCTTGCTGAGAGTGTATCAGACAATATCCTGCTAAACATTCCTATCAAGGTCTTGACGGCTGAAGAAGAAGCTGGTCAAGGATTTGTCTCAGGAAATGACTGGCAAATCATGACAGAGGAAGAATACCAAGCTCAACAAGCAGTAAAGAAAGAAGAAAACAGTCCTTTTGCTGGCTTACAAGGACTATTTGACGGAGATGAATAATGGTCTTGTCAAAAAAACGAGCACGAAAGGTGCTAGAAGAAATCATTGCCCTCTTCCCAGATGCCAAGCCTAGTCTTGATTTTACCAATCATTTTGAACTCCTGGTTGCGGTCATGTTATCAGCCCAGACGACAGATGCAGCGGTAAATAAGGCCACACCAGGTCTCTTTGTTGCCTTTCCAACACCCCAAGCTATGTCTGTAGCGACAGAGAGTGAGATTGCTTCACATATTTCTCGCTTGGGATTGTATCGGAATAAAGCTAAATTCCTTAAAAAATGTGCCCAACAGTTACTAGACGATTTTGATGGTCAAGTCCCTCAGACACGTGAAGAATTGGAGAGTTTGGCAGGTGTTGGTCGCAAGACAGCCAATGTTGTCATGAGTGTAGGATTTGGGATTCCAGCCTTTGCAGTGGATACTCATGTGGAGCGTATTTGCAAACACCACGATATTGTCAAAAAATCAGCGACGCCACTTGAGGTGGAAAAGCGGGTCATGGATATCTTGCCGCCTGAGCAGTGGTTAGCTGCCCATCAGGCCATGATTTATTTTGGAAGAGCCATTTGCCATCCAAAAAATCCAGAGTGTGACCAGTACCCACAATTATATGATTTTAGCAATTTGTAAGATGCTACATTGAAACTTTTTGCTTGATTTTAAGCATGCTTTGTGCTATAGTAAATGATAACTAAATATTCCTTTAAACCTGTCCCGTGAGGCAGGCAAGGAGCGCGATAAAGTAGAAGGGTGAAGTCTATACTGTGTGCAGTAGGGCTCGCTTGGCTATAAATTTCAAGTCTCCTTGTTTAAGGAGACTTTTCTTTTTGGAGGTTTGTCATGAAAACAAAAGAAGTTGTAGACGAATTGACCGTCAAACGAGCGATTACGCGTATTACTTATGAGATTATCGAACGCAACAAAGATTTGAATAAGATTGTCTTGGCTGGTATTAAAACTCGTGGTGTCTTTATTGCCCACCGAATCCAAGAACGTTTGAAGCAGTTAGAAAATCTTTCAGTTCCTGTTGTGGAATTGGATACTAAACCTTTCCGTGATGATGTTAAAAGTGGAGAAGATACTTCTTTGGTTTCTGTCGATGTGACAGACCGCGAAGTTATCTTGGTGGATGATGTGCTCTATACAGGTCGTACCATCCGTGCTGCTATTGATAATATTGTCGGTCATGGTCGTCCTGCGCGTGTGAGTTTAGCAGTTCTAGTCGATCGTGGACATAGAGAATTGCCAATCCGTCCAGATTACGTTGGAAAAAATATCCCAACCAGTCGTTCTGAAGAAATCATCGTAGAGATGACAGAACTTGATGACCAAGACAGAGTTCTGATTACTGAAGAAGCTTAGAAAGTTAAAGGAGTAGCCATGTCAGAAAATCAACAAGCATTGAACCATGTGGTGTCCATGGAAGACCTCACTGTCGATCAAGTAATGAAATTGATCAAGCGAGGAATTGAGTTTAAAAATGGAGCCCAGCTTCCCTATGAAGACCATCCGATTGTTTCCAATCTCTTCTTTGAGGATTCTACACGGACACATAAGTCCTTTGAAGTCGCAGAGATTAAACTTGGATTGGAACGACTTGACTTTGATGTGAAGACTAGTTCGGTTAATAAGGGTGAGACACTTTATGACACCATTTTGACTCTGTCTGCTTTAGGAGTGGATGTCTGTGTGATTCGCCATCCAGAGGTCGACTACTATAGAGAATTGATTGCTAGTCCAACGATTACGACTTCCATCATCAATGGTGGAGATGGTTCGGGCCAACACCCTAGCCAGAGCTTGCTTGATTTGATGACCATTTATGAGGAATTTGGCCACTTTGAGGGTCTTAAAGTTGCTATTGCAGGTGACTTGGACCACTCACGCGTTGCCAAATCCAATATGCAGATTTTGAAACGCTTGGGATCTGAACTCTTTTTCGCTGGACCTGAGGAATGGAGAAGTCAAGAGTTTGCAGACTATGGACAGTTTGTAACCATTGATGAAATCATTGATCAGGTTGATGTCATGATGTTTCTCCGTGTGCAACACGAACGCCATGATAGTGGAGCTGTATTTTCAAAAGAAGACTACCATGCCCAACATGGCTTGACTCAAGAACGTTACGATCGTTTGAAAGAAACAGCAATCCTCATGCACCCAGCTCCAATCAATCGTGATGTAGAAATAGCAGACCACTTGGTTGAAGCACCAAAATCACGGATTGTCCAACAAATGACCAATGGTGTCTTTGTTCGAATGGCAATCTTAGAATCCGTACTAGCGAGTAGAAACGCCAACTAAAACACAAGACGTTAAAAGACGCCAGTGAGCGTCCACGAGAGGTGAAAATATGACAAAAAGAATTCTAGTATTAGAAGATGGCACAGTTTTTGAAGGCAAGGCCTTCGGAGCAGATATTGATGTAACAGGCGAAATCGTCTTTAATACAGGGATGACCGGCTACCAAGAATCCATTACAGACCAGTCTTATAATGGACAAATCTTGACCTTTACTTATCCTTTGGTCGGAAACTATGGAATTAACCGTGATGATTACGAATCTATTATTCCAACTTGTAAGGGAGTTGTTGTTTTCGAAGAAGCGCGTAGAGCAAGCAACTGGCGCAACCAAATGACCTTGGATGAATTTTTGAAAGCCAAGAAAATTCCTGGTATTTCAGGGATTGATACGCGTGCACTTACCAAGATTATTCGTAAGCATGGTACTATGCGAGCAACCTTGACTCATGTTGGAGATAGTATGGACCATGTGACTGACCAGCTCCAAGCAACAGTATTGCCGACAGATAATATTAAGCAGGTTTCTACTAAAACTTCCTATCCAGCTCCAGGAGTTGGTTTGAGCGTGGTGTTAGTAGACTTTGGTCTCAAGCACTCAATCCTACGTGAACTTTCTAAGCGCAACTGTAATGTGACGGTTGTTCCTTATTCGACAACGGCTGAAGAAATTCTCCATCTCAATCCTGACGGAGTGATGTTGTCAAACGGTCCAGGTAACCCAGAAGATGTTCCACAGGCACTGGATATGATTCGCGGTGTACAAGGAAAAATTCCAATCTTTGGTATCTGTATGGGACATCAACTCTTTGCTATGGCAAACGGGGCTAAGACCTATAAGATGAAGTTTGGCCACCGTGGATTCAACCATGCGGTACGTGAAATCGCAACAGGACGAGTAGACTTCACCAGCCAGAACCATGGTTATGCAGTCAGCCGCGAGGATTTGCCAGAGCACTTGATTATTACCCACGAAGAAATCAATGACAAGTCAGTGGAAGGTGTGCGCCACAGATACCAACCTGCTTTCTCTGTTCAATACCACCCAGATGCAGCTCCTGGGCCACACGACGCTAGCTACCTATTTGACGAGTTTATCGAGATGATGGAAGTTTTTAAACAATCAAACTAAGAACGAGTAAAAGCTCGTCGGAGAATTTATGTAACTGAACACGGACGGAAAGCTCAGAATTTAGAGAAACCAACTTGGATTGTCAATCCTTCCTTGATTTCTTAAAATTCAATCGCTTTCTATTCGTCCTTTGTATCTTATTTAATGTCGCCCTGAGAGGCGACGAATAGAAAGGAGAAGGGTGCTCCGTATTTGCTGAACTGAATACGGGCTACGGACGGTGCTAAAAAGATAGTTATTCCTAGAACTGACAGTTCTTCGTCATAACTCCTATTTTAGCTTTGTCCGCTTGACGCCCTTAATATCTTATATATGCCTAAACGTACTGATATTCAAAAAATTATGGTGATTGGTTCTGGTCCGATTATTATTGGTCAGGCTGCTGAGTTTGACTATGCTGGGACCCAGGCTTGCTTGTCGTTGAAAGAGGAAGGTTATGAGGTTGTTTTGGTTAACTCAAATCCTGCAACCATCATGACGGACAAGGAAATTGCTGACAAGGTTTACATTGAACCGATTACACTTGAGTTTGTGACACGTATTCTTCGTAAGGAACGTCCAGATGCCTTGCTACCAACACTCGGTGGTCAGACAGGTCTCAACATGGCCATGGAATTGTCTAAAAATGGTATCTTAGATGAGCTTAGCGTTGAACTTCTGGGTACTAAATTGTCTGCCATTGACCAAGCGGAGGACCGTGACCTCTTTAAACAATTGATGGAAGAGCTTGAGCAACCCATTCCAGAATCTGAAATTGTTAACACAGTAGAAGAAGCAGTTGCCTTTGCAGCGACAATTGGCTACCCAGTCATCGTTCGTCCAGCCTTTACCCTTGGTGGTACTGGTGGTGGTATGTGTGCCAACGAGAAAGAATTGCGTGAAATCACTGAAAATGGTTTGAAATTGTCACCTGTTACCCAATGTTTGATTGAGCGTTCGATTGCTGGTTTCAAGGAAATTGAATACGAAGTGATGCGTGACTCAGCTGACAATGCCTTGGTTGTTTGTAACATGGAAAACTTTGACCCAGTTGGGATTCACACGGGGGATTCCATTGTATTTGCCCCTGCGCAAACCATGTCAGACTATGAAAACCAAATGCTTCGTGATGCGAGCTTGAGCATTATTCGTGCCCTCAAGATTGAAGGTGGATGTAATGTTCAGCTAGCTCTTGATCCTAACAGCTTCAAGTATTATGTTATCGAAGTAAACCCTCGTGTATCACGTTCGTCAGCCCTTGCTTCTAAAGCGACAGGATATCCGATTGCTAAGTTGGCTGCCAAGATTGCAGTAGGTTTGACCTTGGATGAGGTTATAAACCCAGTTACAGGTTCAACCTATGCCATGTTTGAACCAGCCCTTGACTACGTAGTTGCTAAGATTCCACGTTTCCCATTTGACAAGTTTGAAAAGGGTGAACGCCGTCTCGGTACACAAATGAAGGCGACTGGAGAAGTCATGGCAATCGGTCGTAACATCGAGGAATCTCTTCTCAAGGCCTGCCGCTCCCTTGAAATTGGGGTGCACCACAATGAAATACCTGAACTTGCAGCAGTTTCTGATGATGCCTTGATTGAAAAGGTTGTCAAAGCCCAAGATGACCGTCTCTTCTACGTATCAGAAGCAATTCGTCGTGGCTACACACCTGAAGAAATTGCAGAGCTTACAAAAATTGATATCTTCTATCTTGATAAACTCTTGCATATCTTTGAAATTGAGCAAGAATTGGGTGCTCATCCACAAGATCTAGAAGTTTTGAAAACAGCCAAACTTAATGGTTTTTCAGACCGTAAGATTGCTGAACTCTGGGGAACGACTGATGATAAAGTTCGCCAACTTCGCTTGGAAAACAAGATTGTTCCAGTTTATAAGATGGTAGACACTTGTGCGGCAGAGTTCGACTCCGAAACGCCATATTTCTATTCAACCTATGGTTGGGAAAATGAATCTATCAGATCTGATAAAGAATCTGTACTTGTCCTAGGTTCAGGTCCAATCCGTATCGGTCAAGGGGTTGAGTTTGACTACGCAACCGTTCACTCTGTTAAGGCTATCCAGGCAGCTGGTTATGAAGCTATCATCATGAACTCAAACCCAGAGACCGTTTCAACAGACTTCTCTGTATCAGATAAGCTTTACTTTGAGCCATTGACATTCGAAGATGTTATGAACGTCATTGACTTGGAACAACCAAAGGGAGTTATCGTTCAGTTCGGTGGTCAAACAGCCATCAACCTTGCGGAGCCATTGGCAAAAGCAGGTGTGACCATCCTTGGTACACAGGTTGCTGACCTAGACCGTGCCGAAGACCGTGACCTCTTCGAGCAAGCTCTCAAAGAATTGGATATTCCACAGCCACCAGGACAAACGGCTACCAATGAAGAAGAAGCAGTTCTTGCAGCTCGTAAGATTGGCTTCCCAGTTCTTGTCCGCCCATCTTATGTACTTGGTGGACGTGCCATGGAAATCGTTGAAAACGAAGAAGACCTTCGTTCTTACATGCGAACTGCTGTTAAGGCTAGTCCAGACCATCCAGTTCTTGTCGACTCTTATATCGTTGGGCAAGAGTGCGAAGTTGATGCCATTTCAGATGGTAAAAATGTACTCATTCCTGGTATCATGGAGCATATCGAACGTGCTGGTGTCCACTCAGGTGACTCAATGGCTGTTTACCCACCACAAACCTTGTCGCAAAAGGTTCAGGAGACCATCGCAGACTACACCAAACGCTTAGCAATCGGTCTTCACTGCCTTGGAATGATGAACATCCAGTTTGTTATCAAGGATGAAAAAGTCTACGTTATTGAGGTCAATCCACGTGCCAGCCGTACCGTTCCATTCCTATCTAAGGTAACCAATATTCCTATGGCTCAAGTAGCGACCAAGCTCATTCTTGGTCAAAGTTTATCAGAACTTGGCTACCAAAATGGACTTTACCCTGAAAGCACCCGTGTTCATATCAAGGCACCTGTCTTCTCCTTTACCAAACTAGCTAAGGTAGACAGCTTGCTCGGTCCTGAAATGAAGTCAACAGGTGAAGTTATGGGTTCTGATGCTACTTTGGAAAAAGCTCTCTATAAAGCCTTTGAAGCTTCTTATCTACACTTGCCAACTTTTGGTAATGTCGTCTTTACCATCGCTGATGATGCCAAAGAAGAAGCCTTGAACTTGGCTCGTCGTTTCCAAAACATTGGTTATGGAATCCTTGCGACAGAAGGGACAGCAGCCTTCTTTGCTAGTCATGGCTTGCAAGCCCAACCTGTTGGTAAGATTGGTGATGACGATAAGGATATCCCAAGTTTTGTACGCAAAGGAAGAATTCAAGCTATCATTAACACAGTAGGAACAAAACGAACTGCTGACGAAGATGGTGAGCAAATTCGTCGTTCAGCCATTGAACACGGGGTGCCCCTCTTCACAGCGCTAGATACAGCTAATGCCATGCTTAAGGTACTTGAAAGTCGTAGCTTTGTTACAGAAGCGATTTAAATAGAAAAATAAGATATAGCAGACTGAATTTAGAACAGTACACAGGGATACTAAAATATTTCTAGAAATTAATTTGAATTTTCTAATTGATTCGTTCGCATCTTATTTCAATCTACTATAGAAAAAAGTCTTTAAAATTATAAAACGCATCATATCAAGGTTTTTCAAAAACCTTGATATGATGCGTTTTATTGTGGGAATATGTATTTCATTTTCTACTAAAATTATGTTTTTGAATAACCTCTATCTTAGTAGTTTGTATAATACCCCTCAATCAGTTTTTGCGATAAGCTTTAATGCTATGACTATACCACTCTTGCATTTCTTTTGATGGTGGTGTCATATAATCGCCATACATCTGGGTTAAAAATTGGTCATATTTTTTGGGAACAGGCAACATACGGCCCTCAAACTCAGTTAAAATCAGTTCTTTAAAGGTATCAACTGGGAAGATTTCTTTCATCCCTTCCTTACCGATCCCAACTCCTCCTTCATATTGAGGAGTGTTGGTTACAGCATTTTTGACTAGTTGATCAATTTTCTTGTAAAAGTAGCGAGGATTGACAAATCGGAGAGCGTACCAGCTACATAATCTAAGAAAATCTTTTAGTTTGCTATCACCGTGAACTGCTCGTGATTTTTTGATATAAGCTAGTTGACGAAGGGCCACATACTTATAGCTCTTGTCGACAATGCTCAAGTCTGTAAATCGATCAATTGGGAAGACATCGATGAAAAGGCTGGTATCATGACGCTTGTACTTAACATGGTCTTCTATAACAGTAGAAGTGTCCAAAATCGATGCGAAATTATGGAAGTACCAAGAAGATGTATCGTAGGAAAGAACCTTGTAGCGAGGGTGATTTTCTTCTTCAATAATCTTCAGTAAACGCTCATAATCCTCACGATAAAGGGAAATATCAATATCATCACCCAAGGAATCATACCTTTGTGGCGGATGGCTCCAAGCATGGTTCCATAACTGAGAAAATAAGGAATATCATGTTTCTTACAAGTCTCATCAATATAGTCCAGCAGGGCTAGTTGAATTTCTTTAATTTCTTTTTTTTCTAAATATTGCATCCTAATCCTCCAATTTATAAGCGTGAAATTCATGACTGTAGAAGCGTTTTTCTTCTGGTGGTAGGGTCATATAATCTCCATAAAATTGTGTCAAAATAGTATCAAATTTTTCAGGTGCAGGAAGGCTTAAATTCTCAAAGGGTAAATCGATTGTTTTATCAAAGGTACCACTTGGGAAGACTTCCTTTTCCTTAAATTTTGAAGGGATAAAAGCCATATACTGCCCATTTTCACGACTATATTTTTGAATTTCTTTCTCGATTTTATTTGCAAAATAACGAGGAGAAACCGGTCGAAGGAGCAACCAAAAGGCTGTTCGTATCCAATCTTTTAAAAGGCTATCCTTATAGACAATATTTTTATGTTTACTGAAAGACAGCAGTTTGAAGCTTTCCAGTTTATAACAAGTATCAATGACCTTAGGATCATCAAAGCGATCTATAGGGAAAATATCGATAAAGATACCAGACTCATAGGTTTTTGTATTTCGAGTATCAATAATTTTAGTCGTACTGTCGGTTATCTTGATAAAGTTGTTAAAGTAGTTTTTATCAGTTTCTAAGGATATGAGCTTATACTTGCTTTTTTCCTTTTGAAAAATGTTAATAAATCGTTGGTAGTCTTCTCTAGGCATGGATAAATCAATATCGTCGTCCCAAGGGATAAAGCCCTCATGTCGAACCGCCCCAATCAGAGTACCGTAGTTAATAATATAGTTGATATTGTGCTTTTTACAGAGAGTATCAATATAATCCAAAATTTCTAATTCAATTTGTTTGGCATTTTCAACGGTTAGTTGTTTCATTTTAAACTCCTATGATTTTTTGAATTTATTTTTTAAGGCTAGGACATGGTTTAAAAATTCATAGAAAATGCTATCTTTTGTGAAGACAAGTAGACTAATATAAGAGATAGCTGATAACAAGACAATCAAACCAGTATTAATCAAAAATGGCAAATTAATGACCATATCCACAGGATACACGAAATTAATCAGGAAATAAATTGCTACAAAGGAAAGTGAAAAGAGAGAGTATCGAACAGTATAGCTAAAGATATGTCCCAAGTGGATGAGTTGTTTTCTATGGATGAAAATGATATAGAAAACAAGTAGAGAAGCCTCTGATAACATAGTTGTCAGTAAGTAGTATTCGGGAGCCACGATATGGTTGAAAAAGAGGAGACTATTCAAGCCCAAATTGAGTAGCCCAGCAAAGACTGTATAGACTGTGATACGTTTTTCATAGCCATTGGTAAAGAGAATTTGGGAACCAAGAATGGTATCTAAAGCCAGGATAATCGTACGAAAAGCGAAGAGAGAGGTCAAGATGCCGCCTCCGATATATTTTTCACTACCGTAAAGTAGGATGGCATTTGGTCCTAAAACCATGAGTCCAAAACTCAGTGGAATGATAAAGAAGTTAAAGATTCGACTACCTCTATTAACCAGAGAAACATAGGCTTCTTTGTCTCCTTTCCCCAGATAGTAACTGAGACGAGGCACACTCACTCCAATTGCACCTGTTACAACCCCAGCTATAACGGTCACGATTCGCTGAGCTATGGTATAGTAACTAACGTTGACATCAATCCCTGTTTTAACGAGGAAGAGGCGATCTAAAAAAGTGAAGAGCATATTGGCATTGGCAAAGACTAACATGGCTGTCAGAGGGAGAAAGAGTGGTTTAAAATCACTTAGGTGAATCTTAACAAGTTTGATGTCTCTTTTAATCCAAAAATAACTAATCAGGTAGTTAATCAGCGTCGATAAACTCATCACAAGTGTATAGACAACAATATCGTGTTCATTTTTAACAAATAAGAAAATAGAGACCAGCATCAGGATACGGATGAAGGCAGTTTTGTAAAAGAGAAAACTGTAATTTTCCAGAGCTTCATTGACCCATTCGATTGAAAAAATCTGGGCAATGAGTTGAATCCCCATAACAAGGTAGACCTTTTTGATGATTGGATTATCAGTAAAGAAGAGAGGATAGGCTAGGATATAGACAGCAGTGGTCAAAATCGTACAAGCGATGCACAAATAAAAAAGACTAGAAAAGGTTCTGTTAAGATCTTTTTTGTTATCCTTGACATTACTGATAGCCCTTAAACCGTAGTTATAGACACCATAAGTTGCAAAGGGCAAGAAAAATGACAAAATAGTGTCGACTGAGTTGAAGTAACCATAGTCAGTTCGGTCCAAGACACGCGCGACATAGGTTCCAGTTAGGATGGGAAAAATAATATTCAAGACACGAATTCCCATGTAAGATAGAGCATTTAATTTTATACTTTTCATTCAATTTACCTCGTTTTTCATTATATCATAAAGTTAGCTAATAAGAAATGAAGGGCAGTAAGTCAAGTAATCACTTTGAAGTTTCAAATCTTAAGTTTTAAGTTTTCTTTAAGGAAAGTATATTATTCTGAAGGACTCTAAAATTTCGCAGCCATTTATTAGTAATTGCTACAGAATTCCTAGTCATTACTAGAAATGGACTAGTTTCTTTGAATAATAGAACTGCATAATTCTCCTATTCTAGAAGGGGAGGACCAGTATTTCTTTTATGATAGGACTAGATTGTGGTATAATAGAGAGAATAAGTTTTTTTAGTAAGACAAAGGAGAAAATAGATGATTTATGCAGGAATTCTTGCCGGTGGAACTGGCACACGCATGGGGATCAGTAACTTGCCAAAACAATTTTTAGAGCTAGGTAATCGACCTATTTTGATTCATACAATTGAAAAATTTGTCTTGGAGCCAAGTATTGAAAAAATTGTAGTTGGTGTTCATGGAGACTGGGTTTCTCATGCAGAAGATCTTGTAGATAAATATCTTCCTCTTTATAAGGAACGTATCATAATTACAAAGGGTGGTGCTGACCGCAATACAAGTATTAAGAAAATCATTGAAGCCATTGATGCTTATCGTCCGCTTACTCCAGAGGATATCGTTGTTACCCACGATTCTGTTCGTCCATTTATTACACTTCGCATGATTCAGGACAATATCCAACTTGCCCAAAATCATGACGCAGTGGACACAGTGGTAGAAGCGGTTGATACTATCGTTGAAAGTACCAATGGTCAATTTATTACAGATATTCCAAATCGTGCTCACCTTTATCAAGGACAAACACCTCAAACATTCCGTTGCAAGGACTTCATGGACCTTTATGGATCTCTTTCTGATGAAGAGAAGGAAATCTTGACAGATGCATGTAAAATCTTTGTGATCAAAGGAAAAGATGTGGCCTTGGCCAAAGGTGAATACTCAAATCTGAAGATTACAACCGTAACAGATTTGAAGATTGCAAAAAGTATGATTGAGAAAGACTAGTAAAATGATTAATCAAATTTATCAACTAACTAAGCCTAAGTTTATCAATGTCAAATATCAGGAAGAGGCTATTGACCAAGAGAATCATATCCTTATCCGTCCCAACTACATGGCTGTCTGTCATGCGGATCAGCGTTACTATCAGGGAAAACGTGATCCCAAGATTTTGAATAAAAAGCTTCCAATGGCAATGATTCACGAGTCATGTGGAACCGTCATTTCTGACCCGACCGGAACCTACGAGGTTGGTCAAAAAGTTGTCATGATTCCCAATCAGTCTCCTATGCAGAGTGATGAAGAATTCTATGAAAACTACATGACAGGGACCCATTTCTTGTCTAGTGGATTTGATGGCTTTATGAGAGAGTTTGTTTCTCTCCCTAAAGATCGTGTGGTGGCTTATGATGCTATTGAAGATACGGTTGCAGCCATTACAGAGTTTGTCAGTGTGGGCATGCACGCTATGAATCGTCTATTGACTCTTGCTCATAGCAAGCGGGAGCGGATCGCCGTTATTGGAGATGGAAGTTTAGCTTTTGTGGTTGCCAATATTATCAACTATACTTTGCCAGAAGCAGAGATTGTGGTTATTGGTCGTCATTGGGAAAAGTTGGAACTCTTCTCATTTGCCAAAGAATGCTATATTACGGATAATATTCCTGAAGAGTTGGCCTTTGACCATGCTTTTGAATGTTGTGGTGGTGATGGTACTGGACCAGCTATTAATGACTTGATTCGCTACATTCGTCCTCAGGGAACGATTCTCATGATGGGAGTTAGCGAATATAAAGTCAATCTCAATACTCGCGATGCCTTAGAAAAGGGCTTGATTTTGGTTGGGTCATCTCGTTCTGGTCGCATTGATTTTAAAAATGCTATCCAAATGATGGAAGTCAAGAAATTTGCCAATCGTCTTAAAAATATCCTTTATCTAGAAGAACCTGTAAGAGAAATTAAAGATATTCATCGTGTCTTTGCAACCGATTTAAACACAGCCTTTAAAACAGTGTTTAAGTGGGAAGTATAAGTACTGGAGGTTAATTGTGGAGAAAATCATTAAAGAAAAAATTTCTTCCTTACTTAGTCAAGAAGAGGAAGTCCTCAATGTTGAACAACTGGGTGGAATGACCAATCAAAACTATTTGGCCAAAACAACAAATAAGCAATACATTGTTAAATTCTTTGGTAAAGGGACAGAAAAGCTTATCAATCGACAAGATGAAAAGTACAATCTTGAACTACTAAAGGATTTAGGCTTAGATGTAAAAAATTATCTTTTTGATATTGAAGCTGGTATCAAAGTAAATGAGTATATCGAATCTGCGATTACGCTTGATTCAACGTCAATCAAGACCAAGTTCGACAAAATTACTCCAATATTACAAACTATTCATACGTCTGCTAAGGAATTAAGAGGAGAATTTGCTCCTTTTGAAGAAATCAAAAAATACGAATCCTTGATTGAAGAACAAATTCCTTATGCCAACTATGAATCTGTTAGAAATGCAGTCTTCTCCTTAGAGAAAAGACTGGCTGACTTAGGTGTTGACAGAAAATCTTGTCATATCGATTTGGTGCCTGAAAACTTTATCGAATCACCTCAAGGACGACTTTATTTGATTGACTGGGAATATTCATCAATGAATGATCCAATGTGGGATTTGGCTGCCCTCTTTTTAGAGTCTGAATTCACTTCCCAAGAGGAAGAAACTTTCTTATCTCACTATGAGAGTGACCAAACACCGGTTTCTCATGAAAAGATTGCTATTTATAAAATTTTACAAGATACTATTTGGAGTCTATGGACTGTCTATAAGGAAGAGCAAGGTGAAGATTTTGGTGACTATGGTGTGAATCGTTACCAAAGAGCTATTAAAGGTTTGGCTTCTTATGGAGGTTCAGATGAAAAGTAAAAACGGAGTTCCTTTTGGCCTTCTCTCAGGTATTTTCTGGGGCTTGGGTCTAACGGTTAGTGCTTATATCTTTTCGATTTTTACAGATTTGTCACCCTTTGTGGTGGCTGCAACTCATGATTTTTTGAGCATCTTTATCTTACTAGCTTTTCTCTTGGTAAAAGAAGGGAAAGTTCGCCTCTCAATTTTCTTAAATATTCGCAATGTCAGTGTTATCATAGGAGCCTTGCTAGCAGGCCCTATCGGTATGCAGGCCAATCTTTATGCAGTTAAGTATATCGGAAGTTCTTTAGCTTCATCTGTATCGGCTATTTACCCTGCGATTTCAGTTCTATTGGCTTTCTTCTTTTTGAAGCACAAGATTTCGAAAAATACTGTATTTGGGATTGTCTTGATTATTGGAGGGATTATTGCCCAGACCTATAAGGTTGAACAGGTTAATTCTTTCTACATTGGGATTCTTTGTGCTTTGGTTTGTGCTATTGCATGGGGAAGTGAGAGTGTTCTTAGCTCTTTTGCCATGGAAAGTGAATTGAGTGAAATCGAAGCCCTCTTAATCCGTCAAGTAACTTCGTTCTTGTCCTATCTTGTGATTGTGCTCTTCTCTCATCAGTCATTTGTTGCAGTAGCCAATGGACAATTGCTAGGTCTCATGATTGTCTTTGTAGCCTTTGATATGATTTCCTATTTGGCTTATTATATCGCTATCAATCGCTTGCAACCAGCCAAGGCTACAGGCTTGAACGTGAGCTATGTAGTATGGACTGTCTTGTTCGCAGCTCTTTTCTTGGGAACATCATTAGATATGCTGACCATTATGACGTCACTTGTCGTCATTGCTGGAGTTTATATTATTATTAAAGAATAAAGGAGATTCGTGTGAAAGCCATTATCTTAGCAGCGGGATTGGGAACTCGCTTGCGTCCTATGACTGAAAATACCCCTAAAGCCTTGGTTCAGGTTAATCAAAAACCTTTGATTGAATACCAAATTGAGTTTCTCAAAGAAAAAGGAATCAATGACATCATCATCATCGTTGGTTATCTTAAAGAACAATTCGATTATTTAAAAGAAAAATACGGTGTTCGCCTCGTTTTCAATGATAAATACGCTGACTACAATAACTTTTACTCTCTCTATCTTGTAAAAGAAGAATTGGCCAACAGCTATGTTATTGATGCTGACAATTATCTCTTTAAAAATATGTTCCGCAATGATTTGACACGTTCGACTTATTTTAGTGTTTATCGTGAAGATTGTACCAACGAATGGTTCTTGGTCTATGGAGATGACTACAAGGTTCAAGACATTATTGTTGATAGCAAGGCAGGTCGCATCCTTAGTGGTGTATCCTTCTGGGATGCTCCAACTGCAGAAAAGATTGTCAGCTTTATCGACAAGGCTTATGCAAGTGGTGAATTTGTTGATCTCTACTGGGACAATATGGTTAAGGATAATATCAAAGAGCTAGATGTCTATGTTGAAGAATTAGAAGGCAATAGCATTTATGAGATCGATAGTGTCCAAGACTATCGTAAATTAGAAGAAATTCTTAAAAACGAAAATTAAAGATTCCAACATCTGACAAAATAGTCGGATGTTTTTTGATTTTTTACGAATAGATAGATGAGTAGAAAAAGAAATGGAGTTATTTATGAAAATCACAAACTATGAAATCTATAAGTTAAAAAAATCAGGTTTGACCAATCAACAGATTTTGAAAGTGCTAGAATACGGTGAAAATGTTGATCAGGAGCTTTTGTTGGGTGATATTGCAGATATCTCAGGTTGCCGTAATCCAGCCGTTTTTATGGAACGTTATTTTCAGATAGACGATGCGCATTTGTCGAAAGAGTTTCAAAAATTTCCATCTTTCTCTATTTTAGATGACTGTTATCCTTGGGATTTGAGTGAAATATATGATGCGCCTGTACTTTTATTTTACAAGGGAAATCTTGACCTCCTGAAATTCCCGAAGGTAGCGGTCGTGGGCAGTCGTGCTTGTAGCAAACAGGGAGCTAAGTCAGTTGAAAAAGTCATTCAAGGCTTGGAAAATGAACTGGTTATTGTCAGTGGTCTGGCCAAGGGCATTGACACAGCAGCTCATATGGCAGCTCTTCAGAATGGCGGAAAAACCATTGCAGTGATTGGAACAGGACTGGATGTGTTTTATCCTAAAGCCAACAAACGCTTGCAAGACTACATCGGCAATGACCATCTGGCTCTAAGTGAATATGGACCTGGCGAACAACCTCTGAAATTTCATTTTCCTGCCCGTAATCGCATCATTGCTGGACTTTGTCGTGGTGTGATTGTAGCAGAGGCTAAGATGCGTTCAGGTAGTCTCATTACCTGTGAGCGAGCAATGGAAGAAGGACGCGATGTCTTTGCTATTCCTGGTAGCATTTTAGATGGACTATCAGACGGTTGCCATCATTTGATTCAAGAAGGAGCAAAATTGGTCACCAGTGGGCAAGATGTTCTTGCGGAATTTGAATTTTAAAAATGACCTAAGCTAGAATTCTAAGAAAAAATCAATTTTAAGAGAAAATGAACCCAACATTTCCATAATAAAACGCATATTAGCAAGTTTTTAACACTTGATAATATGCGTTTTTTCTAAGTGGATTAGTAGAGTAGAGGATTTTTTCATATAATACTCTTCGAAAATCTCTTCAAACTACGTCAGCTTCCATCTGCAACCTCAAAACAGTATTTTGAGCTGACTTCGTCAGTCTTATCTACAACCTCAAAGCAGTGCTTTGAGCAACCTGTGGCTAGCTTCCTAGTTTGCGCTTTGATTTTCATTGAGTATAAGGGAAAGTATAGTGAATTGAAATAAGATGTGAACAACTCTATCAGGAAAGTCAAATTAATTTATAGAAATATTTTAGCAGCCAAGGTGCACTGTTATAGATTCAATACACTATAATTTAGTGTAATTGAGAAAGGAGAAATGATTGTGATTGATGTTGGCTAGGTTATGTTCAATGATTCCTACCGTCTCAAATCTTGTCAGTAAGGAAAAATAAATTCTTCAAAAGTAGAGATTACAAGGCTTGTTTAAGAAAGAATTCAAAGACCTTGACAAATAAAAATAAAATGGTTATTATAAGAAATGGTCTAAAATAGATGATGATACTTTTCGAAAATCTTTTTACGTCAGCTCAGCTTTGCCTTGCTGTGTTTTGAGCAAGCTACGGTTAGCTTCCGAGTTTGATTTTCATTTACTAGAAATGAAACTGATGAGAGATATCAGTAGACATTTGAGTCAGGATATTATGGAAAATGATAAAAAGAGCTCGTGAGATTGGCATATCAGACTACTAAAGTATTGAGTTTGTTAGGATTTTAGCGACTAGTTAGCTGGGAAAGGAAGATATTGTGACAAATAATAAACTGTATTCGTTGATAGAATTTAGAAATAAAATATATGAAGAATTAGAACTTTCCAGAAGTGATTTAGCGATTTTACTATGTGCCATGCTTATCGCCTCTATCGGATTAAATATGGATTCGACTCCCGTGATTATTGGAGCCATGTTAATCTCTCCTTTGATGACACCTATTCTGGGAGTGGGGCTCTCTCTAGCTATATTTGATTTTAAATTGTTAAGAAAATCTTTTAAAATATTAGCTATTCAAATTCTTGCCAGTTTAATAGCTTCAACACTTTATTTTTATCTTTCTCCCATTTCGTATGCTAGTTCGGAAATTGTTGCTAGAACCTCTCCGACTATTTGGGATGTTCTCATTGCTTTTGTAGGAGGGATAGCAGGTATTATTGGTGCTAGGAAAAAAGAGACCAATAATATTGTTCCTGGTGTTGCTATTGCAACCGCCTTGATGCCTCCTCTTTGTACAGTAGGTTATGCTATTGCTTCTGCTAATCTAAAATTTATCATAGGCTCCTCTTACCTATTCCTCATCAATTGTAGCTTTATTGTCATTGCGACTTATATAGGTGTTAGGTTGATGATGGTTAAGAAACATTATTTTAAAGATAATGAAGAAGACTCTAAAATGCGTAGGATTTTGCTTCTAGTTGCTGTTTTGCTGATGATTCCGAGTTTCATCTCTGCAACGACTTTAGTGAGAGAAACGTTGAAAAAAGAGTCCCTTAAGAAATTTATATCAGAGCAGTTTCAGGGGCATAATATTTTGAAAAAAACCTATTCTAAAAAGACTCATACCCTAAAGCTAACCATTTCAGGAAATTATTTGACAGAAGAAGAACTCGATATGATTTCAAGTAAGAGAGGTGACTATGGTTTAAGTGATGTTTCTGTTCAAGTTTCACAATTGTCTGATTCAGAACAACTTAGTAAGGAAGAACTGGTGGAGTATTTCTTCCAGTATATCAAGGATAAGGAAGCAAAAGAAAAGGAAAAAGCTAATAAGTTTTATACAGAGTCTGAGGAGCAATAATTTCTTGAGAATAGCTGGTTTTTCTCGTGAGTCTTCTATGTATATCAAAGGAAGACTGAGGTTTTAAGTATAAAACTTTTCTTCTATTATAGTAGCTAAGTCTTGACAGGGTTCAAAAAATGGTTTACACTTTATAAAGTTTATTACTTTGAAAAGGTGTGATACTGTGGCTACGGCAACAAAAAAGAAAAAATCAACAGTTAAAAAAAATCTAGTCATCGTGGAGTCGCCTGCTAAGGCCAAGACGATTGAAAAATATCTAGGCAGAAACTACAAGGTTTTAGCCAGTGTCGGGCATATCCGTGATTTGAAGAAATCCAGTATGTCCGTCGATATTGAAAATAATTATGAACCGCAATATATTAATATCCGAGGAAAAGGCCCTCTTATCAATGACTTGAAAAAAGAAGCTAAAAAAGCTAATAAAGTTTTTCTCGCGAGTGACCCGGACCGTGAAGGAGAAGCGATTTCTTGGCATTTGGCCCATATTCTCAACTTGGATGAAAATGATGCCAACCGTGTGGTCTTCAATGAAATCACCAAGGATGCAGTCAAAAATGCTTTTAAAGAACCTCGTAAGATCGATATGGACTTGGTCGATGCCCAACAAGCTCGTCGGATCTTGGACCGCTTGGTAGGGTATTCGATTTCGCCTATTTTGTGGAAGAAGGTCAAGAAGGGCTTGTCAGCAGGTCGCGTTCAGTCCATTGCCCTTAAACTCATCATTGACCGTGAAAATGAAATCAATGCCTTCCAGCCAGAAGAATACTGGACAGTTGATGCTGTCTTTAAAAAGGGAACCAAACAATTTCATGCTTCCTTCTATGGAGTAGATGGTAAAAAGATGAAACTGACCAGCAATGACGAAGTCAAGGAAGTCTTGTCTCGTCTGACGAGTAAAGACTTTTCAGTAGATCAGGTGGATAAGAAAGAGCGCAAGCGCAATGCTCCTTTACCCTATACCACTTCATCTATGCAGATCGATGCTGCCAATAAAATCAATTTCCGTACTCGAAAAACCATGATGGTTGCCCAACAGCTCTATGAAGGAATTAATATCGGTTCTGGTGTTCAAGGTTTGATTACCTATATGCGTACCGATTCGACTCGTATCAGTCCTGTAGCGCAAAATGAGGTGGCAAGCTTCATTACGGATCGTTTTGGTAGTAAGTATTCTAAGCACGGTAGCAAGGTCAAAAACGCATCAGGTGCTCAGGATGCCCATGAGGCTATTCGTCCGTCAAGTGTCTTTAATACACCAGAAAGCATCGCTAAGTATCTGGACAAGGATCAGCTCAAGCTATATACCCTTATCTGGAATCGTTTTGTGGCTAGCCAGATGACAGCGGCCGTTTTTGATACCATGGCTGTTAAATTGTCTCAAAAAGGGGTTCAATTTGCTGCCAATGGTAGTCAGGTTAAGTTTGATGGTTATCTTGCCATTTATAATGATTCTGACAAGAATAAGATGTTACCGGACATGGTTGTTGGAGATGTGGTCAAACAGGTCAATAGCAAACCAGAGCAACATTTCACCCAACCGCCTGCCCGTTATTCTGAAGCAACACTGATTAAAACCTTAGAGGAAAATGGGGTTGGACGTCCATCAACCTACGCGCCAACCATTGAAACCATTCAGAAACGTTATTATGTTCGCCTGGCAGCCAAACGTTTTGAACCGACAGAGTTGGGAGAAATTGTCAA
Organism: Streptococcus pneumoniae; assembly: GCF_001457635.1. Taxonomy (NCBI): domain Bacteria; kingdom Bacillati; phylum Bacillota; class Bacilli; order Lactobacillales; family Streptococcaceae; genus Streptococcus; species Streptococcus pneumoniae. Next base: position 1,419,803 of record NZ_LN831051.1, read on the forward strand.
TAAGCTCATCGTTGAATATTTCCCAGATATCGTAAACGTGACCTTCACAGCTGAAATGGAAGGTAAACTGGATGATGTCGAAGTTGGAAAAGAGCAGTGGCGACGGGTCATTGATGCCTTTTACAAACCATTCTCTAAAGAAGTTGCCAAGGCTGAAGAAGAAATGGAAAAAATCCAGATTAAGGATGAACCAGCTGGATTTGACTGTGAAGTGTGTGGCAGTCCAATGGTCATTAAACTTGGTCGTTTTGGTAAATTCTACGCTTGTAGCAATTTCCCAGATTGCCGTCATACCCAAGCAATCGTGAAAGAGATTGGTGTTGAGTGTCCAAGCTGTCATCAGGGACAAATTATTGAGCGAAAAACCAAGCGTAATCGCCTCTTCTATGGTTGCAATCGCTATCCAGAATGTGAATTTACCTCTTGGGACAAGCCTGTTGGTCGTGACTGTCCAAAATGTGGCAACTTCCTCATGGAGAAAAAAGTCCGTGGTGGTGGCAAGCAGGTTGTTTGTAGCAAAGGCGACTACGAGGAAGAAAAGATTAAATAAGAGGAGGGGCCCGAAAGTAAATTTCAGGCTCCTTTTGGTTAGAACTTGACAAAATACATCATTTTATGCGAAACTAGAAGAAGATTATTTTAACTAGGAGAAGTTATGCGTCTTATCTATCTGATAATTGGTTTTTTATCACTGACCTTGGCTATTGTTGGGGTTGTTTTACCCTTGTTGCCGACAACGCCTTTCCTTTTGTTGTCTATTGCTTGTTTCTCCAGAAGTTCCAAGCGTTTCGAAGACTGGCTTTATCATACCAAGCTCTATCAAACATATGTAGCTGATTTTCGCGAGACTAAGTCTATTACGCGTGAACGAAAGAAAAAAATCATCGTCTCTATCTACGTCTTGATGGGAATTTCTATTTATTTTGCACCTCTTTTACCAGTCAAAATCGGTCTGGGTGCTTTGACCATCTTTATCACTTATTATCTTTTCAAGGTCATTCCAGACAAAGAATAGTTAAAACAGTAGTTATTTGCCTTGATAAAATTGAAAGCATATTCATAACAATATGATATAATAAATTTGAAGTAATATTCAAGGAGAATCAAATGATTTACGAATTTTGTGCTGAAAATGTGACTTTACTTGAAAAAGCGATGCAGGCTGGAGCTCGTCGGATTGAACTCTGTGATAATCTAGCAGTTGGTGGGACAACACCCAGCTATGGAGTGACTAAGGCAGCGGTTGAACTGGCAGCTAACTACGATACAACCATCATGACCATGATTCGGCCACGTGGTGGTGACTTTGTCTATAATGACCTAGAAATTGCTATCATGCTAGAAGACATTCGTTTGACTGCTCAGGCTGGAAGTCAAGGGGGTGTATTTGGAGCTTTAACTGCTGATAAAAAGTTGGATAAGCCTAATCTGGAAAAGTTAATTGCTGCATCAAAAGGAATGGAAATTGTCTTTCACATGGCCTTTGATGAACTAAGTGATGAAGATCAACCGGAAGCTATTGACTGGCTCAGTCAAGCCGGTGTCACTCGTATCCTAACTCGTGCTGGTGTGTCTGGCGACTCCTTAGAAAAACGTTTTGTTCACTATCACAGAATTTTGGAGTACGCTAAAGGTAAAATTGAAATTCTACCAGGTGGGGGGATTGACCTTGACAACCGTCAAACCTTTATCGACCAGTTGGGGGTAACACAATTGCATGGTACTAAGGTTGTTTTTTAAAAAATAGAAAGGAACTGCTAGCTTTGGGTAGCAGTTTTCACTTATGTTTGAAATTTTTAAATCCTATCAATTTAATCAAGAAAAGGTTCATGATTATGGTTTTATAGAAAATAGCGAAGTCTGGACATATAGTTGCCAGATTTTGCAAGGTGACTTTGTCATGACTGTGTCCATCACTGCTGATAATGTGAACTTTCAAGTCTTTGACTAAGAGACTGGTGACCTCTATCCTCACGTTCATATGGAAAGCATGAGGGGAAGTTTTGTCGGAAATGTCCGTGAGGCTTGTCTGGAGATTCTTTACCAGATTCGGAAGGCTTGTTTTGATGTGCAAGATTTTATCTGTCATCAGACTAAGCGTATCATGACTCAAGTTCAGGAAAAGTATGGAAACCAGTTGGAGTATCTGTGGGAAAAATCGCCTGATACAGCTGTATTGCGCCATGAAGGCAATCAAAAGTGGTATGCCGTCTTGATGAAAATCTCTTGTAATAAGCTGGAAAAGGGCAGAGAAGGACAAGTGGAAGCAGTCAACCTCAAGCATGACCAAGTAGCTAATTTGCTTTCACAAAAGGGGATTTATCCAGCCTTCCATATGAGCAAGCGCTACTGGATTAGTGTGTCCCTTGATGATACTTTATCAGATGAAGAAGTACTGGAATTGATAGAAAAAAGTTGGAACTTAACCTCTAAAAAATGAAATATTTTAATAATTTTCATGAACTTTCAATTAGCTAAATATTCTTTACTGAAGAAATTTTCAGAAAATATAGGATTTACCACACTAGAGGAATATGGTGCCATCTTCAAATACCTGATTGAGAATGTCAAGACGGAGCGTCAGATCATTTATTCGCCTCACTGTCATGATGACCTCGGAATGGCAGTGGCAAATAGCCTTGCTGCTGTCAAGAATAGTGCAGGACGTGTTGAAGGGACTATCAATGGTATTAGGGAGCGAGCTGGAAATGCTGCTTTGGAAGAAATTGCAGTGGCTCTCAATATTCGCCAAGATTACTACCAAGTAGAAACCAGTATTGTCCTAAATGAGACCATCAATACGTCAGAAATGGTTTCTCGCTTCTCTGGTATTCCAGTTCCTAAAAACAAAGCCGTCGTTGGTGGCAATACCTTCTCCCACGAATCTGGTATTCACCAAGATGGAGTCCTTAAAAATCCTCTCACTTATGAGATCATCACACCTGAATTGGTTGGTGTTAAGATTCCGCTTGGAAAATTATCTGGTCGCCATGCTTTTGTTGAGAAACTGAGAGAATTGGCCCTAGATTTTACAGAAGAGGATATCAAACCACTCTTTGCTAAGTTCAAGGCACTGGCCGATAAGAAGTAAGAAATCACAGATGCAGATCCTCGAGCTTTGGTAGCTGGAACCATGGTTGAAAATCCAGAAGGCTTCCACTTTGATGATTTACAACTTCAAACTCATGCAGATAATGACATTGAAGCGCTCGTTAGCCTAGCCAATATGGATGGTGAGAAAGTCGAATTTAATGCGACAGGGCAAGGTTCCGTTGAAGCAATCTTTAACGCTATCGATAAGTTCTTTAACCAATCTGTTCGTTTGGTGTCCTACACTATCGATGCGGTAACAGATGGAATCGATCCCCAGGATCGGGTTTTGGTCACTGTTGAAAACAGAGATACAGAAACCATCTTTAATGCAGCAGGGCTTGATTTTGATGTGTTGAAGGCTTCTGCTATTGTCTATATAAACGCTAATACCTTTGTTCAAAAAGAGAATGCAGGTGAGATGGGACGCAGTGTTTCTTACCACGATATGCCTAGTGTGTAAAGGAGAAGGCTATGGCAAAGAAAATAGTAGCTCTAGCAGGAGACGGAATTGGCCCAGAAATCATGGAGGTTGGTTTAGAAGTTCTGGAGGCTCTAGCTGAAAAAACAGGTTTTGACTATGAGATTGACAGACGACCGTTCGGAGGTGCAGATATTGATGCAGCATGGCCTCCCTTACCTGATGAAACCCTTAAGGCAAGTAGGGAAGCAGATGCTATCCTACTAGCAATTATCGGTAGTCCTCAGTATGATGGAGCAGTGGTTCGCCCTGAACAAGGCCTGATGGCTCTCCGTAAGGAACTCAATCTTTACGCTAATATTCGTCCTGTAAAAATCTTTGACAGTCTCAAGCATTTGTCACCACTCAAACTGGAACGAATTGCTGGTGTAGACTTTGTCGTGGTGCGTGAATTGACAGGCGGGATTTACTTTGGAGATCATATTCTTGAAGAGCGCAATGCGCGTGATATCAACGACTATAGCTATGAGGAAGTGGAGCGGATTATTCGCAAAGCCTTTGAAATTGCAAGAAATCGCAGAAAAATCCTTACTAGTATCGATAAGCAAAATGTTCTAGCGACCTCAAAACTCTGGCGGAAAGTAGCTGAGGAAGTCGCACAGGATTTCTCAGATGTAACCTTGGAACACCAGCTGGTAGACTCAGCTGCTATGCTTATGATTACCAATCCTGCTAAGTTTGATGTTATTGTAACGGAGAATCTTTTTGGAGATATTTTATCTGATGAATCAAGCGTCTTATCTGGTACACTTGGGGTTATGCCATCAGCCAGTCATTCTGAAAATGGACCAAGTCTCTATGAACCTATTCACGGTTCAGTACCTGATATTGCAGGTCAAGGAATTGCCAATCCTATTTCCATGATTTTATCAGTTGCCATGATGTTAAGAGATAGTTTCGGAGGTTATGAGGATGCAGAGCGTATCAAACGTGCTGTTGAGACAAGTCTGGCGGCAGGAATTTTAACGAGAGATATAGGAGGTCAGGCTTCAACAAAGGAAATGACGGAAGCTATTATTGCAAGGTTATGAAGTTAGACGAAAAAATTACTCTAGTCCTTTTGATTTGGAATGTCATCATTTTCTTGATTTATGGCATTGACAAATTCAAGGCAAGAAGAAGAACTTGGCGCATCCCAGAGAAAATCTTACTCATTTTAGCCCTTACTTGTGGTGGTTTTGGGGCCTGGTTAGCTGGAATCACTTTTCACCACAAGACTCGAAAATGGTACTTTAAAACAGTTTGGTTTCTTGGGATGGTAACCACACTAGTAGCTTTATATTTTATTTGGAGGTAATGGATGGCAGGGTCTTCGAGGGAACACGCTGCTTGGGCTCTAGCGGACTATGGCTTTAAGGTCGTGATTGCAGGATCTTTCGGTGACATTCATTACAATAATGAACTCAATAATGGCCTGTTGCCAATCGTTCAGCCTAGGGAGGTTAGAGAAAAGCTAGCCCAACTCAAACCGACCGACCAGGTAACTGTAGACTTGGAACAACAGAAAATTATCTCACCAGTTGAAGAATTCACCTTCGAGATAGATAGCGAGTGGAAACATAAACTCCTAAATAGTTTGGATGATATCGGTATTACCTTGCAGTATGAAGAGTTGATTGCTGCTTATGAAAAACAACGACCAGCCTACTGGCAGGATTAGAAAAAATAGAAAAGGAAATATAGTAAACTGAAATAAGATGTAAACAAATGAATTGGAGCTTAACATCCATTTCCAGCAATTTTTTAGAAACTACAGTGGACTATTCTGGATTCAACACATTATAAAATTATGACAAAACACATTCACAAGAAGGCTACGACATTTTAAAAGGTGAGGGCGGATGTATCGTTTGCCCTACTAAAGTTGGTTACATTATCATGACCAGCGATAAGGCAGGACTTGAGCGTAAGTTTGCAGCCAAAGAACGTAAGCGTAACAAACCAGGTGTTGTTCTCTGCGGTAGCATGGATGAACTTTGCGCTTTAGCGCAACTCAACCCAGAAATTGAAGCATTCTACTAAAAACATTGGGATGAAGATATTCTTCTTGGTTGTATCCTTCCTTGGAAACCAGAAGCCTTTGAAAAATTCAAAGCATACGGGGATGGCCGTGAAGAACTTATGACTGATGTACGTGGTACTAGCTGTTTTGTTATCAAGTTTGGAAAAGCAGATGAACAATTGGCTGCCAAGCTTTGGGAAGAAGGTAAAATGGTCTACGCCTCATCTACTTCAATGATAAAACGATTGAAACTCGCTATGAGAGCAAGGTGTAATGGTGTCTATGGTCGATAAGAACGGCAAACTCATCCCAGAACAAGGAGGAGCACGTTCAACTTCACCAGCTCCAGTTGTGATCCGTAAAGGGCTTGACATTGATAAAATCATGATGCACCTGTCAGATACTTTTAACTCATGGGACTACCGTCAGGTTGAGTATTATTAGGATAGAGAAGAAGTCTAGTGTTAAGGACATTACAGCTCATAATACTAGGCTTTTTTATAGAAATTCTTTTCTTTTTCTATAGGATATGGTATTCTATGTAGAAAATATATGTTAATAAGTAATGCCAATATTTAAACATCATTAGTAAAAGGAGTTAGATTGATGAATAAAAGAAAAGTTAGTTTAGAAGATTTTTATAAATGGTATAGTCTAAATAAAGAAAAGTTATTAAATAAGGCAACTGTTGGTGAAAAGTTTAATGATAAATTAAAAGAAGAGTTTCTCCAGGAATGGCCTTTGGATAGGATTTTAACAATGTCAATCGATGAATATGTAATAGGAAAGGGACAGCAAAATAAGTCTTTATGCTACGCTCTTGAGAAGGGAAAATACAAAAATCTATTTCTTGGAATTTCTGGTGGCTCAGCTTCAAAATTTGGTATTTATTGGAATAAAAAAACAAACAAATATAAAGATCAAGCTAATAATGAGATTTCAGAGTTGGATCAGCGATTTTCAAAATTAAAATCAGATTTGTATGAAATTATCAAAGAAGGTATTCGTTTTAACTTTGAAAATCCTATTTTTGATATGAAAAGATCAACAAATGAATTTATTGGTCGTTCTGCTATGGTGACAAAATTACTTTGTATCTATTCTGGGGGAGATCCTTTCTTTGGTGTAAATATTAATAGTCAGAAAGAATTTTGGAACCACTTTGTTTCTCAGACAAATCAAGGTGGACCTTATCTGCAAAATCATAAAATAATTGAACTGGTGTCCAAAACTTATCCTGAGTTGGAGCCATCGAAATTAGGAACTATGCTTTTTGAGTATTCTAAGCTTTTTATGGAAAATAAGGAAGACAATAGTACAATGGATTCATCAAACAATTTTCGTCATCAATTAACTCAATCTCTATTAAAGTCTCCAAACCTTATCCTTCGTGGTGCTCCTGGCACAGGAAAGACTTATCTTGCTAAAGAAATTGCCAAAGAATTAACGGATGGCAACGAAGACCAAATCGGATTTGTACAATTTCACCCATCCTATGATTATACGGATTTTGTAGAAGGTTTAAGACCAGTATCAAATGGGGATGGAGCTATTGAGTTTAGGCTACAGGACGGTATTTTTAAAGATTTTTGTCAGAAAGCAAAAGAAACCCAATTGATTGGAGGACAAGATAATTTTGATGAGGCTTGGGATTCTTACTTAGAATATATAAATGTTGCTGAAGAAAAAGAATATATAACAAAAACATCTTACTTATCTGTTAATAGTAGACAAAATTTGTCAGTAAATTATGATAGTGGTGTTCCAGGATGGTCACTACCTAGCAAATATGTTTACGAGTTGTATAAAGATAAAAATTATAATAAGCAAGAATACTACAAAAGTGGTGGAAAAACTGTCCTAGAAACATTGAGAAAGAGATTTGGTTTGAAAGACTATGTTTCCCCAACAGAAATTGATACTGATAAGAAATTCGTCTTCATCATCGATGAAATCAATCGTGGGGAGATTTCTAAGATTTTTGGCGAACTCTTTTTCTCTATCGACCCTGGCTATCGTGGTGAAAAAGGAAGTGTTTCTACCCAATATGCAAATCTACACGAAACTGATGAAAAGTTCTATATCCCCGAAAATGTTTACATCATCGGAACTATGAATGATATTGATCGTTCAGTGGATACCTTTGATTTTGCTATGCGTCGTCGTTTTCGTTTTGTTGAAGTTACTGCCGAGGGTCAAGTTGGCATGTTGGATAAAGAGCTGAATATCCATGCAGAAGAAGCAAAAATTCGTCTAAGAAACTTGAACGCTGCTATCGAAAATGTTCAGGAATTAAACAGTCATTATCATATTGGACCAAGTTATTTTCTTAAGTTGAAGGATGTAGATTTTGACTATGAATTACTCTGGTCTGATTATATTAAGCCTCTCCTAGAAGACTACTTGCGAGGTTCTTATGATGAGGTTGAAACTTTGGAAACTTTGAAAAAAGCATTTGAACTGACAAATAATGAGCAAAAAGATCAGGCAGTAGCTGATGACAATGAAGGTGATGAAAACGATGATGCGGATTACTGATAATCAACACAAGATTATTAAAGAAAAATTTGTTGAAGAATATCCTAAACTAAGCAATCTTCTTTTAGACAGAACCTTGGAAAGTCTATCCCAAGATGAACGTATTTTCATTTTTCCAAATGATTTGACTCATACTCCTGATTTGGATAAGGACCAAAAGATTTTTGAAACAGTCAATCAGAAAATCAAGACAGGGAACGTGATTGGTTTTCTTGGATATGGTCAGGAAAGATTAACGATTTCCTCACGATTTTCTGATGAGAGTAATGACCATTTTTTGCATTATCTCTTAAACAAGGTTCTTCATATCAATCTCACTAGTTTAGATGTTGCTTTGTCTCGTGAAGAGAGGCTTTATCAACTTTTGGTGTATCTCTTTCCCAAGTATCTACAAGCTGCTATTCGAAAAGGTCTTTATAAGGAATATCATCGATTTTCTCATAACGACAGTAATGTTAAGGGAGTGATTGATGTAAGAAGCCATCTCAAGAAAAATCTTCCTTTCACGGGAAATATTGCCTACGCAACGAGAGAGTTCACCTATGATAATCCCCTCATGCAGTTGGTCCGTCACACTATTGAATACATTAAGAATCAGAAAAGCATTGGTCAAGGGGTACTAGATAATCTCTCAACTAGTCGTGAAAACGTATCTGAAATCGTGCGTGTAACGCCCTCTTATAAACTAGCTGATCGTGCTAAGATTATTCGGGGAAATCAATCTAAACCTATACGTCATGCATACTTTCACGAGTACAGAAACTTACAAGAACTTTGTCTGATGATCCTAAACCAAGAAAAGCACGGTTTAGGGTATCAAGATCAAAAAATCTATGGTATTCTCTTTGATGTTGCCTGGCTTTGGGAAGAGTATGTTTACACCTTGTTGCCAAAAGGTTTTGTACATCCCAGAAATAAGGATAAGACGGATGGAATTTCAGTATTTTCTGTTGGGAAACGAAAAGTATATCCAGATTTTTATGACAGAGAACGAAAGATTGTTCTAGATGCAAAATATAAAAAACTGGAATTGACTGAAAAAGGAATCAACCGTGAGGACTTATTCCAGCTGATTTCCTATTCTTATATTTTAAAAGCTGAGAAGGCTGGACTGATTTTTCCTAGTATGGAGCAGTCAGTAAATAGTGAAATAGGAAAAGTAGCTGGCTATGGAGCTCAATTGAAGAAGTGGTCTATTCGAATCCCTCAGAATGCCTCATTCTATAGTACATTTTGTAAAATGATGGAAAATTCAGAAGAAAATTTTAAAGCGATTATTGATGAAGAAGTGGGGAGAAAATAATTTCCCCTCTTTCTTTTATTTTTAACACAAGTAAAACCCGAACGATATATTTTAATTCATAAAATAATTTGACAAAAACTGTACTTTGGTTTATAATAAATTAAGGAAACGTCGGAAAAGGCGTAGTGATGCAAGAGCATAGGTAGGTCATTACAAAAGAAACGAGACATCGATATGTTAAATGAATTTCCAATTTTTGATTACGAAGATATTCAATTGATTCCAAATAAATGTGTCATTAAAAGCCGTGCAGAAGCGGATACAAGTGTCACTTTAGGAAATCACACCTTTAAACTACCTGTTGTGCCAGCGAATATGCAGACGATTTTGGATGAAAATGTAGCAGAGCAACTGGCTAAAGGTGGTTACTTCTACATTATGCACCGTTTTGATGAGGCAGGACGCATTCCTTTTATTAAACGAATGCACGATCAAGGGCTCATTGCTTCTATCTCTGTCGGTGTTAAGGATTATGAGTATGATTTCGTTAGACAGCTCAAGGCTGATGCTCCTGAGTATATCACTATTGATATTGCTCATGGTCATGCGGATAGCGTGATTTCTATGATTCAACACATCAAGAAAGAATTGCCAGATACCTTTGTCATTGCTGGAAATGTGGGAACACCAGAAGCTGTGCGTGAATTGGAAAATGCTGGTGCGGATGCTACTAAGGTCGGAATCGGTCCTGGTAAGGTTTGTATCACCAAGGTTAAGACTGGTTTTGGTACAGGTGGTTGGCAGTTGGCTGCTCTACGCTGGTGTGCCAAGGCTGCGCGTAAACCGATTATCGCTGATGGAGGAATTCGTACTCACGGTGATATTGCTAAGTCTATCCGCTTCGGTGCTAGCATGATCATGATTGGTTCCCTCTTTGCAGGACACATTGAAAGTCCAGGGAAAACGATTGAAGTCGATGGTGAACAGTTCAAAGAATATTATGGTTCAGCCTCACAATATCAAAAAGGTGCTTACAAAAATGTGGAAGGCAAACGTATCTTGCTTCCTGCTAAAGGTCATCTGCAAGACACTTTAACTGAGATGGAACAAGACCTTCAAAGTGCTATTTCTTATGCAGGTGGACGTCAGGTTGCTGACCTTAAACACGTTGATTATGTGATCGTGAAAAACTCCATCTGGAATGGGGATGCTTCCCACTAAGACGGGGTCTTTGACCAAAAAACTTGTTATTAGAGCAAATTTCTGTTATAATAAAACAAGTTTCCACCCTTAGTGTAATGGATATCACGTAAGATTCCGGTTCTTGAGATGGGGGTTCGATTCCCTCAGGGTGGATGTAAACATCCTAAAAAGCCTTTAATAGGGCTTTTTTCTTTATCCTGACCCAAATTTGCCGCTAAAACTGAGAATCTCTGTCTAAAGAATTCCCAAATGCTTTCCAGTCCCGTTTTAGAGTGACTCAGGGGGCTTTTTTTGATATAATAAAAAGGACTATTATCAGTTAGAAAGAGGTTGGTATGAAAGAATTACAAACTGTACTAAAGAATCATTTTGCAATCGAATTTGCAGACAAAAATTTACTGGAAACTGCCTTTACTCATACGAGTTATGCCAATGAGCACCGCCTCTTAAAAATTTCACACAATGAACGCTTGGAATTTTTAGGAGACGCTGTTCTACAGTTATTGATTTCAGAATATCTATATAAAAAATATCCTAAAAAGCCTGAAGGTGACCTATCAAAACTCCGTGCTATGATTGTCCGTGAGGAGAGTTTAGCTGGTTTTGCGCGTGATTGCCAGTTTAACCAGTTTATCAAGTTGGGTAAAGGGGAAGAAAAATCAGGTGGTCGCAATCGTGACACCATTCTTGGTGATGCCTTTGAAGCCTTTCTTGGTGCCCTTCTTTTGGATAAGGATGTGGCCAAGGTCAAGGAATTTATCTATCAAGTCATCATTCCTAAGGTTGAAGCAGGCGAGTTTGAGATGATTACAGACTATAAAACCCATCTCCAAGAGTTGCTTCAGGTCAATGGTGATGTGGCTATTCGTTATCAGGTGATTTCTGAAACAGGGCCTGCTCATGATAAGGTCTTTGATGTAGAAGTTCTTGTTGAAGGTAAGAGCATCGGTCAAGGCCAAGGTCGTTCTAAGAAATTAGCAGAGCAGGAAGCTGCCAAAAATGCCGTTGAGAAGGGGCTGGATTCATGTATTTAAAGGAAATCGAAATTCAGGGGTTCAAGTCTTTTGCTGATAAGACCAAGGTCGTTTTTGACCAAGGTGTGACGGCAGTTGTTGGACCCAATGGATCTGGAAAGTCCAATATTACAGAAAGTCTGCGTTGGGCTTTGGGGGAGTCTAGTGTCAAGAGTCTCCGTGGGGGCAAGATGCCGGATGTCATCTTTGCTGGAACCGAAAGTCGCAAACCGCTCAATTATGCTTCTGTAGTTGTGACTCTGGATAATCATGACGGATTTATCAAGGATGCAGGTCAAGAAATCAGGGTGGAACGCCATATCTATCGTAGTGGAGATAGCGAATACAAGATTGACGGCAAGAAAGTCCGTCTGCGTGATATTCATGACCTCTTCTTGGATACTGGATTGGGACGAGATTCCTTCTCTATTATTTCCCAAGGGAAGGTTGAGGAGATTTTTAATTCCAAGCCTGAGGAACGACGAGCTATTTTTGAAGAAGCTGCTGGAGTTTTAAAATACAAGACTCGCAGAAAAGAAACCGAGAGTAAACTGCAGCAAACTCAGGATAATCTGGACCGCTTAGAGGACATTATCTACGAGTTGGATAATCAAATCAAGCCTCTTGAAAAGCAAGCTGAGAATGCCCGTAAGTTTTTAGACTTGGAAGGACAACGTAAGGCTATTTATTTAGATGTTCTGGTTGCTCAAATCAAGGAAAATAAGGCTGAACTAGAGTCGACAGAAGAAGAGTTGGCTCAGGTTCAAGAACTCTTGATGAGTTATTACCAAAAGCGTGAAAAATTAGAAGAAGAAAATCAAACTCTTAAAAAGCAACGCCAAGATTTACAGGCTGAAATGGCCAAAGACCAAGGCAGTTTGATGGATTTGACCAGTCTGATTAGTGATTTAGAGAGAAAATTAGCCCTATCGAAATTAGAATCTGAGCAAGTAGCCCTGAATCAACAGGAAGCACAAGCTCGTTTGGCTGTTTTGGAGGACAAGAGAAATTCACTCAGCCAAGAAAAATCTGATAAAGAAAGCTCTTTAGTACTTTTAGAGGAAAATCTAGTCCAAAATAATCAAAAACTCAATCGTTTAGAAGCTGAATTGCTAGCTTTTTCAGATGATCCTGATCAGATGATTGAGCTTTTGCGTGAACGCTTTGTGGCGCTTTTACAAGAAGAAGCGGATGTCTCAAACCAACTGACCCGCATCGAGAATGAGTTGGAAAATAGTCGTCAGCTTTCTCAAAAACAAGCAGATCAACTAGAAAAGCTGAAAGAGCAATTAGCTACAGCTAAAGAGAAGGCTAGTCAGCAAAAAGACGAGCTTGAAACTGCCAAGGTGCAGGTTCAGAAATTATTGGCTGACTATCAAGCTATTGCCAAGGAGCAAGAGGAGCAAAAAACTTCCTATCAAGCTCAACAAAGTCAACTCTTTGACCGTCTGGATAGTCTTAAAAACAAGCAGGCTAGAGCTCAAAGTTTGGAAAACATCCTTAGAAATCACAGTAACTTTTATGCAGGTGTAAAGAGTGTTCTCCAAGAAAAAGACCGCCTTGGTGGGATTATTGGTGCTGTTAGTGAGCATTTGACCTTTGATGTGCATTATCAAACTGCCTTAGAGATTGCACTTGGAGCCAGCAGTCAGCATATCATCGTAGAAGATGAAGAGTCGGCAACCAAGGCGATTGATTTCCTCAAACGAAATAGAGCTGGTCGTGCAACCTTCCTTCCGTTGACGACTATCAAGGCGCGTACGATTTCTAGTCAGAACCAAGATGTTATCGCTGCAAGTGCGGGATTTCTAGGCATGGCAGATGAGTTGGTGACATTCGATACGAGACTGGAAGCTATTTTCAAGAACTTGCTAGCTACGACAGCGATTTTTGATACCGTTGAGCATGCGCGTGCAGCAGCGCGCAAAGTTCGTTATCAGGTTCGTATGGTGACTTTGGACGGTACAGAGTTGCGCACAGGTGGTTCTTACGCAGGTGGAGCCAATCGTCAGAATAACAGTATTTTCATCAAGCCAGAACTGGAGCAATTACAAAAAGAAATTGCTGAAGAAGAAGCAAGTTTGCGTTCAGATGAAGTGAGTTTGAAGAACTTGCAAGATGAGCTAGCTAGATTGACAGAAAGATTAGAAGCCATCAAATCTCAGGGAGAGCAGGCTCGTATTCAGGAGCAAGGCTTGTCCCTCGCCTATCAGCAGACCAGTCAGCAAGTTGAAGAGCTAGAAACTCTTTGGAAACTCCAAGAAGAGGAATTAAATCGTCTTTCTGAGGGAGAATGGCAAGCGGATAAGGAAAAATGCCAAGAGCGCCTTACTACAATCACTAGTGAAAAGAATAATCTGGAAGCTGAGATTGAAGAGATTAAGTCTAATAAAAACGCCATCCAAGAACGTTATCAAAACTTGCAGGAAGAGCTAGCTCAAGCTCGTCTACTTAAGACAGAACTGCAAGGGCAAAAACGTTATGAAGTGACTGATATTGAACGCTTAGGTAAGGAACTAGATAATCTTGATATTGAGCAAGAAGAAATTCAGCGCCTTCTTCAAGAAAAGGTTGACAATCTTGAGAAGGTTGATACAGAATTGCTCAGTCAACAGGCGGAAGAATCCAAAACTCAGAAAACGAACCTCCAACAAGGTTTGATTCGCAAACAGTTTGAGTTGGATGATATAGAAGGTCAGCTGGATGATATTGCTAGTCATTTGGATCAGGCTCGCCAGCAGAATGAGGAGTGGATTCGCAAGCAAACACGTGCTGAAGCCAAGAAAGAAAAGGTCAGCGAGCGCTTGCGCCATCTACAAAGTCAATTAACAGACCAGTACCAGATTAGCTATACTGAAGCACTAGAAAAAGCGCATGAGTTGGACAATCTCAATCTGGCAGAGCAAGAGGTGCAGGATTTAGAGAAGGCTATTCGCTCACTGGGTCCTGTCAACTTGGATGCTATTGACCAGTACGAAGAAGTTCACAGCCGTCTGGATTTCCTCAATAGCCAGCGAGATGACATTTTGTCAGCGAAAAATCTGCTTCTTGAGACTATTACAGAGATGAATGATGAGGTCAAGGAACGCTTTAAATCAACCTTTGAAGCTATCCGTGAGTCCTTTAAAGTGACCTTCAAGCAGATGTTTGGCGGAGGTCAAGCGGACCTGATTTTGACTGAGGGAGACTTGCTGACAGCTGGTGTGGAGATTTCTGTTCAACCTCCAGGTAAGAAAATCCAGTCCCTTAATCTCATGAGTGGTGGTGAAAAAGCTCTATCGGCTCTTGCCTTGCTCTTCTCCATTATTCGTGTCAAGACTATTCCATTTGTTATCTTGGATGAGGTGGAAGCTGCGCTGGATGAAGCCAATGTTAAACGTTTTGGGGATTACCTCAACCGCTTTGACAAGGACAGCCAGTTTATCGTCGTAACCCACCGTAAGGGAACCATGGCAGCGGCTGATTCCATCTATGGAGTGACCATGCAAGAATCGGGTGTTTCAAAGATTGTTTCAGTTAAGTTAAAAGATTTAGAAAGTATTGAAGGATGACAATTAAATTAGTAGCAACGGATATGGACGGAACCTTCCTAGATGGGAATGGGCGCTTTGATATGGAGCGCCTCAAGTCTCTTTTGACTTCCTACAAGGAAAAAGGGATTTACTTTGCGGTGGCTTCGGGGCGCGGATTTCTGTCTCTAGAAAAATTATTTGCTGATGTTCGTAATGATATTATTTTCATTGCGGAAAATGGCAGTTTGGTCGAATATCAAGGTCAGGACTTGTATGAAGCGACCATGTCTCGTGACTTTTATCTAGCAACTTTTGAAAAGTTACAAACTTCACCTTATGTAGATATCAATAAACTGCTCTTGACGGGGAAAAAAGGATCTTATGTGCTAGATACGGTTGATGAGACCTATTTGAAAGTGAGTCAGCACTATAATGAAAATATCCAAAAAGTAGCGAGTCTGGAAGATATTACAGATGACATTTTCAAATTTACAACCAACTTCACAGAAGAAACGCTGGAAGCTGGGGAAGCTTGGGTTAATGAACATGTCCCTGGTGTTAAGGCCATGACAACTGGCTTTGAGTCCATTGATATTGTTCTGGACTATGTCGATAAGGGAGTGGCCATTGTTGAATTAGCTAAAAAACTTGGTATCACAATGGATCAGGTTATGGCTTTTGGAGACAATCTAAATGACTTGCATATGATGCAGGTTGTGGGGCATCCTGTGGCTCCTGAAAATGCACGATCTGAAATTTTAGAATTAGCAGAGACAGTGATTGGTCACCATAAGGACCAGTCGGTTATAGCTTATATGGAGGGCTTATAATGGCAGATATAAAATTGATTGCATTGGACTTGGACGGGACCTTGCTGACTACTGATAAAAGGCTGACGGATCGCACCAAGGCAACCTTGAAAGCTGCGCGTGATCGTGGTATCAAGGTCGTATTGACAACTGGTCGTCCCCTAAAAGCCATGGATTTCTTTCTCCATGAGCTAGGGACTGACGGCCACGAAGATGAGTATACCATTACTTTTAATGGTGGTTTGGTTCAGAAAAATACAGGTGAAATCCTTGATAAGACAGTCTTTTCATATGATGATGTAGCACGCTTGTATGAAGAAACAGAGAAATTATCACTGCCTCTTGATGCCATCTCAGAAGGAACAGTTTATCAAATCCAATCGGACCAAGAAAGTCTTTATGCCAAATTTAATCCAGCCTTGACCTTTGTTCCAGTGGACTTTGAAGACTTATCTAGTCAAATGACCTACAACAAATGCGTGACCGCCTTTGCTCAAGAATCCTTGGATGCAGCCATTCAGAAGATTTCTCCAGAATTGTTTGACCAATATGAAATCTTTAAATCACGTGAAATGTTGCTAGAATGGTCACCAAAGAATGTTCATAAAGCAACAGGTTTGGCAAAACTAATCAGCCATCTTGGAATCGACCAAAGCCAAGTGATGGCTTGTGGTGACGAGGCCAATGACCTCTCTATGATTGAATGGGCAGGTCTTGGTGTTGCTATGCAAAACGCTGTTCCTGAAGTAAAGGCAGCCGCAAATGTAGTGACGCCGATGACCAACGATGAGGAAGCTGTCGCCTGGGCTATCGAAGAATATGTGCTAAAGGAGAACTAAGATATGGGATTGTTTGACCGTCTATTCGGAAAAAAAGAAGAACCTAAAATCGAAGAAGTTGTAAAAGAAGCTCTGGAAAATCTTGATTTGTCTGAAGATGTTGATCCTACCTTCACAGAAGTTGAGGAAGTTTCTCAGGAAGAAGCAGAGGTTGAAATTGTTGAACAAGCTGTGTTCCAAGAAGAGGAAATCCAAGACACAGTTGAAGAAAGTCTGGATTTAGAGCCAGTTGTAGAAGTTTCTCAAAAAGAAGTCGAAGAATTTCCACACTCAGAAGAAGGGAATACTGAGTTTCTAGAGACTGTAGAAGAAAATAATTCTGAAATTCTTGAAGCAGAAAGGCCTCAAACAGAAGAAACTGTTCAGGAAAAATATGACCGCAGTCTTAAGAAAACTCGCACAGGTTTCGGTGCCCGCTTGAATGCCTTCTTTGCTAACTTCCGCTCTGTTGACGAAGAATTTTTCGAGGAACTGGAAGAACTGCTGATTATGAGTGATGTTGGTGTCCAAGTCGCTTCTAACTTAACGGAGGAACTACGTTACGAAGCCAAGCTTGAAAATGCCAAGAAACCTGATGCACTTCGTCGTGTCATCATTGAGAAATTGGTTGAGCTTTATGAAAAGGATGGTAGCTACGATGAAAGCATCCACTTCCAAGATAACTTGACAGTTATGCTCTTTGTTGGTGTGAATGGTGTTGGGAAAACAACTTCTATCGGAAAACTAGCCCACCGCTACAAACAAACTGGTAAGAAGGTCATGCTGGTTGCAGCAGATACCTTCCGTGCGGGTGCAGTAGCTCAGCTAGCTGAATGGGGCCGACGAGTAGATGTTCCAGTAGTAACTGGACCTGAAAAAGCTGATCCAGCCAGCGTGGTCTTTGATGGTATGGAACGTGCCGTGGCTGAAGGTATCGATATTCTCATGATTGATACTGCTGGTCGTCTGCAAAATAAGGATAACCTTATGGCTGAGTTGGAAAAGATTGGTCGTATTATCAAACGTGTTGTGCCAGAAGCACCACATGAAACCTTCTTGGCACTTGATGCATCAACAGGTCAAAATGCCCTAGTACAGGCCAAAGAATTTTCGAAAATCACACCTTTAACGGGAATTGTTTTGACTAAGATTGATGGAACTGCTCGAGGAGGTGTGGTTCTAGCCATTCGTGAAGAACTCAATATTCCTGTAAAATTGATTGGTTTTGGTGAAAAAATCTATGATATTGGAGAGTTTAACTCAGAAAACTTTATGAAAGGTCTCTTGGAAGGTTTAATCTAATCAGAAGCAAAAATCCTGCAAGGCATAAACTTGCAGGAAATTTTTTTATTCTAAGCGACCATCTTGACGATAGGCGATATCTGGTTGCCAAGTCCATTTGGCACCGAATTTTTCAAGTAGGTCAAAGCTGGCTTGAGGTCCCATGCTTCCAGCTTTATAGTCATGAAGTGGGGCACCATTTTCAGCCCAGAGCTTTTCAATACGATCAATCAACTTCCATGACGCACCAACTTCATCCCAGTGGCTAAAGTTGGTTGAGTTGTTATTTAGGACATCATAAATCAATTTCTCGTATGGTTCTGGAGAAGCACCAGTTGCAGTCGCGTCTGTACGATAATCAAGTGAGTTAGGAGCCAAGTTAAATTCTTCTCCTACTTGCTTCCCATTTAGGCTAAGAGAGAAGCCTTCTGTTGGTTGAATATAGATGGTCAAAATATTTGGAGCAAGTGGTTCTCCAAAGATAGAATACATTTGTTTAAAGACGATGTTGACATGAGTTCCTTTTTCAGTCAGTCGTTTACCTGTACGGAAAAAGAAAGGAACACCACGGAATCGATCGCTGTCTACAAAGAAGGCACCAGATGTAAAGGTTTCAGTTGTTGATTCTGGATTCACATTTGGTTCGCTACGATAAGAGATGTATTTCATGCCATCAATCTTACCAGAGCGGTATTGCCCACGGATAAAGTGTTCTTTGAGTTCTTCATCAGTTGGATGATAGAGGTTTTTAAAGACCTTAATCTTTTCAGCACGAATCTCGTCTTTTGTGAAGCTTGCTGGTTTGTCCATGGCGAGGAGCGAAAGAAGTTGTAGAGTGTGGTTTTGGACCATGTCACGGAGGGCACCGGATTGGTCATAGTAGCCACCACGTTCTTCTACACCCAAGCGCTCCGCAAAGGTAATTTGAACATTGTCGATAAAATCCTTGTTCCAAACGTTTTCAAAAATCAAGTTTGCAAAGCGAACTGCAAAGATGCTTTGGATCATTTCCTTACCAAGATAATGGTCGATACGGAAAATTTGTTCTTCGTCAAATGTTGCTAGGAGTTCGTCATTCAACTTGCTTGCAGTTGCGTAATCTGTACCAAATGGTTTTTCAACGATCAAGCGCTCAAAACCTTTGCCATCGACAATGTTTTCAGATTTGAGGTGTTTGGCAATGGTTCCAAAGAACTGAGGTGCCATAGACAAGAAGAAGAGCTTATTGTGTTCAGCTTGGTATTTTTCATTAAGCTCAGCTTGTAATTGACGCAAAGCAATATAATGTTCCGAATCATTGACATCATGGCTTTGATAGTAGAAGTGGCTAGCAAATTCTTGGGCTTGCTCGGTACTATCTGCCAAATCAAGGATGGACTCGACAACTACAGATTCAAAATATTCCTTACTCCAAGGTCTACGGGCAGTTCCAATAACGGCAAAGTGCTTGGAAAGATTGCCGGATTTATATAGTCTAAAAAGGGAAGGGTAGAGCTTGCGTTTAGCCAGGTCTCCACTCGCACCGAAAATTGTAACAATAACCTTAGATGACATCTAGCTACCTAATTTCTATTTTTATTCCTAGTCTTGCTAGGTATGAGGAAACCTCATTTCATAAACTTAATTCTAACATAATTTTCCGAAAAATCAAAAATTCCAATACGAGGTAGAAAAACTGCAAGGAAATCCTTACAGTTTGAGTTTAGACGTTTAAGACCTTATCTAAGAACTCTTTCAGACGAGGGTGTTGTGGGTTATCAAAGATTTGGTCAGGTGTTCCGTCTTCAAGGAACTCGCCATCTGCAGTAAAGATAACGCGGTTGGCAACCTGACGAGCAAATCCCATCTCATGGGTTACGATAATCATGGTCATGCCTTGCTCAGCCAATTCCTTCATAACGTTAAGTACGTCTCCAACCATCTCAGGGTCAAGGGCAGAAGTTGGTTCATCGAAGAGCATGATGTCTGGATTCATTGCTAGGCCACGAGCGATGGCCACACGTTGTTTTTGACCACCTGATAGGCTATCTGGATTGGCATTAGCTTTATCTGCTAGTCCAACCTTTTCAAGCAACTCCATTCCCAATTCCTCAGCTTCTTCCTTAGTCATCAACTTGTGCTCAATAGGAGCAAAGGTGATGTTGTCCAATACAGACATATGAGGGAAGAGGTTGAAGTGTTGGAATACCATGCCGATATTTTCACGGACGTGGTCAACATTGGTTGTTTTTTCAGTTAAATCATAGCCGTTCACAGTGATGTGACCGCTAGTGACTTCTTCTAAAAGATTGAGGCTACGGAGGAAAGTTGACTTACCAGAACCTGAAGGACCGATGATACAAACAACATCTCCTTCATAGAACTTAGTCGTAATTCCTTTTAGGACTTCATTTTTTCCATAGTGCTTGTGTAAATCATTTACATCAATTTTTAATTTTGCCATTAACGAATCCTCTTTTCTAAGCGTTTCGCTAGTCTAGTCAAAAGTGTGATAATTACAAGATAGAAGATAGCAAGGATTGCATACATCTTGAAACTTTGGTAGTTACGAGCAATGATAATCTTACCAGTTTGGAAGAGTTCAACCAAACCGATTGCAGATACGATAGTTGTATCTTTAAGAGCGATAACGAATTGGTTGACAAAGTTTGGCAACATCAATTTAGTTGCTTGTGGCAAGATAATCTTACGCATGGTTTTTCCATAAGAGATACCCAAGCTTCGGCTGGCTTCCATTTGGCCAACTGGAACGGCCTGAATACCACCACGAACGATTTCAGCGATATAAGCAGCCGCATTGAGTGAGAGGGCAATTGTTCCAGCTACAAAGTCGTTAATTGGGCTTTGTTGGCCTGTGATAGACTCGATGAAGTTTGGAATTCCCCAGAAGATGAAGGCTGCAAGAATCATCAATGGAATACCACGAATAACGTCAACGAAAATCTCAGAGATGACGCGAAGAGATTTGTATGGGCTAACGCTAAACATACCGAAGATAATTCCGATGACAATGGCAATAGCAAATGAGATAAGAGCTAGAGCAAGAGTGATACCAAGACCGCTAAGGAGTTGTTTGTAGTTGTTTTGAAGCAAGCCCCAGAGCGTTGTTTCGTCAACAGTACTTGTTGAAGCAGTTGAAGATTCGCTAGCTAGGTATTTGTCAAGAATCTTTTGGAATTCACCGTTTGCTTTAAGGTTTGCAAGTCCGTTGTTGAACATTTCAATCAGTTCTGGATTTGCTCCTTTTTTAACGGCAAAGGCTGTTTCACCGATTGGAGTTCCAGAGATTGGAGTTTTCAATTTTTGACCTTGGCTGATAGAATATTTGAGAACAGGTTCATCATCCATAACGGCATCAATGGCACCAGTGTTTAAACTGTCATACATTGAAGAACCATCAGCAAAGGTTTTGATTTTGTAACCGTATTTGCTTTGATTTTCTGTTAGGAAGGTTTGAGAAGCAGTTCCGTTTTTAACACCGACTGTCTTTCCTTTTAGATCTTCATAAGAAGCAATATTGCTTGATTCTTTGACACCAAGAATGGTATTAGCAGTGTAGTATGATTCTGAGAAGTCAAAAGTTGCCTTACGAGCATCTGTGACAGACATACCAGCAATGATACCATCGGCTTGACCAGCTGGGACAGCACTGATAGCAGCATCAAAACCAGGGTTGGTGATTTCAATTTCAAAACCTTGGTCTTTAGCGATTGCCTTAATCAATTCCATATCAATACCAGTGTATTGGTTGCTTGAATTTTGGAAAACAAAAGGTGCAAAAGAAGAATCGCTGGCAATGATATATTTAGCCTTAACAGGAATAGCTTTTAATCCTGCGAGAGTGGTTGTAGTTGGCACTGCTGAAGATGATGAAGCAGTCCATTTCTTGATAATTTTATCAAGACTACCATCTTTTTTCATTTCAGCCAAGGCTTGGTTAAATTCAGTAACCAGGTGCTCGTATTTACTTCCTTTTTTCACACCGAAAGCAAAACTTCCTACAGCTTCACCATCCATTTCAATATGGAGGTCTTGACCTTGGTTAATGGCATATTCGATAACAGGTTTGTCATCCATCATGGCATCGATGGCACCAGCACTCAAGCTGTTGTTCATTAAATCACCAGTGTCAAATGTTTTAATAGTAAAGCCGTATTTATCTTTGATTGTTTCAAGGAAACGTTGAGCGGCGGTTCCGTTTTTAACACCAACGGTTTTGCCAGTTAATTGGTCGTACTTGCTAATTTTGTGTGACTTTGTAGTAGCAATGACAACTTTTGTATCATAGTAAGTATCAGACATGGTGAAGACTTTTTCACGTTCTTTAGTCTTTGTCATCCCTGCCATGATAGCGTCGGCTTGCCCAGCTTGAACCGCATTGACTGCTGCGTCAAATCCAGGATAGGACATCTGAATGTTCCAGCCTTTAATCTCAGCGACTTTGTTAATAATGTCAACATCAATTCCTTTATAAGTTTGATCTGAATCTTTAAACTCAAAAGGTGCATAGGCGGTATCAGAAACAATCTTAATCGTTTCTGCTTTGGCAATACCTAATGAGAAAATTGGGAATAAAATTAGCAAAAATGCTAGAAATTTTTTCTTCATTTTTAGTCTCCTTTTCCGAATATTCTCTCATTATATCAGAAAAAGTAAAAAAAGGCAAATTGTTATATTTTTCGTGTCAGAAAATATAACATTGATTTTTCCTTTTCTTTCTTGAATTGCTATTAAAAAGTGCTATAATAATAGTATATATAGAAGAAAAGAGGACGGGGATATGAAGAACAAAAGAATATTTAAAGACTTCCAAGCTTCAAAAATGAGTTTAAACATTTACACAAGCCCCTTGTTAGCCTTTGTTTTTGTCTTCATAGGAGAGTTTGTGGCTTTTACTTTGTATGGTATTGGCTTGTTAGCTCTCATCGGACTTGCTAGAAATTTTGGAGAGGCTGGTCAAAATCTTGCAACCTACTTGCAGACCTTGCATCAGAGCTTGACGGATAAAACAAGTGACTTTCGTTTAATTTTAGGATTACTGGCCTTTGGTTTTATTCTTAACACTGTGTTCAGATGGACAAGAAAAGTTGAGAAAAGACCTATTCGAACCTTGGGATTTTATAGAGAGAATTTCCTCAGCAATCTTCTGAAAGGATTTAGTCTAGGCTTGGCACTTTTTCTTCTGACCTTGTTAGGTTTAGTGGTCTTAGGTCAATATCGTTTGGAATCCATTCACTTGAATCCTTATTCTCTTGCCTTTGTCGTCTTTACTATCCCATTTTGGATTTTACAGGGGACAGCAGAAGAAGTGGTGGCCCGTGCTTGGCTACTTCCTCAATTGGCCTCAAGAACCAATCTAAAACTAGCTATTCTTATATCTAGCCTGTTCTTTACCCTGCTTCATATGGGCAATTCTGGCCTCACCCCTCTATCTCTAGTAAATCTCTTTTTATTCGGAGTTGCCATGGCTCTTTACCTTCTCAAAACTGATACAGTTTGGGGTGTTGCAGGTATTCATGGTGCTTGGAATTTTGCTCAGGGTAATCTCTTTGGGATTTTAGTTAGTGGTCAACCGTCAGGAACGTCTCTGATGACCTTTTTACCACAAGGCAATCAAGATTGGCTATCAGGTGGTTCTTTTGGCATAGAAGGTTCCATTATGACAAGTCTGGTATTACTACTGCTGATTGTCTATCTTGCTAATAAATTAAAGAAAGAAAATGAAAGGATGTGACTTCGGTCCATCCTTTTCTTCGTGAAAATACTATAAGTATGCTAAAATAGGAATAGCACATGG
Source organism: Streptococcus pneumoniae (assembly GCF_001457635.1). Taxonomy (NCBI): domain Bacteria; kingdom Bacillati; phylum Bacillota; class Bacilli; order Lactobacillales; family Streptococcaceae; genus Streptococcus; species Streptococcus pneumoniae. The sequence continues at coordinate 1,443,590 of NZ_LN831051.1, forward strand.
AGAGAGGATTCTTATGATCAATCACATTACAGATAATCAATTTAAACTAGTATCAAAATATCAACCATCAGGAGATCAACCCCAAGCTATCGAGCAGTTGGTGGATAACATTGAGGGGGGAGAAAAAGCTCAGATTCTGATGGGGGCGACTGGAACAGGGAAGACGTATACTATGAGTCAGGTCATTTCTAAAGTCAATAAACCAACTCTGGTTATTGCCCACAATAAAACTCTGGCTGGTCAGCTCTATGGGGAGTTTAAGGAATTTTTCCCTGAAAATGCAGTTGAGTATTTCGTATCCTACTATGATTATTACCAGCCAGAGGCCTATGTCCCTTCTAGCGATACCTATATTGAGAAGGATAGTTCTGTCAATGACGAGATTGACAAGCTTCGCCACTCAGCTACCTCAGCCCTTTTGGAGCGTAATGATGTTATTGTCGTGGCCTCAGTCTCTTGTATCTATGGTTTGGGTTCGCCCAAGGAATACGCTGATAGTGTCGTTAGTCTCCGTCCTGGTCTAGAGATTTCTCGTGATAAACTCTTGAATAACTTGGTCGATATTCAGTTTGAACGCAATGATATTGATTTCCAACGCGGAAGATTTCGCGTTCGTGGGGATGTGGTAGAGATTTTCCCAGCTTCCCGAGATGAACATGCCTTTCGAGTAGAATTTTTTGGAGACGAAATTGACCGTATTCGTGAAGTTGAGGCTCTGACAGGTCAGGTGTTGGGAGAAGTGGATCATTTAGCGATTTTCCCAGCGACACACTTTGTGACCAATGACGACCACATGGAAGTTGCCATTGCAAAGATTCAGGCCGAGTTGGAAGAACAATTAGCTGTCTTTGAAAAGGAAGGTAAACTGCTTGAAGCCCAGCGTTTGAAACAGCGGACAGAGTATGATATCGAAATGTTGCGTGAGATGGGCTATACCAATGGGGTTGAAAATTATTCTCGCCACATGGATGGACGGAGCGAAGGAGAGCCTCCTTATACGCTTCTCGACTTCTTCCCAGATGATTTCTTGATTATGATTGACGAGAGTCATATGACCATAGGGCAAATCAAGGGCATGTACAATGGAGACCGTTCGCGTAAAGAAATGCTGGTTAATTATGGTTTCCGTTTGCCGTCTGCTTTGGACAATCGTCCTCTCCGTCGGGAGGAGTTTGAGAGTCACGTTCATCAGATTGTTTACGTTTCAGCGACACCTGGTGACTATGAAAATGAACAGACCGAGACAGTGATTGAGCAAATCATTCGTCCAACGGGACTCTTGGATCCAGAGGTGGAAGTCCGTCCGACTATGGGACAGATTGATGACCTCTTGGGTGAAATCAATGCCCGCGTTGAAAAAAATGAGCGTACCTTTATCACAACTTTGACCAAGAAAATGGCAGAGGATTTGACCGACTACTTCAAGGAAATGGGTATCAAGGTCAAGTACATGCACTCGGATATCAAGACTTTGGAACGGACGGAGATTATCCGTGACCTGCGCTTGGGTGTCTTTGATGTCTTGGTCGGAATTAACCTGCTCCGTGAAGGAATTGACGTTCCTGAAGTGAGCCTCGTAGCTATTCTCGATGCTGACAAGGAAGGTTTCCTTCGCAACGAACGTGGACTCATCCAGACTATTGGACGTGCTGCTCGTAACAGTGAAGGCCATGTCATCATGTATGCAGACACGGTTACCCAGTCTATGCAACGTGCTATCGATGAAACTGCCCGCCGTCGGAAAATTCAGATGGCCTATAATGAAGAGCATGGTATCGTACCACAGACAATCAAGAAAGAAATCCGTGACCTGATTGCCGTGACCAAGGCAGTTGCTAAGGAAGAGGACAAGGAAGTCGACATCAATAGCCTCAACAAACAAGAGCGCAAAGAACTCGTCAAGAAACTAGAAAAACAAATGCAAGAAGCCGTCGAAGTGCTTGACTTTGAACTGGCGGCTCAGATCCGTGATATGATGTTGGAAGTCAAGGCCTTGGATTAGGGGAATAGTATGATTTATTTAAGAAAGTTAAAGAGAGAAGATTTGATGTCTTTATGGGAAATGGCTTATTCACAACTTAATCCAGTTTGGAAACAGTATGATGCTCCCTATTATGATGATTATCAGTATTTTTCAAATTTTAAAGAATTCGAACTACAAAAATCAGAATCCATTTTAAGCAACTCAAATCGCCTTGGTATTTTTGTTGATGATAAACTAGTTGGGACTGTTTCGCGTTATTGGGTATGTAAACAAACAAGATGGATGGAATTGGTATTTATGATAAAAAATTCTGGAACACTGGTATTGGGAAAGTTGCTATGTTGCAGTGGATAGATAGGACGTTTCAGGATTACTTGGAGTTGGAGCATCTGGTTTTGACAACTTGGTCAGGAAATCTTGGTATGATGAAACTTGCTGAAAAATTAAGAATGAAAAAAGAAGCTCATATTCCAAAAGTTCGTTATTATCAAGGTAAATATTTTGATAGTATTAAATATGGTATTTTGAGAGAAGACTGGGAGAAAATAAATGACGGTTATTATCAAATCAATGGAAACTCCTGAAGAGATAGAAGGCAAATCCCTCGTTCACTGGCAAACGTGGAGAGAGTCTTATGATGACCTTTTGCCTGCGGAATTTCAGGATACAATGACATTAGAAAGATGTCGATTCTTTAGTCAAAAGTATCCAGAAAATACATTGATTGCGATGGATGGCGTGAAGGTGGTTGGTTTTATCAGTTATGGCAATTTTCGTGATGAGACTATTCAAGCTGGTGAAATTATTGCTTTATATGTTTTAAAAGACTATTATGGAAAAGGTATCGCACAAAAGTTAATGAAAGCAGCTTTGACTGCTCTTAATCATTTTTCTGAAATTTTCTTATGGGTATTGAAAGATAACAAGCGCGCCATTGCTTTCTATCAAAAAATGGGTTTTACTTTTGATGGACAAGAAAAAATACTTGAACTTGGAAAGCCTATAAAGGAAAAACGAATGGTGTTCTATTCTAAATAATTTTAAAAAAGTAAAAGATAATATCTCTGGTAGTAAGTCTGAAAATTTAATAAATTAGAAAGCGAGTAAATTTATGTCCCGTTCCCAATTAACAATTTTAACAAATATCTGTCTGATTGAAGACCTCGAAACTCAGCGCGTGGTGATGCAGTATCGCGCCCCTGAAAACAATCGCTGGTCTGGTTATGCCTTTCCTGGAGGTCATGTAGAAAATGATGAGGCTTTTGCGGAGTCTGTCATTCGTGAAATCTACGAAGAAACAGGGTTGACTATCCAAAATCCTCAACTTGTCGGCATTAAAAATTGGCCACTAGATACAGGTGGGCGCTATATTGTCATTTGTTATAAGGCGACTGAGTTCTCTGGTACCCTTCAATCTTCAGAAGAGGGAGAAGTTTCTTGGGTGCAAAAAGACCAGATTCCAAACTTAAATCTGGCCTATGATATGCTACCATTGATGGAAATGATGGAAGCTCCCGACAAGTCAGAGTTTTTCTATCCTCGCCGTACAGAAGACGATTGGGAAAAGAAAATCTTCTAGTCTTTTACTAAATAACCTAGCTGATCCAAGGCCTCCTCGATATAGTGGAGGTCTTGTTGTGTTTCGGCTTCGACTAGGTGGTAATGGATGCCATCTGTCAATTCAGATAGAGGTCTAAAGTCAGAATGCTCGACTTGTTCTAGAAAATGTTGCACATCTCTGCGACAAGACAGTTTAAGCAAGGTTTCAATTTCTCCATAAACGGGATGGTCAATCAAGGTATTCTGGACATGCCCACCATTATCGACAATAGCAAGGAGTTCCTGACCGATTTCTTCAACTTCATGTTTCACTTTGAAAAGTTTGTGAACATAAGGATTGGTATCAATTTGCTTATAGATGTAGCCACGATTGGTGGATAGGATAGGAGCGCCATCGGCTCTCAAAATTGCAATGTCCTGCACAATGACCTGACGTGTGACATGAAAATGTTCCGCCAAACTTTGGCCATTAAGGGCTTTAGGAGCTTCTTTCAAGAGTTGGAGCAGGGCTTGTTTGCGATCTTTTGTCATAGCTTTTCCTTTTAACGGCGTTTTCGAAGCACTTTATAGACAGCTAGTGCTAATGTATAGTCTACCATACTATGGATAATTGTGCCAAATCCAACTAGTACAAATAGAACATAGAACATGTTTTCTACATTGGTACCCGAAGTTGCGTAAAAAAGGACACAGGCTAATACTTCAGCAAGGGCATGAACAACAGCCAAAACAAAATTGAAAACCCAGGAAGATTTTGGTTTATCTAGGGTATCGGGGAATTTTTGTAGGTAAAGAGCTCCTAAAGCACCAAAAGATATATGGGAAAAAGCCCGAAAAACGATAACCATGGGATAGCCAGCCATCAAAAATCCAAAACTAGAGGCTAGGATGACAAAAACTGCCATCAAGGGCGACAAGAACATGGCTATAAAAATAGCGATGTGGCTCCCCAAAGTATAGGAAGCAGGTGGAATGACAATCTTGAAAGGCATAACAATTGGAATCAAAATCGCAATAGCCGTTAAAAGGGCTGTCATTGTCATAAATTGTGTCTTTTTCCGTGTATTCACAAGAATCTCCTTTTTAACTGCATATACACTAGTATGGTACAATAAACCAGACAATAAAGCAAGAATTTACTTGGGTTTATAGATCATTTTTTAGTTAAAAGTTATAGTAGATTGAAACTAGAATAGTCCACCTCTAATTCTAAAACATTGTTAGAAATCGATTTGGCTGTCCTGATCGATTTGTCCTGTTCGATTTGTCCTGTTCGATTTGTCCTGTTCGATTTGTCCTGTTCGATTTGTCCTGTTCTTATTTCGTTTTACTATAGTAAAGATTTCATTAAAAAGAAACTGTATAGAGCAAAATCTCCACCTTCAGGTTTGAAAGCGGAGATTGTTTTTATTTTTTCAAGGTTTGTAGTCGTGGAACAATGGCTAGGGTTAGAATTGCAGAAATGACCAATTCAGCAATTGAATTTGTTGAGATAACGGTTGCCAGAAGAAGTTGGATATTTCCATTATAAACATTTCCAAATAGGAAGAAGATTCCTCCAAGGACAAAGATAGTATTTGTCAAGGAACCAAGGGCCCCAGCTAAAATCAGACCAGTCTTGTTTTTCATCAGTTTATAGACTAAGTAAGGAGTTAAACCAATCAAAATACGTGGGACAATGGCAATGATAGCTGAGTAGATGTTTCCGTTTGGTACGAAGGGAGAGAAGAGGTAGCTTGTCGGTAGAATCGTAATCGTGTTAACCGTCAAGCTAAGTAATCCCATCAAAAATCCAAGTGTAACCCCAACTCGTGGACCATAAATAATGCTGGCAATAATGACAGGAATATGAACAATGGTCGGTTTGATTGGAAATGGAAAAAGGTTAAAGATAAGTGAGCTCAGAAAGTGTATCACGAGCATGGTAGCAAAAAAGATAGCAATGGGTGCAATATTAGAGCGTTTTTTCATCGATAGTTTCCTTTATTCTTTCTAAAATAATTGTGAGGTCAGCTAAAGCTCCTCGTCCGTGGTCTCCACAAGCTAGTAGGGATTCCTTAGGAGCAATCAGCTGATAGCCGTAGGTTTCTAATGTTTTCAGATTATTCTGAGTTACTGGATGGTCATACATTTTTGTATTCATAGCAGGAGTTATTAGTTTGGGAATATGACTTGGTAGGGCTAGAGCTGTACTGGTTACCATGTTGTCCGCAAATCCGTGAGCTAGTTTTGCAATAGTGTTAGCAGTTGCAGGTACCACGATAAATAAATCTGCTTTTTTTCCAAGTTCGATATGATTGACCTGATCAGGATAGGGTTCCTTCATGACATCCAAGTGGACAGGATTCTGTGAGAGTACCTGTAGTGTCAAAGGTTGGATAAACTCTGTAGCAGCCTGAGTCATTAAGACAGTGACTTGATGGCCTTGTTTTTTTAGAGAACTGACTAAATCTGCCGACTTATAAGAGGCGATTGAACCCGTTACAGCCAAGAGAATGTTTGCCATAGTTTTCCTTTCTAAGAATGATAGGCTTGAATTTTTTCAAGGAGGAGTTCTGCAATTTCTTCTTTAGTCTGGACTGTTTGAAGCTGATTTTTCTCAACAAATATAGCTCGGTGCTGATCTGTTGAAATTTGAGTCAGGTCATTCGCGATGATTAAATCTGCTTGATTCTTGATAAGACTTTTTCGTGCAATGTCAACCAGATGATCTTCGGTAACATCAACCAGCAGTTTGAAACCAATCAGATGAATAGTAGGATTCCATTCCTTGACTAGGGATATGATTTTGGGTGTCTTTTTAAGGAACAAAACCTGAACCTCATCAGTTGAAGAAATCTTGGCCTGATGATTTTGCTTGCTTAAAAATTCTTTTAGATTGGAGCTAGCCTGAACTTCCTCAAGCCCTGTCATATAAACAGGAGTGTAGTCAGAAACAGCCATTGAGTGGATCAAGACCTGATAATCCTGAACACGTTCTTGCATTTCTATTAGAAGGTCCTTGGTATTGGTAATTTCTCGAATACTTAGGTTAGGATGAGGCTCTGGCTTCAGAGCTCGTTTTGTCGTAATTAAACAAACTTCATACCCTGCAGAAAGCAAAGTCTCTGTGATAATTTTCCCCAAGTGACCTGTAGAATGGTTAGTGATAGAGCGGACGCTATCGATAGCTTCACTGGTACCGCCCGATGTAACTAAAATTTTCATAGCACTATTGTACACAAAAATAAGCGGTAAGTAAAATGAAAGTGATAAATTTTTGGTAAAAACGAAGATTTATTATAGTTTCAAACTATAAAGCCATATAAAATTTAAGAAAGGACTCTAAAAGTCTTAAAAACAGAGATATTTACGAACGTTTAGAGAGTTTTAGGATGTTAAAAATCTTGTTTTGTGATATAATGAATTATCATATAAGAGGTTAGAGGAATTTTGAATGAAAACAGATATTGAAATCGCACAGAGTATTGAGTTGAAGCCAATTGTTGATGTTGTAGAGAAACTTGGTATTTCTTATGACGATTTGGAGTTGTACGGAAAGTACAAGGCTAAACTCAGCTTTGATAAAATTCGTGCAGTTGAGAGCAATCCAGTCGGTAAATTGATCTTGGTTACTGCCATCAACCCAACACCTGCAGGTGAAGGAAAGTCGACGCTTACCATTGGTCTTGCGGATGCCTTGAACAAGATTGGCAAGAAAACCATGATTGCTATCCGCGAACCGTCTCTTGGTCCAGTCATGGGGATCAAGGGTGGTGCTGCTGGTGGTGGGTATGCACAAGTTCTGCCAATGGAAGACATCAACCTCCACTTTACTGGAGATATGCATGCTATTACAACTGCCAACAATGCCCTTTCTGCCTTGATTGACAACCACTTGCACCAAGGGAATGAGCTGGGAATTGATCAACGTCGTATCCTCTGGAAACGCGTTGTGGACTTGAACGACCGTGCGCTCCGCCATGTGACTGTTGGTCTTGGTGGTCCTCTAAACGGTATTCCACGTGAGGACGGTTTTGATATTACAGTTGCTTCAGAAATCATGGCAATTCTTTGCTTGGCAACGGACATCGAGGACTTGAAACGTCGTTTGGCGAATATCGTTATTGGTTATCGCTATGACCGTACGCCTGTTTCTGTAGGTGATTTGCAGGTTGAGGGTGCCTTGGCTTTGATTTTGAAGGATGCTATTAAGCCAAACTTGGTTCAGACAATTTACGGTACACCTGCCTTTGTACACGGTGGTCCATTTGCCAATATCGCTCATGGCTGTAACTCTGTTTTGGCGACGACAACAGCCCTTCACTTGGCTGATTACACTGTTACTGAAGCTGGTTTTGGTGCGGATCTTGGTGCTGAGAAATTCCTTGATATCAAGACACCAAACTTGCCAACATCTCCAGATGCAGTTGTTATTGTCGCAACCCTTCGTGCCCTTAAGATGAATGGTGGTGTGGCTAAAGACGCTCTGACTGAAGAAAATGTAGAGGCAGTTCGTGCAGGTTTTGCTAACTTGAAACGCCACGTTGAAAATATCCGTAAGTTCGGTATTCCAGCAGTTGTAGCTATTAACGAATTTGTATCTGATACAGAAGCTGAAATTGCAGTCTTAAAAGAACTCTGTGCCTCAATCGATGTACCAGTTGAATTGGCTAGTGTCTGGGCTGATGGAGCAGAAGGTGGAGTAGCACTTGCCGAAACAGTTGTTAAGACAATTGCTGAAAATCCAGCTAACTATAAACGTTTGTACGATAATGACCTTTCTGTCCAAGAAAAGATTGAAAAAATTGTCACTGAAATCTATCGTGGTAGCAAAGTGAACTTTGAGAAGAAAGCTCAAACACAAATTGCTCAAATCGTTCAAAACGGTTGGGACAAATTGCCAATTTGTATGGCTAAAACTCAATACAGTTTCTCAGACAATCCAAATGCGCTTGGAGCACCAGAAAACTTTGAAATTACCATTCGTGAATTGGTACCAAAATTAGGTGCAGGCTTCATCGTTGCCTTAACTGGTGATGTTATGACCATGCCAGGTCTTCCAAAACGTCCAGCAGCTCTCAACATGGATGTTGAAAGCGATGGAACTGTGCTAGGCTTGTTCTAGTGGATTGAAATTGACTTTAAGTGAGTTTGGAAATAATATCCAAGCTCATTTTTTCTCAGACTGCAAGCAGTTCATCAATAAGATTTATACTCTTCGAAAATCTTTTCAAACTACGTCAGCTTCACCTTGCCGTAGGTATATGATACTGACTCTGTCAGTTCTATCCACAACCTCAAAACAGTGTTTTGAGCAACCTGCGGCTAGCTTCCTAGTTTGCTCTTTGATTTTCATTGAGTATAAGTAGATAGAAAAGTTATATACTATCTATTGAAAATATTATAAATCAGATACAAAGACAGGTGAAACCTTCTGTGTTATACTAGAGATATGTTAGATTTGAAAGAATACGGTATCGTCATGTGGCCGGAGGAGAAAGTCATTTCTTTCCGTGAGAAACTTCTCGCTTGGTATGATGAAAACAAAAGAGATTTGCCTTGGAGGAGAAGTAAAAATCCTTATCACATCTGGGTATCTGAAATCATGCTTCAGCAGACCAGGGTGGATACAGTTATCCCTTACTACGAAAGATTTTTGGACTGGTTTCCAACTGTCGAAAGTCTGGCAACTGCGCCTGAGGAGAGTTTACTGAAAGCTTGGGAGGGCTTGGGCTATTATTCTCGAGTTCGCAATATGCAGGCTGCAGCCCAGCAGATTATGACTGACTTTGGTGGCCAATTTCCAAATACCTATGAAGGAATTTCCAGCTTGAAAGGGATTGGACCTTACACAGCAGGAGCCATTTCCAGTATTGCTTTTAACTTGCCTGAGCCAGCTGTAGATGGTAATGTCATGCGGGTCTTGGCGCGTCTGTTTGAAGTCAACCACGATATTGGGATTCCAAGTAATCGAAAAATTTTTCAGGCAATGATGGAGATCTTGATTAATCCAGATCGTCCGGGTGATTTTAATCAAGCCTTGATGGACTTAGGGTCTGATATTGAGTCTCCTGTAAATCCCAGACCTGAAGAAAGCCCAGTCAAGGACTTTAGTGCGGCATATCAGAATGGAACCATGGACCGTTATCCAATTAAATCTCCTAAGAAAAAGCCGGTTCCTATTTATCTTAAAGCCTTAGTTGTGAAAAATTCTCAAGGACAATTTTTACTTGAAAAAAATGAAAGCGAAAAGCTCTTGGCAGGTTTTTGGCATTTCCCCTTTATAGAAGTTGATAACTTTTCGCAAGAAGAGCAGTTTGACCTCTTTCATCAGGTTGCGGAAGAAAGTGTGAACTCTGGCCCCAGTCCAGAAGAGAGTTTCCAGCAGGACTATGACCTAGATGTTGATTGGCTTGATGTTTGTTTTGATACAGTCCAGCATGTTTTTAGTCATCGAAAATGGCATGTACAGATTGTAGCAGGTCAGGTGAGTGACTTCCATGATTTTTCAGATAGGGAAGTTCGTTGGCTTTCACCAGAAGAATTCAAGAATTACCCACTTGCCAAACCCCAACAAAAAATCTGGCAGGCTTATGCACAAGCCAACTTAGACAGTAGCCAAGACTAGCTATTGTGTCTTCTGACTATTTTTTTGGTATAATAGTAGAGAAAAAGGTGAACATATGAAAAAAATACTAATTGTAGATGATGAGAAACCAATCTCGGATATTATCAAGTTTAATATGACCAAGGAAGGTTACGAAGTTGTAACTGCTTTTAATGGTCGTGAAGCGCTAGAGCAATTTGAAGCAGAGCAACCAGATATTATTATTCTGGATTTGATGCTTCCAGAAATTGATGGTTTAGAAGTTGCTAAGACCATTCGTAAGACAAGCAGTGTGCCCATTCTTATGCTTTCAGCCAAAGATAGTGAATTTGATAAGGTTATCGGTTTGGAACTTGGGGCAGATGACTATGTAACGAAACCCTTCTCCAATCGTGAGTTGCAGGCGCGTGTTAAAGCTCTTCTGCGTCGTTCTCAACCTATGCCAGTAGATGGTCAGGAAGCAGATAGTAAACCTCAACCTATCCAAATTGGGGATTTAGAAATTGTTCCAGACGCCTACGTGGCTAAAAAATATGGCGAAGAACTAGACTTAACCCATCGTGAATTTGAGCTTTTGTATCATTTAGCATCGCATACAGGTCAAGTCATCACGCGCGAACACTTGCTTGAGACTGTCTGGGGTTATGACTATTTTGGTGATGTCCGTACAGTTGATGTGACTGTACGACGTCTGCGTGAGAAGATTGAAGATACGCCCAGCCGACCAGAGTATATCTTGACACGCCGTGGTGTAGGGTATTACATGAGAAATAATGCTTGATTTACTGAAACAAACCATTTTTACCAGAGATTTTATCTTTATCCTGATTTTGTTAGGTTTCATCCTTGTTGTGACCCTCTTATTACTGGAAAATAGACGTGATAATATTCAGTTGAAGCAAATCAATCAAAAGGTTAAAGATTTGATTGCAGGAGATTATTCCAAGGTTCTTGATATGCAAGGTGGGTCTGAAATCACCAATATTACCAATAATTTGAATGACTTGTCGGAGGTTATTCGTCTCACTCAGGAAAATCTAGAACAAGAGAGTAAGAGGCTAAATAGTATTCTGTTTTATATGACAGATGGGGTTCTTGCGACCAACCGTCGGGGTCAGATTATCATGATTAACGATACAGCCAAGAAGCAACTGGGGTTGGTTAAGGAAGATGTTCTGAATAGAAGCATTTTGGAATTGCTCAAGATAGAAGAAAACTATGAATTGCGTGATTTGATTACCCAAAGTCCAGAATTGTTGCTAGATTCCCAAGATATCAATGGTGAATATTTGAACCTTCGAGTTCGCTTTGCCTTGATACGTCGAGAGTCTGGCTTTATTTCAGGTTTGGTGGCTGTTTTGCATGATACGACGGAGCAGGAGAAGGAAGAACGCGAACGAAGACTCTTTGTTTCCAATGTTAGCCATGAGTTACGGACTCCTCTGACTAGCGTAAAATCCTATCTTGAAGCCTTGGATGAGGGGGCTTTGTGTGAAACTGTAGCACCAGACTTTATCAAGGTTTCTCTTGATGAGACCAACCGTATGATGCGCATGGTGACGGATCTCCTCCATCTTTCACGTATTGATAATGCTACCAGTCACCTAGATGTGGAACTGATTAACTTCACTGCTTTTATTACCTTTATCCTCAATCGTTTTGACAAGATGAAAGGACAGGAAAAGGAGAAAAAATATGAGTTGGTGAGAGATTATCCCATCAATTCTATCTGGATGGAAATTGATACAGATAAGATGACGCAGGTTGTCGACAATATTTTAAATAATGCTATTAAATATTCGCCAGATGGGGGTAAAATCACTGTCAGAATGAAGACAACTGAAGACCAGATGATTTTATCCATTTCTGACCACGGTTTGGGGATTCCTAAGCAGGATTTACCACGTATCTTTGACCGTTTCTATCGTGTGGATCGTGCTAGAAGTCGTGCACAAGGTGGTACAGGTCTAGGACTGTCTATCGCTAAAGAAATTATCAAACAACATAAGGGCTTTATTTGGGCCAAGAGTGAATACGGCAAGGGTTCAACCTTTACCATTGTGCTCCCTTATGATAAGGATGCAGTGAAAGAAGAAGTATGGGAGGATGAAGTAGAAGACTAGAATGAGTGAAATAGGCTTTAAATACAGTATTTTAGCGTCGGGTTCCAGTGGAAATTCTTTTTATCTGGAAACCTCAAAAAATAAGCTTTTAGTAGATGCAGGCTTGTCTGGCAAGAAAATTACCAGTCTGCTAGCTGAAATTAACCGTAAGCCAGAAGACCTGGATGCCATCTTGATTACCCATGAGCATTCAGATCATATCCATGGAGTAGGCGTTTTGGCTCGCAAGTATGGTATGGATCTTTATGCCAATGAAAAGACCTGGCAAGCTATGGAAAATAGTAAATATCTTGGCAAGGTGGATTCTTCGCAAAAGCATATTTTTGAAATGGGTAAAACCAAAACCTTTGGAGATATCGACATCGAGAGTTTTGGTGTAAGCCATGATGCAGTCGCACCGCAGTTCTATCGCTTTATGAAGGATGATAAGAGTTTTGTCCTTTTGACAGATACAGGTTATGTCAGTGACCGTATGGCGGGCATTGTCGAAAATGCGGATGGCTATCTTATCGAGGCCAACCATGATGTAGAGATTTTGCGATCAGGTTCTTACGCTTGGCGACTCAAACAACGAATCCTATCTGACCTTGGTCACCTTTCTAACGAGGACGGTGCTGAAGCTATGATTCGGACGCTAGGAAATCGTACTAAGAAGATTTACCTTGGGCATTTATCTAAGGAAAATAATATCAAGGAACTGGCTCATATGACCATGGTCAATCAGCTGGCTCAAGCTGATCTGGGAGTCGGAGTAGACTTTAAGGTTTATGATACCTCACCAGATACCGCAACACCATTGACAGAGATATAAAAAGAACGCTGAGAAGGTGTTCTTTTTATATTGACTGAACACCTAAAAAGTAATACAATGGTGTTACCATTAAAAAAGGGAGCACAAAAGATGACTACTATTACATTAAAAGTTTCTGAAGCTGATAAAACATTTATGAAAGCAATGGCTAAGTTTGAAGGAGTTTCCCTTTCGGAACTTATTCGCACCAAAACTCTTGAAGCCCTAGAAGATGAATACGATGCTCGTGTGGCAAATTTAGCCTATCAAGAGTATTTAGAAGACTTGGAAAAAGGAGTTGAACCCATTACTTGGGAAGAAATGATGCATGATTTAGGCTTGAAGGATGAATAATTTGTATAAATTAGTTCCAACAAGACGTTTTATCAAGCAATTGAAAAAATTGGACCGTTATACGCAGAAGCTAATTACAAACTATTTACAAACCAATGTTTTGGAAGGCCCAAGACGACACGGAAAGGCTTTGGTTGGTAATCGCGTTGGTCAATGGCGCTATAGAATTGGTAATTATCGAGTTATCGTACAAATTGTAGATGATGAATTAGTCGTTGCTACTCTAGAAGTTGGTCATCGGAGAGATATTTATTGAATTAAAGCTGAGTAATAACAATATAGAAAGTAAGGAGAGTAAAAATTTGAAGAAAAAATGCTTTTTTGCAGATTATTATGATACAACAATTATTTTACTTGCTTTAATCTCTGTTATTCTGGTATTACTTGGATTTGCTGAGATGATTGATTTGGACAATCCGCCTTATAGTATTATTGATTTAGTAATCTGGGGTGTTTTTGTAATTGATTATAGTTGGCGCTTTTTTATTACTAAAAGAAAATGGCGCTTTATTCTTGAAAATATTTTTGATTTATTGGCTATTCTCCCTTTAAATGCTATTTTCACAGTTTTTCGATTAGGGCGTATCTTTCGTTTAGTTAAACTAACAAAATTACTGAAACTGACTCGTTTACTTAGAATAATTGGACTTATAGGTAAATTAGAAAGAAAAATTAGTAGATTCTTACGGACAAATGGCCTGATTTATATCTTATATGTTAATATCTTTATTGTTCTAGTAGGGAGTTCGATTTTATCCGTTGTTGAAGAAAAATCCTTCTCAGATAGTCTCTGGTGGGCTCTTGTGACGGTAACTACTGTTGGTTATGGTGATGTTGTTCCTACTTCAATTTTTGGTAAATGGTTAGCTGTCTTATTAATGCTTGTCGGTATTGGGACAATAGGAATGTTAACGAGTACCTTGACGAACTTTTTTGTAAAGGATAATCCAGATGAACAGATAAAACTTGATAAACTCAAAGACGAATTATCGAGCCAAAGAATATTAATAGAGAAACAATCTGAAAAAATCGAAGAACTACATTGAATGATAAAAGACTTAGTTGAAAAAATATCATAAAGGTGAGACAAAACAAAACTTGATTCGAGGAGAAATCAAGTAAGTCTTGACACAATAGAACGCATATTATCAGGTATAAAAACTTGATACTATGCGTTTTATAGAGAAATAAAATAAAATCTGAACAAATCAATTAGGAATTTAAAGCATTTTATAACAACGTTTTAGAGTGATAGGGTGCTATTTCAACTTCAACCTACTATAATACAGAAAAAAAACAACTCCCTGATGATTCAAGGAGTTGTCTATAGTTAAATTAGTTTTTAGAAGCTTCTTGGAATTCTGGATTTTTCCATGCTTCGTCAATAATAGCTTGCAATTCTTTAGCAGATGCTTGCATTTTTTGAGTTTCTGCATCGTTCAATGGAATGTTTACTGGACGAACGATACCATGTGCACCAACAACAGCTGGTTGACCGATAAAGACATTCTCAACTCCGTATTGACCTTCTTGGAATACTGAAAGTGGAAGTACTGCGTTTTCATCGTCAAGGATTGCTTTAGTGATACGAGCAAGGGCTACTGCGATACCGTAGTATGTTGCACCTTTTTTGTTGATGATTGTGTAGGCTGCATCACGAACACCTTCGAACAATTCAATCAATTCAGCTTCTTGAACATTTTGAGTGTCTTTAAGGAATTCTTCAAGGTTTACACCAGCGATGTTAGCGTGTGACCAAACAGCGAACTCAGAGTCACCGTGTTCACCCATGATGTAGGCGTGCACTGAACGAGCATCCACATCCAATTTTTCAGCAAGTGCTTGACGGAAACGAGCTGAGTCAAGTGAAGTACCTGAACCGATAACGCGTTCTTTAGGGAAACCAGAGAATTTCCAAGTTGAGTAAGTCAAAACGTCAACTGGGTTAGCAGCAACAAGGAAGATACCTTTGAAACCAGATTCAACAACTTGAGTTACGATTGATTTGTTGATAGCAAGGTTTTTACCTACAAGGTCAAGACGAGTTTCACCTGGTTTTTGAGGTGCACCTGCAGTGATCACAACAAGGTCAGCGTCTGCACAGTCAGAGTATTGAGCTGCATAGATTTTTTTAGGTGAAGTGAAGGCAAGGGCGTGACTAAGGTCAAGCGCATCACCAACAGCTTTTTCATGCAATTGTGGAATTTCGATAATTCCAAGCTCTTGTGCAATTCCTTGGTTAACAAGTGCAAAAGCGTAAGATGAACCTACAGCACCATCACCGACAAGGATAACTTTTTTGTGTTGTTTAGTTGAAGTCATTGTTTTAAACATCTCCTTAATTTTATTAGGGGATTTTCCCTAGACAACTTCATTCTATCACTTTTAAAAAACTTTGTCACGAATATGCCTTATAGTTCTCGATGTAAACGTTTTAGTGGTTTAGAGGCTGAAATAGATGGGAATTTATGGTATAATGTTGTTACTTACTAATTGTGAAATGAGGCATTTATTAATGCAGGATAAAAATTTAGTGAATGTCAATCTGACAAAGGAGATGAAGGCAAGTTTTATCGACTACGCCATGAGTGTTATCGTAGCGCGAGCTCTTCCTGATGTTCGAGATGGCTTAAAACCTGTTCACCGTCGCATTCTCTACGGAATGAATGAATTGGGTGTGACCCCAGACAAACCCCATAAAAAATCTGCTCGTATTACAGGGGATGTCATGGGTAAATATCACCCACACGGGGATTCCTCTATTTATGAAGCCATGGTCCGTATGGCTCAATGGTGGAGCTACCGTTACATGCTTGTAGATGGTCACGGGAATTTTGGTTCCATGGATGGAGATAGTGCTGCCGCTCAACGTTATACCGAGGCACGTATGAGCAAGATTGCTCTGGAAATGCTTCGTGATATCAACAAAAATACAGTTGATTTCGTTGATAACTATGATGCCAATGAACGGGAACCCTTGGTCTTGCCAGCGCGTTTTCCAAACCTTTTGGTTAATGGAGCAACTGGTATCGCGGTTGGGATGGCAACCAATATTCCACCTCATAATCTGGGTGAAACCATTGATGCAGTGAAGTTGGTCATGGATAATCCTGAAGTGACTACCAAGGACTTGATGGAAGTCTTGCCTGGACCAGATTTTCCAACTGGTGCTCTTGTCATGGGGAAATCAGGTATCCATAAGGCTTATGAAACAGGTAAAGGTTCGATTGCCCTACGTTCTCGTACAGAGATTGAAACGACTAAGACTGGTCGTGAGCGCATCGTTGTAACAGAATTTCCTTACATGGTCAATAAAACCAAGGTGCATGAGCATATTGTTCGCTTGGTTCAGGAAAAACGCATTGAGGGTATCACAGCAGTACGTGATGAGTCAAACCGTGAAGGTGTTCGATTTGTTATTGAAGTCAAGCGCGACGCCTCAGCCAATGTTATTCTCAATAACCTCTTCAAAATGACCCAAATGCAAACCAATTTTGGTTTCAATATGCTCGCTATCCAAAATGGTATACCGAAAATTTTGTCTCTTCGTCAGATTTTGGATGCTTATATCGAGCACCAAAAAGAAGTGGTTGTTCGTCGTACACGTTTTGATAAGGAAAAAGCGGAAGCGCGCGCTCATATCTTAGAAGGTCTCTTGATTGCGCTAGACCATATCGACGAAGTGATTCGTATCATCCGTGCTAGTGAAACGGATGCGGAAGCTCAAGCTGAGTTGATGAGCAAGTTTAAGCTTTCTGAACGTCAAAGTCAAGCTATCCTTGATATGCGTCTTCGTCGTTTGACAGGTTTGGAACGCGATAAGATTCAATCTGAGTATGATGACCTCTTGGCTCTGATTGCGGATTTAGCAGATATTCTTGCTAAGCCTGAACGTGTTTCTCAAATTATCAAAGACGAATTGGATGAAGTTAAACGTAAATTTTCTGATAAGCGCCGTACAGAGTTGATGATTGGACAGGTCTTGAGTCTCGAGGATGAGGACTTGATTGAAGAATCGGATGTCTTGATTACCCTTTCTAACAGAGGCTACATTAAGCGTTTGGATCAGGACGAGTTCACTGCTCAAAAACGTGGGGGTCGTGGTGTCCAAGGAACGGGAGTGAAAGATGATGACTTTGTTCGTGAGTTAGTGTCAACTAGCACCCATGATCATCTGCTCTTCTTCACAAACAAGGGACGTGTCTATCGTCTTAAAGGTTATGAAATTCCTGAGTATGGTCGGACTGCCAAAGGGCTACCAGTAGTCAATCTCTTGAAATTGGATGAAGACGAAAGTATTCAGACGGTTATCAATGTTGAGTCTGATCGCAGTGATGATGCTTATCTCTTCTTTACAACCCGTCACGGTATTGTGAAGAGAACCAGTGTTAAGGAGTTTGCCAATATTCGTCAAAATGGTCTCAAAGCGCTGAATTTAAAGGATGAAGATGAGTTAATCAATGTCTTGTTGGCAGAAGGAGATATGGATATTATCATTGGTACCAAGTTTGGTTATGCAGTTCGCTTTAATCAATCAGCCGTTCGTGGTATGAGTCGTATCGCCACTGGTGTAAAAGGTGTTAACCTTCGTGAAGGAGACACAGTTGTTGGTGCCAGCTTGATTACTGATCAAGATGAGGTTCTTATTATCACAGAAAAAGGATATGGTAAGCGTACAGTCGCTACTGAATACCCAACAAAAGGTCGTGGTGGTAAGGGAATGCAGACAGCTAAAATTACCGAAAAAAATGGCTTGCTGGCCGGTCTTATGACTGTTCAAGGGGATGAGGATTTGATGATTATCACTGATACAGGTGTCATGATTCGAACCAATCTTGCCAATATTTCACAAACAGGACGTGCAACTATGGGAGTTAAAGTAATGCGCCTGGATCAAGATGCTCAGATAGTGACTTTCACAACGGTTGCGGTGGCAGAAAAAGAAGAAGTTGGGACAGAAAACGAAACAGAAGGTGAAGAATAATGTCTCAAAAAAATAATAAAAAGAAAAACAAGCGAAAAAATCTGCTGACAAATATCCTAGCAGGATTTCTGATATTACTGTCACTGGCTTTGATTTTTAATACTCAAATTCGAAATATTTTCATAGTCTGGAATACCAATAAGTATCAAGTTAGCCAGGTATCAAAAGAAAAATTAGAAGAAAATCAGGATACAGAAGGCAATTTTGACTTTGATTCTGTCAAAGCTATCTCTTCGGAAGCTGTTCTAACTTCTCAATGGGATGCTCAAAAATTACCAGTTATTGGGGGAATTGCAATTCCTGAATTGGAAATGAATTTGCCGATTTTTAAAGGACTTGATAATGTTAATCTCTTCTACGGAGCTGGTACAATGAAACGCGAGCAAGTAATGGGAGAAGGAAATTATAGTCTAGCTAGTCACCATATCTTTGGTGTTGATAATGCTAATAAAATGTTATTTTCTCCTTTAGATAATGCTAAAAATGGCATGAAGATTTATCTAACCGATAAAAATAAAGTTTATACTTATGAAATACGTGAAGTCAAACGTGTGACACCGGATCGTGTTGATGAAGTTGATGATAGAGATGGGGTCAATGAAATCACATTAGTAACCTGTGAAGACCTTGCTGCTACAGAACGTATTATTGTCAAAGGTGATTTGAAAGAAACAAAAGATTATTCACAAACATCTGATGAAATTCTAACAGCTTTCAATCAACCATATAAACAATTTTATTAATACAAATCAGTGAAATCATGGATTTCACTGATTTTTTAAGATTTTCATAAAAATATAGTAAAATGAAATAAGAATAGGACGAATCGTTCAGGACAGTCAAATCGATTTCTAACAATGTTTTAGAAGTAGAGGTGTACTATTCTAGTTTCAATCTACTATAAACTTTTATGAAATACAGAAAACGCTTCCTAAAACCTAAAGTTTGTGATATAATTATCAAGAAAAAAGATTTAGGAGTTTATTATGGTTTCTTCAGAATTTATCTCAAAGATTGAATTTGCTTGCAATAAGAAAGAAAGTCTTTATAGTCAAAGCAAATTTAAGTATGCGATTCGTTCGATGTTCGCAGGTGCATTTTTAACCTTCAGTACTGCTGCAGGTGCAGTTGGGGCTGACTTGATTAATAAAATTGCACCAGGTAGTGGACGCTTCCTCTTTCCATTCGTTTTTGCTTGGGGCTTGGCCTACATTGTTTTTTTGAATGCCGAGTTGGTCACTTCAAACATGATGTTCTTGACTGCTGGTAGTTTCTTAAAAAAAATCTCTTGGAGAAAAACAGCTGAGATTTTACTATACTGTACCTTGTTCAACCTTATCGGAGCCTTGATAGCAGGGTGGGGCTTTGCTCATTCGGCAGCCTATGCGAATCTGACACACGATAGTTTCATCTCAGGTGTTGTTGAGATGAAGTTAGGCCGCTCAAATGAATTGGTCTTGCTTGAGGCGATTTTGGCAAATATTTTCGTAAATATTGCGATTCTGTCATTTATTTTGGTCAAAGATGGTGGTGCCAAACTTTGGCTTGTGTTGTCAGCTATTTACATGTTTGTATTCTTAACAAACGAGCACATTGCGGCGAACTTTGCTTCTTTCGCGATTGTGAAATTCAGTGTTGCTGCGGATTCAATTGCCAACTTCGGTGTTGGAAATATGCTTCGCCACTGGGGTGTGACTTTCATCGGAAACTTTATCGGAGGAGGCTTCTTGATGGGTCTTCCATATGCCTTCCTCAATAAAAACGAAGATACTTATGTAGATTAAGAAAATGAGCACGATTGAGTCGTGCTTTTTTCATTTTCAAAATAAGGTAATAGCTATTTCTTATATCAAAATATAGAAAACTGATATTTGTAAACTATAACTCAAGGTGCTACAATATCCTTAATAAAATGATATGGAGGTCACCTTATGACTTGTGATTTTAAATCTGAAACTCTACAACTACATGCTGGTCAAGTTGTGGCTCCAGCTACTAAGTCTCGTGCAGTGCCGATTTATCAAACAACATTTTTTGTTTTTGATGACACGTAGGAAGGTGCCGATCTGTTTGCCTTGAGGAAACCAGGGAACATTTATACTCGTATCACCAATCCTACAACAGCTGCCCTTGAAGGTGGTGTTGAAGCGCTAGCAACAGCATCAGGTATGACTGCAGTGACTTATACGATTTTGGCGCTTGCCCATGCTGGTGACCATGTAGTGGCTGCTTCGACTATTTACGGTGGAACCTTCAATCTTTTGAAAGAACCCCTTCCTCGTTATGGTATCACAACAACCTTTGTCGATGTTGATAATTTGGAGGAAGTAGAAGCAGTTATCAAAGACAATACCAAGCTTGTCTTGATTGAAACCTTGGGTAACTCCTTGATTAATATTCCAGACCTGGAAAAACTGGCAGAGATTGCTCATAAACATCAAATCCCACTTGTGTCAGACAATACTTTTGCAATACCTTATTTGATTAACGTCTTCTCTCATGGCGTTGACATTGCCATTCACTCTGCGACTAAGTTTATCGGTGGGCATGGTACAACTATTGGAGGAATAATTGTCGATAGTGGTCGTTTTGACTGGATGGCTTCAGGGAAATTCCCTCAATTTGTTGACGAGGGTTCAAGCTGCCACAATTTGAGCTATACTCGTGATGTGGGTGCAGTAGCCTTTATTATAGCTGTTCGAGTTCAATTGCTTTGTGATACAGGTGCAGCCTTGTCACCATTCAATGCTTTCCTCTTGCTACAAAGACTTGAAACCCTTTCACTTCGTGTGGAACGCCATGTACAAAATGCTGAGACAATTGTTGATTTTCTTGTCAACCATCCTAAGGTAGAAAAGGTAAATTATCCAAAACTTGCAGATAGTCCTTATCATGCATTGGCTGAGAAATACTTGCCAAAAGGTGTCGGTTCAATCTTTACCTTCCACGTCAAAGGTGACGAGGAAGAAGCACGCAAGGCCATTGATAATTTAGAAATCTTTTCTGACCTTGCAAACGCGGCAGATGCTAAATCGCTTGTTGTCCATCCAGCAACAATCACTCACGGTCAATTGTCAGAAAAAGACCTAGAAGCAGCAGGTGTCACACCAAATCAAATCCACTTGTCTATCGGTCTTGAAAATGTAGAAGATTTGATTGAAGACTTACGCTTAGCCTTGGAAAAAATTTAAAGTAAAAGAAGATAAACAGTGGGTTTTGACTCACTGTTTTTGATTTTCCCTCAGGCATGATATAATGGTTACAGAAGTCTAGAAAGAGGAATGTAATGAACGAAATCAAATGTCCCAACTGTGGGGAAGTCTTTACAGTAAATGAAAGCCAGTATGCTGAACTTTTGTCCCAAGTGAGAACGGCAGAGTTTGATAAGGAACTACACGATAGGATGAGGCAGGAACTGGCCTTGGCTGAGCAAAAGGCTATGAATGAGCAACAGACTAAACTGGCTCAGAAGGATCAAGAAATTGCGCAATTGCAGAGTCAAATCCAAAACTTTGATACAGAAAAAGAATTGGCCAAGAAAGAAGTTGAACAGACAAGCCATCAGGCCTTATTGGCTAAGGACAAGGAAGTACAGGCCTTGGAAAACCAGTTGGCGACCTTGCGTTTGGAGCATGAAAATCAATTGCAAAAGACCCTTTCTGACCTAGAAAAAGAACGCAATCAGGTCAAAAATCAGCTCCTACTGCAAGAAAAGGAAAATGAGTTGTCTTTGGCTTCTGTTAAGCAAAACTACGAAGCCCAGCTCAAAGCAGCCAGTGAACAAGTCGAGTTTTATAAGAATTTTAAGGCTCAACAATCTACAAAAGCGATTGGGGAAAGCCTAGAACAGTATGCAGAGAGTGAGTTTAACAAGGTTCGTAGTTTCGCCTTTCCAAATGCTTACTTTGAGAAGGATAACAAGGTCTCTTCGCGTGGGTCTAAAGGGGACTTTATCTTCCGTGAGTGTGATGAAAATGGAGTTGAAATCATTTCTATCATGTTTGAGATGAAAAATGAAGCGGACGGAACAGAGAAGAAGCACAAGAATGCAGATTTTTACAAGGAATTGGACAAGGACCGTCGGGAGAAGAACTGTGAGTATGCCGTTTTGGTGACCATGCTTGAGGCTGATAATGACTACTTTAACACAGGGATTGTTGACGTCAGTCACGAGTATGAAAAAATGTATGTTGTTCGTCCTCAATTCTTTATCCAATTGATTGGTCTCTTACGTAATGCGGCGCTAAATTCCCTAAAATACAAGCAGGAGTTGGCCTTGGTTCGCGAGCAAAATATTGACATTACGCATTTTGAGGAAGATTTGGATGCCTTTAAGCTAGCTTTTGCTAAGAACTATAATTCAGCTTCGACTAACTTTGGAAAAGCTATTGATGAAATCGACAAGGCCATCAAACGCATGGAAGAGGTTAAGAAATTCCTGACTACATCTGAAAACCAACTCCGTCTAGCTAACAACAAATTGGAAGATGTCTCTGTTAAAAAATTGACCCGGAAAAATCCAACAATGAAAGCGAAGTTCGAAGCACTGAAGGGGGAGTAGAAAGCAAAAATGAACGGTATTATCAACTTAAAAAAAGAAGCAGGAATGACCTCGCATGATGCGGTTTTTAAACTGCGTAAGATTTTGGGAACCAAGAAAATTGGTCATGGTGGAACCTTGGATCCGGATGTGGTGGGTGTTTTGCCGATTGCGGTTGGCAAGGCGACACGCATGGCCGAGTTTATGCAGGACGAGGGTAAGATCTATGAGGGGGAAATTACTCTGGGTTATTCCACGACGACTGAGGATGCTAGTGGGGAAGTGATCGCAGAAACCCCTGTTTTGTCTCCCTTGGATGAAAAGCTTGTTGATGAAGCGATTGCTAGCTTGACTGGGCCTATTACCCAGATTCCCCCTATGTATTCGGCAGTTAAGGTTAATGGTCGCAAGCTCTATGAGTATGCGCGTGCTGGTCAGGAAGTGGAGCGTCCAGAACGTCAGGTGACCATTTATCAATTTGAGCGAACAAGTCCGATTTCTTATGATGGCCAACTTGCCCGATTCACTTTTCGTGTAAAATGCAGTAAAGGGACTTACATCCGTACTTTGTCAGTTGATTTGGGTGAAAAGCTTGGTTATGCGGCTCATATGTCCCATTTGACTCGTACTAGTGCTGCTGGCTTACAATTAGAAGACGCTCTTGCCTTGGAGGAAATTGCTGAAAAAGTAGAGGCTGGGCAATTAGATTTTCTCCATCCTTTAGAGATTGGGACAGGTGACCTTGTCAAAGTTTTCCTAACTCCAGAAGAGGCTACAGAAGTTCGCTTTGGTCGTTTTATTGAGCTAGACCAAACGGACAAAGAACTGGCTGCCTTTGAAGATGATAAATTGTTAGCCATTCTAGAAAAACGGGGCAATCTCTATAAGCCAAGGAAGGTTTTTAGCTAGATCGTTTAGGAATAAAAATCGGGTGATAGATAACAATTGCTTGCTAAAACCCCATACTAATAGTAGAATGGTTTTGGGAATTATAATATTCCAATTGTTGCGAGTTGTAGGTACTCAAATAATCTATATAGAAATTTAGAGGTGTGAAATGAAGCAATTTAAAATTCTTTCAGATAAATATTTAGAGTCCATTACAGGTTCTGGTGGGAACTTAGGCCCAGAATTTGGTGTGATAATTCCATGATGCGAAATGAGTTTCGAGAAAGGGTGGAGCAACTTCTTCAACAAAAAGAAATAAATGAAAATAGTGAGTTGAGTCACCTGTTTCGTCTTGCTATACAAAATTTAGACAGAAATGAAAAATACCAAACGGTCATGGCCAATTTGAGTCAAGGGTTGTCACTTTACCTCATGACGCATCATTACCAGGCACCTAAGTCTGTCATTGATTTTGGTTTATGGATTGCCAAAGCTCCTAGCCAGGAAAGAGGGAGACTGGCTTTCTTGCAGATGCTTGCTCAAACCCTACAGGGCTTTCGTTAAAACTGTCGAACATCAGAGGGAAGACTCTGGTGTTTTTTGCTGATGAGACTATAAATTTTGTAAAAAATGTGATAGAATAGACGACGGATAAAATAACGGAGGATAGCATGCAAAATAGACCAATCATTATTGGAGTGACAGGTGGTTCTGGTGGTGGTAAAACCAGTGTTTCAAGAGCCATTTTATCGCATTTTCCTGATGAAAAGATTTCCATGATTGAGCATGATTCATACTACAAGGATCAGTCTCATTTGACCTTTGAAGAGCGTGTCAAAACCAACTATGACCATCCTTTTGCCTTTGATACAGACTTGATGATCGAGCAGATTAAGGAATTGTTGGCAGGGCGTCCGGTGGACATCCCGACCTACGACTATACAGAGCATACACGGAGTAGCAAGACCTATCGTCAGGAGCCTCAAGATGTCTTTATCGTTGAGGGCATTTTGGTCTTGGAGGACAAGCGTCTGCGCGATTTGATGGATATCAAGATTTTTGTGGATACGGATGACGATGTGCGCATTATTCGTCGTATCAAGCGTGATATGGAGGAGCGTGGCCGTAGCCTTGATAGCGTTATTAACCAGTACTTAGGTGTGGTCAAACCAATGTACCACCAGTTTATCGAGTCAACTAAGCGTTATGCTGATATCGTCATTCCTGAAGGGGTTAGCAATACCGTGGCTATCGACCTGTTGACGACCAAGATTGCAAAGATTTTGGAAGAAGCTCGAAACAGCAAATAATCACATGTGGAGGCCTTGCCTCCTTTTTCTATTTTTCCCTCATAATGGTACATAAATGGAGATTTTTAGGCATATTTTTGGTATAATAATACCCATGAAAGAGCAAGTAAATGAATAGTAGGTGGAGATGGAAAAGTATTTATCGGTAACAACTTTGACCAAGTATCTGAAAATGAAATTCGATAAAGACCCATACTTGGAACGGGTCTATTTAACTGGTCAAGTTTCCAACTTTCGTAAACGACCTACTCACCAATATTTCTCCCTAAAGGATGACCATGCAGTTATTCAAGCGACCATCTGGTCTGGGATTTATCAGAAATTAGGGTTTGACCTGGAAGAAGGAATGAAGATCAATGTGATTGGGCGTGTACAGGTTTATGAACCAAGTGGTAGCTACTCCATCATCATTGAAAAAGCTGAGCCTGATGGGGTTGGGGCGCTTGCGATTCAGTTTGAACAACTTAAGAAAAAATTGACAGAAGAAGGCCTGTTTCAAGAACGCTTCAAGCAAGCTCTGCCCCAATTTTCTAAGAGAATTGGGGTAGTAACCAGCCGTAGTGGAGCCGTTATTCGAGATATTATCACGACCGTCAGCAGGCGATTCCCAGGTGTTGACATCCTTCTTTATCCGACCAAGGTTCAAGGTGAAGGGGCTGCGGAGGAAATTGCTAGAAATATTGCGCGTGCTAATCAACGGGACGATTTGGATTTGCTCATTATTGGTCGTGGAGGTGGTTCTATTGAGGATCTCTGGGCCTTTAACGAAGAAATTGTGGTACGAGCTATTTTTGAATCTCGTTTGCCAGTTATCTCTAGTGTGGGGCATGAAACGGATGTGACCTTGGCAGATTTTGTGGCAGATCGACGCGCTGCAACGCCAACAGCGGCGGCTGAACTGGCAACACCTGTGACCAAGTTGGATGTATTAGCTCATTTGCAAAATCAGGAAAAACGGATGGTAACGGCAGTCCGAAATGTTCTATCTAAGAAACAAGAGGCTTTGAAAAAATGCAGTCAGTCTGTTATCTTTAGACAACCTGAGCGCTTGTATGACGGTTATTTGCAACGCTTGGACCAACTGCAACTGCGTTTGAAACAAAGTTTGCGAACTCGGATTTCTGATAACAAACAATTAGTTCAAGCAAGAACTCATCAATTAGTACAATTATCACCTGTTACCAAAATCCAACGCTATCAAGACCGTTTAGGACAGTTGGACAAGCTCTTAGGTAGCCAAATGGCGTTAGTTTATGACGCCAAGGTTGCTGAGGCCAAGCGACTTTCGGAAGCTTTGCTCATGTTGGATACTAGCCGAATCGTGGCGCGTGGTTATGCTATTGTCAAAAAAGAAGAGTCCGTTGTAGATTCGGTTGAGAGTTTGAAGAAAAAAGACCAAGTAACGCTTTTGATGCGAGATGGTCAAGTAGAATTAGAGGTTAAAGATGTCAAAACAAAAGAAATTTGAGGAAAATCTAGCAGAACTGGAAACCATTGTCCAAAGTTTGGAAAATGGTGAAATTGCTCTGGAAGATGCGATTACTGCCTTTCAAAAGGGCATGGTCTTGTCAAAAGAGCTCCAAGCTACGCTGGACAAGGCTGAAAAGACCTTGGTCAAGGTCATGCAAGAAGACGGAACAGAAAGTGATTTTGAATGAAAAAGCAAGAAAAATTAGCTCTTGTCGAGTCGGCTTTGGAAGATTTTTATGGAGACCAGCAGTTTGCCTCTAGTTTACGGGAGTCTGTTCTCTATTCTATTCATGCTGGTGGCAAGCGTATTCGGCCTTTTCTCTTGTTAGAAGTTCTGGAAGCCTTGCAGGTTGCCATCAAACCTGCTCACGCGCAGGTAGCTACTGCCTTGGAGATGATTCATACAGGGAGCTTGATTCACGATGACCTTCCTGCTATGGATGATGACGATTATCGAAGAGGGCGGTTAACCAATCACAAGAAATTCGGTGAAGCTATGGCCATTTTGGCTGGAGATGCCTTATTCTTAGACCCATATGCCTTGATTGCGCAGGCAGATTTGCCAAGTCAGATCAAGGTGGACTTGATTGCCAACTTATCCCTTGCTTCAGGTAGTCTGGGTATGGTGGCAGGGCAAGTTTTGGATATGGAGGGCGAACACCAGCACTTGTCTCTGGAAGAACTTCAGACTATTCATGCCAATAAGACTGGGAAGTTACTAGCCTATCCCTTCCAAGCGGCAGCTATTATAGCTGAATTGTCACCTGAAATGCAGGTGAAGCTGAAAACTGTGGGTGAATTGATTGGACTTGCTTTTCAAGTCAGAGATGATGTACTGGATGTGACAGCTAGTTTTGAGGAAATCGGTAAGACACCTCAAAAGGATCTGCAGGCAGAAAAATCAACCTATCCTGCCTTGTTGGGCTTGGAAGAGTCCATTGCCTTTTGTAACCAAACCCTGGATCAAGCTAATGAAAAATTGGAAGAAATTGCCCAGCAGGTTCCCTTTGAAACAGAATCGATTGTAAGTGTAGTAGAAAGTTTGAGAATCAATGGCTAAGGAAAGAGTGGATGTACTAGCTTATAAACAGGGGTTGTTTGAAACGAGAGAGCAGGCCAAGCGAGGTGTGATGGCTGGCCTAGTCGTAGCAGTCCTTAATGGAGAACGGTTTGACAAGCCAGGAGAGAAAATTCCAGATGATACCGAATTAAAACTCAAGGGGGAGAAACTCAAGTATGTCAGCCGTGGTGGTTTGAAACTGGAAAAGGCCTTGCAGGTCTTTGATTTGTCGGTGGATGGCGCGACTACGATTGATATCGGGGCCTCTACTGGAGGTTTTACCGATGTCATGCTACAGAATAGTGCCAAGTTGGTCTTTGCAGTCGATGTTGGTACCAATCAGTTGGCTTGGAAATTACGCCAAGACCCACGAGTTGTCAGCATGGAGCAGTTCAATTTCCGCTATGCTGAAAAGACTGATTTCGAGCAGGAGCCGAGCTTTGCCAGTATTGATGTGAGTTTCATTTCCCTTAGTCTGATTTTGCCAGCCTTGCACCGTGTCTTGGCTGATCAAGGTCAGGTGGTAGCACTTGTCAAACCTCAGTTTGAGGCAGGACGTGAGCAGATTGGGAAAAATGGAATTATTCGAGATGCTAAGGTTCATCAGAATGTCCTTGAATCTGTAACAGCTATGGCAGTAGAGGTAGGTTTTTCAGTCCTTGGCTTGGACTTTTCTCCCATCCAAGGTGGACATGGAAATATTGAATTTTTAGCGTATTTGAAAAAAGAAAAGTCAGCAAGCAATCAGATTCTTGCTGAGATTAAAGAAGCAGTAGAGAGGGCGCATAGTCAATTTAAAAATGAATAAAAAAGAGAGACTTGAAAAAATTAGAAGATTGGTGACAGATTATCAAATCGGCACGCAAGAAGAAATTGTAGAACATTTGAAAGAAGCAGGTATCACTGCCACTCAGGCGACGGTATCCCGAAATATCAAAGAGTTAGGTATTGTCAAAATTCCTTTGAGAGACAACACCTATGTCTACGAATTGCCAAAATCAATCGTAAAAAGTCTGCAACTGGCTGAAGACAATATCGAATCGGCTGAATTGATGGATAAGATGATCAATCTCCAAGTTATTCCAGGAAATACGGCTTTTGTAAAAGCTCAGTTAATCGAGACTTTTGCAGACAAGATTTTTAGCTGTTTGACTGATGATAGCTCGATTTTAGTCATTGCCAGAAGTGGAAGTCTAGCAGAGGAAATCTTTGAACAAGTAAAAAATTGGTAGGTCTATATGTTACTTGAAATTTCGATAAAAAACTTTGCCATTATTGAGGCTATTTCCCTCAATTTTGAAAAGGGGATGACTGTCCTGACTGGTGAAACGGGTGCAGGGAAGTCGATTATCATTGATGCCATGAATATGATGTTGGGAGCTCGTGCGACGACAGATGTTATTCGTCATGGTGCACCAAAGGCAGAGATTGAGGGGCTTTTCTCAGTTGAGAATAGTCGTCTTTTACAGGAAATTTTTGATGAGCAAGGTTTAGAATTAGGTGATGAAATTATCATCCGTCGGGAAATCTTGCAAAATGGTCGTAGTATCAGCCGTGTAAATGGTCAGATGGTTAATCTGTCTGTTTTGCGAGCTATTGGGCAACATCTTGTAGATATTCATGGTCAGCATGACCATGAGGAGTTAATGCGTCCCCAACTGCATATCCAGATGTTGGATGAATTTGGTGATGCCGCTTTTTGGGACTTGAAAGAAACCTATCAAACGAGTTTTGATGCCTATCGGAAAATGCGCAAGCAGGTTCTGGAAGTCAAGAAAAACCAACAGGAACACAAGGCACGTATCGAAATGTTGGAATTTCAAATGGCAGAGATTGAGGCAGCAAACTTGCAGGCTGGAGAAGACTTGGCTCTCAATCAAGAGCGAGATAAACTCCTCAACCACAAAA
Source organism: Streptococcus pneumoniae (assembly GCF_001457635.1). NCBI lineage: Bacteria > Bacillati > Bacillota > Bacilli > Lactobacillales > Streptococcaceae > Streptococcus > Streptococcus pneumoniae. The sequence goes on from NZ_LN831051.1 coordinate 1,473,150, forward strand.
ATATTGCGGATACACTGACCAATGCCTACAGTATGTTGGACAATGAAGATTTTTCAAGTCTGGCCAATGTTCGTTCAGCTATGAATGACATGGAAAGTGTCGAAGAGTATGATCCTGAATACCGTGAAATTTCAAGCTCTCTGTCTGAGACCTACTATGTTTTAGAAGACATTAGCAAACGTTTGGAAGCTATCATTGAGGACCTTGATTTTGATGGCAATCGCCTCATGCAGGTTGAGAATCGTTTGGACCTCCTTCATACTATTACTCGTAAGTATGGTGGGACTGTTGATGATGTTTTGCTTTATTTTGCCAAGATTACGGAAGAATACAATCTCTTGACAGGCAATAATCTTTCGTCTGAGGACATGGAAGCAGAGCTTAAGAAGTTGGAAGTCAATCTTGTCAATTTGGCAGGTCAACTTGCTTCTGCTCGTCATAATTTGGCTCAGCAACTCGAAGCTGAGATTAAACAAGAACTGCAAGATCTTTATATGGAAAAAGCCCAGTTTCAGGTTCGTTTTAGTAAGGGAAAATTCAGTCGTGAGGGAAATGAAATGGTTGAGTTTTATATTTCAACCAACCCTGGAGAAGACTTTAAACCCTTGGTTAAGGTTGCTTCTGGAGGGGAATTATCTCGTCTCATGTTAGCCATTAAGTCTGCCTTTTCACGTAAAGAAGGCAAGACTAGCATTGTCTTTGATGAGGTGGATACGGGAGTTTCAGGTCGTGTTGCTCAAGCTATTGCTCAGAAAATTCATAAAATTGGTCAGTATGGTCAGGTTTTGGCTATCTCCCATTTGCCACAAGTAATTGCGATTGCAGATTATCAATTCTTTATTGAGAAGATTAGTAATGACCATTCAACGGTTTCGACTGTTCGTCTCTTGACAGTCGAAGAGCGAGTGGAGGAAGTTGCCAAGATGTTGGCAGGTGATGATGTGACAGAAGCAGCCCTGACGCAAGCCAGAGAATTGTTGAGAAACAGGGAGAAATAAGATGACAGATTATTATGTAATTGGAGATGTTCACGGAAAAGCTGGGATGCTGGAAGACCTTCTTAAAACCTGGGATGGTCAGACCCAGTTGCTCTTTCTAGGTGATTTGATTGACAGAGGTGAGGATAGTCACCGTGTTCTTGAAATGGTCAAGGACTTGGTGGACAATCAAGGGGCTATCTGTTTGTCTGGAAACCACGAGTATATGTTTTTGACTTGGCTAGATGACCCAGAAGAAAGTTATGACCATTATCGTCGCAATGGTGGAGATACAACCATTAACTCTATCCTAGGTCGTCCCTTGGATGCACCAGTTGATGGAGTAGAAGATGCCAAGCGGGTTGCCGCTGAAGCGGCAGACTTGGTCGAATTCATTCGTCAAATGCCATTTGTAGTAGAGACAGACAAGTATATCTTTGTTCACGCAGGTATTGATTTGACCTTGGACGACTGGCATGAAACAACAGATTATAAAAAAGTATGGCTTAGAAAACCATTCCACGGAGCTGAAAATCATACTGGAAAAACCATTGTCTTCGGTCATACACCGGTCTATGGTTTGTTACAGCAAGAACGCGGTACATCTGAGCTTTGGACTACAGAAGATGGCAAGATTGGAATGGATGGAGGAGCTGTTTATGGTGGTGTCCTTCACGGGATTGTCTTTACAGACCAAGGAATGACAGAACACCACTTTATCGAAAATGACGGCTTTGTCGCTGAAGATTAGTACTCCTAGCAGGGTATGGTCTTGTCAAAATATCAAAAACAATTTATAATAAATAGATACCCTGAAAGGAAGAGAATCATGAACTTAGAAGAATTGAAAAAACGACAGGAGAAGATCCGTAACTTCTCTATTATCGCCCATATTGACCACGGAAAATCAACTCTAGCAGACCGCATTTTGGAAAAAACAGAGACGGTTTCAAGTCGTGAAATGCAGGCCCAGCTTTTGGATAGCATGGATCTAGAGCGGGAACGTGGAATTACTATTAAGTTGAATGCCATCGAGTTGAATTACACTGCAAAAGATGGGGAAACTTATATTTTCCACTTGATTGACACACCAGGGCACGTTGACTTTACCTATGAAGTTTCACGTTCGCTAGCTGCCTGTGAGGGTGCTATTTTGGTGGTCGATGCGGCTCAAGGAATTGAGGCTCAAACTCTTGCCAACGTTTATCTGGCTTTGGATAATGATTTGGAAATCATGCCTATCATTAATAAAATTGACCTGCCGGCTGCAGATCCGGAGCGCGTGCGTACAGAGATTGAAGATGTGATTGGTTTGGATGCCAGTGAAGCAGTTTTGGCTTCTGCCAAGGCTGGTATTGGGATTGAAGAAATCCTCGAGCAAATTGTAGAAAAAGTACCAGCACCAACGGGTGATGTGACGGCGCCACTTAAGGCCTTGATTTTCGACTCTGTTTACGATGCTTACCGTGGGGTTATCCTCCAAGTACGTGTCATGGACGGAGTGGTCAAACCTGGTGATAAGATTCAGCTCATGAGCAATAGTAAGACCTTTGATGTGGCCGAAGTCGGTATTTTTACACCCAAAGCGGTTGGTCGTGATTTCCTTGCGACTGGTGATGTTGGTTACATTGCGGCGTCTATCAAGACGGTTCAGGATACTCGTGTGGGTGATACCGTTACCTTGGCAACCAATCCTGCGGCAGAACCATTACATGGTTATAAGCAGATGAATCCTATGGTCTTTGCGGGTCTCTACCCAATCGAATCAAACAAGTACAATGACCTGCGTGAAGCGCTTGAAAAATTGCAACTGAATGATGCTAGTCTTCAGTTTGAACCAGAAACATCTCAGGCACTTGGATTTGGTTTCCGTTGTGGATTTCTTGGACTTCTCCATATGGATGTTATCCAGGAACGTTTAGAGCGTGAGTTCAATATTGACCTCATCATGACAGCTCCGTCTGTTATTTACAAAGTTAATTTGACCGACGGTGAGTCTATGGATGTGTCTAACCCATCTGAGTTTCCAGACCCAACTAAGATTGCGACCATTGAAGAGCCTTATGTCAAGGCGCAAATCATGGTACCACAGGAGTTCGTCGGAGCAGTAATGGAGCTAGCTCAGCGTAAGCGTGGGGACTTTGTGACTATGGACTATATTGATGATAACCGTGTCAATGTTATCTATCAAATTCCTCTTGCTGAAATTGTCTTTGACTTCTTTGATAAACTTAAGTCTTCGACACGTGGTTATGCAAGCTTTGACTACGAATTGTCAGAATATCGCCCATCTAAGCTGGTGAAAATGGATATCCTTCTCAATGGAGATAAGGTGGATGCCCTCAGCTTTATCGTTCACAAGGACTTTGCCTACGAACGTGGGAAACTCATCGTTGATAAACTCAAGAAAATCATCCCTCGCCAACAATTTGAAGTTCCAATCCAAGCGGCTATTGGACACAAGATTGTCGCTCGTACTGATATCAAGGCCCTTCGTAAGAACGTACTTGCTAAATGTTATGGTGGTGACGTTTCTCGTAAGCGTAAACTCCTTGAAAAACAAAAAGCTGGTAAGAAACGCATGAAATCCATCGGATCAGTTGAAGTTCCGCAAGAAGCCTTCCTCAGCGTCTTGAGTATGGATGAAGAATAAGTTATCAGAAATGCCTTTCCTTGTTCACAGGAAATTTATATAAGAATCAATAGTAAAGCAGGCTTAGATGGTCTGCTTTTTTAGTTTTTATACTCTTCGAAAATCTCTTCAAACCACGTCAGCGTCGCCTTACCGTATGTATGGTTACTGACTTCGTCAGTTTCATCTACAACCTCAAAACTGTGTTTTGAGTAACCTGCGGCTAGCTTCCTAGTTTGCTCTTTGATTTTCATTGAGTATTAGAACAGAAAAATGCTTGGAGTATCTGTTTGTGTGTTTATTTTTATATAACAAACTATAAACAAAACAAAAATATAAAAAAGAGACAAAAAAGAACAGAAAGTAATTAACAACGATTTCATATAGTGTTATACTTATGGCATAAAGTTAATGGAAAGAAGGGAAAACCTTATGGTATTAGATTATTTCTTTGACAAAAACCTTGTGTTTTGCTTAGAAGCGGATAATCAAGAACAACTCTTTGATCAGGTAGCAAGCTTGTTGGAAGAACGATAAATTGTCACTCCAACTTATCGTGAAGCCTTGATCACGCGTGAAAAGTCATTTCCAACTGGTTTAGATATGGAATTTCTAGGAAAGAACTTGCCAAATGTAGCGATTCCTCACACAGATATTGTTCATAATCTAGCTGAGAAAGTGGTGGTTGTTCGATTAGAAAAACCAGTAACTTTTCACAATATGATAGCTCCTGATAAGGAAGTAGAAGTATCCCTACTCTTCTTTATCATTAACAATTCAAGTTCAAGTCAAACAAATATTCTGGCTCAGTTGATGGACTTTTTCACAGGAAATGGACATCTTGAAGACCTATCAAAAATTTCCGAACCAGAAAAACTTTATGCTTATATAGATGGAGCAATCGCTTAATCTTGTCTATTAAAAAATAAAATCGGAGGAAGTCTATATGATTAAAATTCTTGCTGCCTGCGGTGCAGGTGTTAACTCAAGTCACCAAATTAAAAGTGCTCTAGAAGAAGAACTTTCAAACCGTGGTTATGATGTTCACTGTGATGCAGTCATGGTGAAAGATGTAAACGAAGACCTTATGAAAGGTTACGATATCTTTACACCAATCGCTGCAACAGACCTTGGTTTTGAACCAGGTATCCCAGTTATCGAAGCTGGGCCAATCTTATTCTGTATCCCAGCAATGAGCGTTCCAGTATTTGACAATATTAGACTTCCTGCGAAATAAAATATGGTATAGTAGTTCTATGAATGATGAAGCAAGTAAACAACTAACTGATGCACGATTTAAGCGTCTTGTTGGTGTTCAGCGTACCACTTTTGAAGAGATGTTAGCTGTATTAAAAACAGCTTATCAACTTAAACACGCAAAAGGTGGACGAAAACCTAAATTAAGCCTAGAAGACCTTCTTATGGCCACTCTTCAATATGTGCGAGAATATCGAACTTATGAAGAAATTGCGGCTGATTTTGGTATCCACGAAAGCAACTTACTCCGTCGGAGCCAATGGGTTGAAGTAACTCTTGTTCAAAGGTGGTGTTACGATTTCAAGAACTCCTCTCAGTTCTGAGGACACGGTAATGATTGATGCGACGGAAGTACAAATCAATCGCCCTAAGAAAACAATTAGCGAATCATTCTGGTAAAAAGAAATTTCACGCTATGAAGGCTCAAGCGATTGTCACAAGTCAAGGGAGAATTGTTTCTTTGGATATCGCTGTGAACTATTGTCATGATATGAAGTTGTTCAAAATGAGTCGCAGAAATATCGGACAAGCTGGAAAAATCTTGGCTGACAGTGGTTATCAAGGGCTCATGAAGATATATCCTCAAGCACAAACTCCACGTAAATCCAGCAAACTCAAGCCGCTAACAGCTGAAGATAAAGCCTATAACCATGCGCTATCCAAGGAGAGAAGCAAGGTTGAGAACATCTTTGCCAAAGTAAAAACGTTTAAAATGTTTTCAACAACCTATCGAAATCATCGTAAACGCTTCGGATTACGAATGAATTTGATTGCTGGCATTATCAATCATGAACTAGGATTCTAGTTTTGCAGGAAGTCTATTGAGGTATTGAGCTAGTTTATGAAAAAATTGGGTGAAAAAGTCGAGTGTTTTAGAAACCCACAGTGTAGTATTCTAGTTTCAATCCACTATATTTTGCTACTCCCCGTAAAGTTTCTATTTTCCCTGATTTCTGATATAATAGAAATATTGACTTCAAGAGTAAGGAAGAGAAGATGAACGCATTATTAAATGGAATGAATGACCGTCAGGCTGAGGCGGTGCAAACGACAGAAGGTCCCTTGCTAATCATGGCAGGAGCTGGTTCTGGAAAGACTCGTGTTTTAACCCACCGTATCGCTTATTTGATTGATGAAAAGCTGGTCAATCCTTGGAATATCTTGGCCATTACCTTTACCAACAAGGCTGCGCGTGAGATGAAAGAGCGTGCTTATAGCCTCAATCCAGCTACTCAGGACTGTCTGATTGCGACCTTCCACTCCATGTGTGTGCGTATTTTGCGTCGCGATGCGGACCATATTGGCTACAATCGTAATTTTACAATTGTGGATCCTGGTGAACAGCGAACGCTCATGAAACGTATTCTCAAACAGTTGAACTTGGATCCTAAAAAATGGAATGAACGAACTATTTTGGGGACCATTTCCAATGCTAAGAATGATTTGATTGATGATGTTGCTTATGCTGCCCAAGCTGGCGATATGTATACGCAAATTGTGGCCCAGTGTTATACAACCTATCAAAAAGAACTTCGTCAGTCTGAATCCGTTGACTTTGATGATTTGATTATGCTGACCTTGCGTCTCTTTGATCAAAATCCTGATGTTTTGACCTACTACCAGCAAAAATTCCAATACATCCACGTTGATGAGTACCAAGATACCAACCACGCTCAGTACCAATTGGTCAAACTCTTGGCTTCCCGTTTTAAAAATATCTGTGTGGTTGGGGATGCGGACCAGTCTATCTACGGTTGGCGTGGTGCTGATATGCAGAATATCTTGGACTTTGAAAAGGATTACCCCAAAGCTAAGGTTGTTTTGTTGGAGGAAAATTACCGCTCAACCAAAACCATTCTCCAAGCGGCCAACGAGGTTATTAAAAATAATAAAAATCGCCGTCCTAAAAATCTCTGGACTCAAAACGCTGATGGGGAGCAAATCGTTTACTATCGTGCTGATGATGAGCTGGATGAGGCTGTATTTGTAGCCAGAACCATCGATGAACTTAGTCGCAGTCAAAACTTCCTTCATAAGGATTTTGCAGTTCTCTATCGGACTAATGCCCAGTCCCGTACAATTGAGGAAGCCCTGCTCAAGTCTAACATTCCTTATACCATGGTTGGCGGAACCAAATTCTACAGCCGTAAGGAAATTCGCGATATTATTGCTTATCTCAACCTTATTGCTAATTTGAGTGACAACATTAGTTTTGAGCGTATTATCAACGAGCCTAAACGTGGAATTGGTCTAGGTACAGTTGAGAAAATCCGTGATTTTGCAAATTTGCAAAATATGTCTATGCTGGATGCTTCTGCTAATATTATGTTGTCTGGTATCAAGGGTAAGGCAGCCCAATCTATCTGGGATTTTGCCAATATGATGCTTGATTTGCGGGAGCAGCTAGACCACTTAAGCATTACAGAGTTGGTTGAGTCCGTCCTAGAAAAAACAGGTTATGTCGATATTCTTAACGCCCAAGCGACTCTAGAAAGCAAGGCAAGGGTTGAAAATATCGAAGAGTTTCTTTCTGTTACGAAGAACTTTGATGACACCACTGATGTGACAGAAGAGGAAACTGGTCTGGACAAACTGAGTCGTTTCTTAAATGACTTGGCTTTGATTGCCGACACAGATTCAGGTAGTCAGGAGACATCAGAAGTGACCTTGATGACCCTGCATGCTGCCAAAGGTCTCGAATTTCCAGTTGTCTTTTTGATTGGGATGGAAGAAAATGTCTTTCCACTTAGTCGTGCGACTGAAGATCCAGATGAATTAGAAGAAGAGCGCCGTCTAGCCTATGTAGGTATCACGCGTGCAGAGAAAATTCTCTATCTGACCAATGCCAACTCACGCTTGCTTTTTGGTCGTACCAATTATAACCGTCCGACTCGTTTTATTAACGAAATCAGTTCAGATTTGCTTGAGTATCAAGGTCTGACTCGTCCTGCAAATACAAGCTTTAAGGCATCATATAGCAGTGGTAGTATTTCCTTTGGTCAAGGTATGAGTTTGGCTCAGGCTCTTCAAGACCGTAAACGCGGTGCTGCCCCAAAATCAATCCAGTCAAGCGGTCTTCCATTTGGTCAATTTACAGCTGGCGCAAAACCAGCATCTAGCGAGGCAAATTGGTCCATTGGTGACATTGCTCTCCACAAGAAATGGGGAGAGGGAACTGTTCTGGAAGTTTCAGGTAGCGGTGCTAGGCAGGAATTGAAAATCAATTTCCCAGAAGTAGGTTTGAAAAAACTTTTAGCCAGTGTGGCTCCAATTGAGAAAAAAATCTAATTTTCCATCCTTCTCACGAATAATAAAGTGAGGAGGATTTTTATGTACAGTATTTCATTCCAAGAAGATTCACTATTACCAAGAGAAAGGCTGGCCAAGGAAGGAGTTGAAGCGCTTAGTAACCAAGAGTTGCTAGCTATTTTACTCAGGACAGGAACACGTCAAGCTAGCGTTTTTGAAATTGCCCAAAAAGTCTTGAACAATCTTTCAAGCCTAACGGATTTGAAAAAAATGACCCTGCAGGAATTGCAGAGTTTGTCTGGTATTGGGCGTGTTAAGGCCATAGAATTACAAGCTATGATTGAACTGGGGCATCGTATTCACAAACACGAGACTCTTGAAATGGAAAGTATTCTCAGCAGTCAAAAGTTGGCCAAGAAGATGCAGCAGGAATTAGGGGATAAAAAACAAGAGCACCTGGTGGCACTCTATCTCAATACTCAAAATCAAATCATCCATCAGCAGACCATTTTTATCGGTTCTGTAACTCGTAGTATCGCTGAACCGCGAGAGATTCTTCACTATGCAATCAAGCATATGGCGACTTCTCTTATCTTGGTCCACAATCATCCTTCAGGAGCGGTAGCGCCTAGCCAAAATGATGATCATGTCACTAAACTTGTTAAAGAAGCCTGCGAACTGATGGGGATTGTTCTCTTGGACCATTTGATTGTCTCTCATTCTAATTACTTTAGTTATCGTGAAAAGACAGATTTAATCTAAAGTTCATTAACGACATAGTCAAAGAGTTTTTTATCTTTGGGACGATTTTCAAAAAGAAGTTCTGGATGCCATTGGACACCGAGAAAGGCGACATCATCCGTACTCATGACAGCCTCAATGATACCATCTTTAGGATCATGAGCCACAACTTTTAAATTTGGTGCTAAGTCCTTGATGCTCTGGTGGTGGAAGGAGTTGATATGAGAGATTTCTCCATAGATTTCTTGGAGAACGGTATCTGGTTCTGTCACCAAGCGTTGAGTTGTGTACTCAACAGAAGAATCCTGCCAATGGTCTTCGATATCTTGGTACAAAGTTCCACCCATGGCAACGTTAAAGAGTTGGGTACCACGGCAGACAGAGAAAATGGGCTTTTTCTGTTTAATAGCTTCCTTGATGAGGGCCAGTTCGAAGATATCTCTTTGAAGGTGATAGTCATCGCTATCAATGGTTTTGGGTTCGCCATAGAATTTTGGATCGACATTTTGCCCACCTGTCAAGATGAGCTTGTCAATCAAACTGATATAGTGGCAGGCCATTTCTTGATCACCAATCGGTAGGATGATGGGAATCCCTCCAGCATCTTTAACGCCTTCAACAAAGCCTTTTGCTGCGTAGCTCATCATGATGTCATCATCTGGATGAGTTTTTTCGTTTCCTGTAATCCCAATAACTGGTTTTTTCATAAAATGATTTTCGCTTTCTAATCCTCTTTTCGCATGAAGTAGAGGAGGGTTTGGAGTTCACTTGTCAAATCGACATACTGAACGACCACGTCTTTTGGTAAATGCAGATGGACTGGTGAAAAACTGAGAATTCCTTTCACACCAGCATCAACCAAGAGATTAGCAACCTCTTGTGACTTGACGCTGGGAACAGTTAGGATAGCAGTCTTCACATCAGCATCCTTGATTTTATCCTTGATCTGAGAAATTCCGTAAATGGGAATCCCGTCAGGAGTTTGGGTACCGACTTCAGGATGGTCATCTAGGTCAAAGGCCATGATAATCTTCATCTTGTTACGTTCGTGGAAGCGGTAGTGGAGAAGGGCATGGCCCATATTTCCAATACCAACCAGCATGACATTGGTAATAGAGTTGTCATTGAGCAAATCGGCAAAAAATGTCATTAGTTTTTTGACATCATATCCAAAACCACGACGACCAAGTTCACCAAAATAGGAAAAATCACGACGTACGGTCGCTGAATCAATACCGATAGCCTCTGCAATTTGCTTAGAGTTGGCACGTTCAATCTTTTCTGCATGAAATCTCTTAAAAATTCGATAGTAGAGAGAGAGTCTTTTTGCTGTAGCTTTTGGAATAGCAAACTGTTTATCTTTCACAAAATCACAACCTTTCTATTCTTCTATTTTATAGAAACATTGTGAAAAAATCAACAAAAATAAGAAAAAACTAAGAAAAATCTTAGTTTTGATGTAAAAAATCTGCATGAGATAGAAAACGGTAGAGGTCTCCGACCAGACCCTGATAAACTTTTTGGCCCCTAAAAGTCAGAGAAGTCACATAAAGTGTATCTGGTAAGGTTACACATCCTGACAAAGTCAACATGAGAGCCTCATGATCCTCATACTTGAGAGTACGCTCTACATGATAGCAGTCCTTATAGGTCAGTTCAAACATTTTGGCTCTATCTTTCCGATTTTGTAAAGACACCACGTTCTACCAAGCTATCCATGAGGAAGTAGAATTTTTCCTGATGAATATGGTGGTCTTCTGATTTGAAAATATCAACTAGACGAAGGCCAAACTTATCAGTGATATTGATTTTAGCCCCTGTAACTTCCTTGTTAATGATGATTTTGAGTTGGAAGCCTTCACCGCTGTTTGGCACTTTTTCCAAAAGGCGAGTCAGTTCATAGTTACCAACCTTAGTTTCAAAAAAGGTGTTATCTTTGAGGGTGAATTTTTTAACAGAAGGGCTAAGAGTGTAATCGTAACGACAATTTTTTAACTGAATGATTTTTTCAAATGCCATATGGCTAACCTCCGATAATTTCTTTTAAGGTTTTTGCGAGGGTTTGTAGGTCTTCAACGGTATTTTGTGGCGACAAACTGATGCGAAGGGATTCCTTCAAGCGTTCTGAATTTGCGCCATACATGGCTTCAAGAACATGGCTGGATTGGACAACGCCTGCAGTACAGGCTGAGCCAGTAGAGATTGAAATTCCAGCTAAATCTAGCCGAAGGAGTAAGAGGTCATTTTTCTGACCAGGAAATCCAATATTGAGAACATAAGGGAGATGATGTTTTCCTCTATTCAAGTAATACTGAATGCCCTCCAGCTCTGCCAGAAAGGCAGTTTCTAGATTTTGTACATGTTGAAAATGTTCTTCTTGTTTTTCTAGGTCTTCTTTTAGGGCTGCAACCATGCCTACGATAGCAGGCAGATTTTCAGTTCCTGCACGTTTTTTCTGTTCCTGGTCTCCGCCATGTAGATAGGAATCAAAGTCCATGCTAGATGCGTAGAGAAAACCGATTCCCTTAGGACCATGGAATTTGTGGGCAGAAGCAGTGAGAAAATCAATGCCCAATTCTTCTGAATGAATTGGGATTTTACCAATAGCCTGAACTGCATCAACATGATAGGCAGCAGGGTGTTGCTTGAGTATTTGGCCAATTTCAGCGATGGGCAGTAGGTTTCCTGTCTCATTATTGGTAAACATGGTAGAAACCAAAATCGTATCGTCACGTAAAGCCTTTTGAATTTGCTGGGCTGTGATTTCTTGATTTTCTGGCTGGATAATGGTTGCTTCAAACCCAAAGTGTTGAACCAAGTAATCAATTGTTTCAAGGACAGCATGGTGCTCGATGGCAGTTGTGATGATATGTTTTCCTTGTTCTTGGTGACGAAGACAGTAGCCAATGATGGTAGTATTATTGCCTTCAGTCCCACCAGAAGTGAAAAAGATATGTTGAGGTTTTGTCCTTAGTAACTGGGCTAGTTCCTGACGGGCTTCTCGCAAGAGTTTGCCAGCTTGACGACCATGACCATGAATACTAGAAGGATTTCCGTGGGTTTCTTGCATAACCTTGGTCATAGCTGAAATAGCAACTGCTGACATAGGAGTCGTTGCAGCATTGTCCAAATAAATCAAAGAATCACCTTATTTCTTTTTATTGTAGGCAAAGAGTGGGCTGACTGGTTTTCTTTCGTGAATACGTACGATAGCATCACCAATTAACTCACTAGCAGTGATATAGCATACATTTTTAGGAGTTTTTTCTTTTGTTGCTACTGAATCAGTCACAAGAATTTCTTTAATATTAGTATTGTCAAGAAGCTCAGCAGCTCCCTCGACGAAGAGACCGTGGCTAGAAACAGCATAAATTTCTGTAGCTCCTTCACGTTCAACGATTTTAGAAGCTTCAGAGAAGGTACGTCCTGTATTTAAAATATCATCAATCAAGATAGCTTTCTTACCTTCAACATCACCAATAATATAACCTTCGTTACGAGTTGCATCGTCTTGAGGGTAGTCGATAATGGCGATAGGAGCATCAAGATATTCAGCCAGGCTACGCGCACGTTTGACACCTGAATTTTTAGGGCTAACGACAACAACATCTGAACCAAGCAATCCTTTATCGCAGTAATGTTTTGCGAATAGGGGAACAGTGAAAAGATTATCCACTGGAATATCAAAGAAACCTTGAACCTGAACGGCATGCAAATCAAGAGTCAGGATACGATCAACTCCAGCCTTAACCAGCATATTGGCAACTAGTTTTGCTGTAAGTGGCTCACGAGGACAAGCAATGCGGTCTTGACGTGCATAGCCAAAATATGGAAGGACAACGTTGATACTGTGGGCACTTGCACGCACACAAGCATCGACCATGATTAACAATTCCATTAGGTGGTTGTTGACAGGGAAACTTGTTGATTGGATGATGTAAACATCATAACCACGGACACTTTCTTCGATATTTACTTGGATTTCTCCGTCTGAAAATTGACGTGATGATAGTTTTCCAAGTGGGACACCAACAGCTTGGGCAATTTTTTGTGCAATCTCTTGGTTAGAGTTGAGTGCGAAAAGTTTCATGTTTTTTCTATCTGACATTATAGACCGTCCTCTGTAAACTTTATAAATCCTAGTTATATTTACCTTACATATATGAACTGGGGTTTGTGTATTTTTATCTTTTCTATTTTACCAAAAAATGGAGATTATTTCAGCTATTTTTCATACTTTTGACAAATCGAACCAATTTTGAAGGAGCTTTTTGGTAGGAAATCTGATTTTTCTCTAAAAATTGTCGGAAATCCTGTTTGCCTTGCTCATGATTTTCCACTTCAAGCTCCAATTCGTAATCTGTTATATCAAAGTATCGGCTCTGATCCAGTGCCATGAGACCAATAGCTGTTTTCATTTCATAGCGAAGCGTTGTTAGACAACCAAGAACCTGCCAGTTCTTACTTTGGATACCATGTTTCGCCAATTCATCCAGTACTAGTCCTTGAGGAAGTTCTTCCTTACTCAGATAGTCCTCAGCATCTTTTAGTTGCAATTTTTGGTTGTATTCCATGTTTCCAACACTCTGCGGGACTTTGAGTGTCAACTCAGCCCAGTCTTCAAAGGTTCGAATGCGCATAGCGACTTTCTTTTCTCGCAGTTCAAAATCAGGCGTGTCGATGTAGTAATTTGTTTGAAGAACAGGAGTGACACCTGTGAACTGGTCTTTTAGACGATTGTATTCATCTTTTTTCAATAGTGTTTTCAATTCAATTTCTAAATGTTTCATTTTTCTTACCTTTTTTTATCGTTGAAAGCGGATTTATGGTATAATAAGCATTGTATTTATTGTATATGAATCTGGAGAAAAAATCAAAGATATTTTTGACGGATAATATGAGAACAAGGGAGAATATATGACCTTAGAATGGGAAGAATTTCTAGATCCTTACATTCAAGCTGTTGGTGAGTTAAAGATTAAACTTCGTGGTATTCGTAAGCAATATCGTAAGCAAAATAAGCATTCTCCAATTGAGTTTGTGACCGGTCGAGTCAAGCCAATTGAGAGCATCAAAGAAAAAATGGCTCGTCGTGGCATTACTTATGCGACCTTGGAACACGATTTGCAGGATATTGCTGGCTTACGTGTGATGGTTCAGTTTGTAGATGACGTCAAGGAAGTAGTGGATATTTTGCACAAGCGTCAGGATATGCGAATCATACAGGAGCGAGATTACATTACTCATAGAAAAGCATCAGGCTATCGTTCCTATCATGTGGTAGTAGAATATACGGTTGATACCATCAATGGAGCTAAGACTATTTTGGCAGAAATTCAAATTCGTACTTTGGCCATGAATTTCTGGGCAACGATAGAACATTCTCTCAACTACAAGTACCAAGGGGATTTCCCAGATGAGATTAAGAAGCGACTGGAAATTACAGCTAGAATCGCCCATCAGTTGGATGAAGAAATGGGTGAAATTCGTGATGATATCCAAGAAGCCCAGGCACTTTTTGATCCTTTGAGTAGAAAATTAAATGACGGTGTAGGAAACAGTGACGATACAGATGAAGAATACAGGTAAACGAATTGATCTGATAGCCAATAGAAAACCGCAGAGTCAAAGGGTTTTGTATGAATTGCGAGATCGTTTGAAGAGAAATCAGTTTATACTCAATGATACCAATCCGGATATTGTCATTTCCATTGGCGGGGATGGTATGCTCTTGTCGGCCTTTCATAAGTACGAAAATCAGCTTGACAAGGTCCGCTTTATCGGTCTTCATACTGGACATTTGGGCTTCTATACAGATTATCGTGATTTTGAGTTGGACAAGCTAGTGACTAATTTGCAGCTAGATACTGGGGCAAGGGTTTCTTACCCTGTTCTGAATGTGAAGGTCTTTCTTGAAAATGGTGAAGTTAAGATTTTCAGAGCACTCAACGAAGCCAGCATCCGCAGGTCTGATCGAACCATGGTGGCAGATATTGTAATAAATGGTGTTCCCTTTGAACGTTTTCGTGGAGACGGGCTAACAGTTTCGACACCGACTGGTAGTACTGCCTATAACAAGTCTCTTGGCGGTGCTGTTTTACACCCTACCATTGAAGCTTTGCAATTAACGGAAATTGCCAGCCTTAATAATCGTGTTTATCGAACACTGGGCTCTTCCATTATTGTGCCTAAGAAGGATAAGATTGAACTTATTCCAACAAGAAACGATTATCATACTATTTCGGTTGACAATAGCGTTTATTCTTTCCGTAATATTGAGCGTATTGAGTATCAAATCGACCATCATAAGATTCACTTTGTCGCGACTCCTAGCCATACCAGTTTCTGGAACCGTGTTAAGGATGCCTTTATCGGTGAGGTGGATGAATGAGGTTTGAATTTATCGCAGATGAACATGTCAAGGTTAAGACCTTTTTAAAAAAGCACGAGGTTTCTAAGGGATTGCTGGCTAAGATTAAGTTTCGAGGTGGAGCTATTCTGGTCAATAATCAACCGCAAAATGCAACGTATCTATTGGACGTTGGAGACTACGTTACCATTTACATTCCCGCTGAGGAAGGCTTTGAAACCTTGGAGGCTATTGAGCATCCATTAGATATTCTCTATGAGGATGACCACTTTCTAGTCTTGAATAAACCCTATGGAGTGGCTTCTATTCCTAGTGTCAATCACTCTAACACCATTGCCAATTTTATCAAGGGTTACTATGTCAAGCAAAATTATGAAAATCAGCAGGTTCACATTGTTACCAGACTAGATAGGGACACTTCTGGCTTGATGCTCTTTGCCAAGCACGGTTATGCCCATGCACGATTAGACAAGCAGTTGCAGAAGAAATCTATCGAGAAACGCTACTTTGCTTTGGTTAAGGGAGATGGACATTTGGAGCCAGAAGGGGAAATTATTGCTCCGATTGCGCGTGATGAAGATTCCATTATTACCAGACGAGTGGCTAAAGGCGGAAAGTATGCCCATACTTCATACAAGATTGTAGCTTCTTATGGAAATATTCACTTGGTCTATATTCACCTGCACACTGGTCGAACCCATCAAATCCGAGTCCATTTTTCTCATATCGGTTTTCCTTTGCTGGGAGATGATTTGTATGGTGGTAGTCTGGAAGATGGTATTCAACGTCAGGCTCTGCATTGCCATTACCTATCCTTTTATCATCCATTTTTAGAGCAAGACTTGCAGTTAGAAAGTCCCTTGCCGGATGATTTCAGTAACCTTATTACCCAGTTATCAACTAATACTCTATAAAAACTGTCTCAGAGTATAATTATTATCTTAAAGGAGAAAACTCATGGAAGTTTTTGAAAGTCTCAAAGCCAACCTTGTTGGTAAAAATGCTCGTATCGTTCTCCCTGAAGGGGAAGAGCCTCGTATTCTTCAAGCAACAAAACGCTTAGTAAAAGAAACAGAAGTGATTCCTGTTTTGCTTGGAAATCCTGAAAAAATTAAAATTTATCTTGAAATTGAAGGAATCATGGATGGTTATGAGGTCATCGACCCTCAACATTATCCTCAATTTGAAGAAATGGTTTCTGCCTTGGTGGAGCGTCGCAAGGGCAAAATGACTGAAGAAGATGTACGCAAGGTTTTGGTTGAAGATGTCAACTACTTTGGTGTGATGTTGGTTTACTTGGGCTTGGTTGATGGAATGGTGTCAGGAGCGATTCACTCAACAGCTTCAACAGTTCGTCCAGCTCTACAAATCATCAAAACTCGTCCAAATGTAACTCGTACTTCAGGAGCCTTCCTCATGGTTCGTGGTACGGAACGTTACCTATTTGGAGACTGTGCCATTAACATCAATCCAGATGCAGAAGCCTTGGCTGAAATTGCCATCAACTCAGCAATCACAGCTAAGATGTTTGGCATCGAACCTAAAATTGCCATGTTGAGCTATTCTACTAAAGGTTCAGGGTTTGGTGAAAGCGTTGATAAGGTCGTTGAAGCAACTAAAATTGCTCACGACTTGCGTCCTGACCTTGAAATCGATGGTGAGTTGCAATTTGATGCAGCCTTTGTTCCTGAAACTGCAGCTCTGAAAGCTCCTGGAAGTACGGTAGCTGGTCAAGCAAATGTCTTCATCTTCCCAGGTATCGAGGCCGGAAATATCGGTTACAAGATGGCTGAACGCCTGGGTGGCTTTGCGGCTGTAGGACCTGTTTTGCAAGGTTTAAACAAGCCAGTTAATGATCTTTCTCGTGGATGTAATGCAGATGATGTTTACAAGTTGACCCTCATCACAGCAGCTCAAGCAGTTCATCAATAGTGAAAACTATAAAGCGATATACTATGCTATACTGTAGTTATGAAACTATGTACGAAAAGCACTGCCATTAATTCCTGAGAACTAAATTACTGATTGGTGTCAAAAAGGAAAACTTCCAAGCGATGATATCCTGTCTATACACGACCTATAGAAATCTGTAATATGTATGTCCGTAAAACGATAATTTCCCTTTTTGATTTTAAATGAGTATGAAAAGAGAATTTTTTCATGAGAAAACGCATAATATTAAGTGTCTTGACACCTGCTATTATGCGTTTTCTGGCTCTTTGTCAACTGTAGTGGGTTGAAGAAAAGCTAAGCTCGAGAAAGGACAAATTTTGTCCTTTCTTTTTTGATATTCAGAGCGGTAAAAATCCGTTTTTTGAAGTTTTCAAAGTTCCGAAAACCAAAGGCATTGCGCTTGATAAGTTTGATGAGATTATTGGTCGCTTCCAATTTGGCGTTTGAATAGGGTAGTTGAAGGGCGTTGACGATTTTCTCTTTGTCCTTTAGAAAGGTTTTAAAGACAGTCTGAAAAAGAGGATGAACCTGCTTTAGATTGTCCTCAATGAGTCCGAAAAATTTCTCCGGTTCCTTATTCTGAAAGTGAAACAGCAAGAGTTGATAGAGCTGATAGTGATGTTTCAAGTCTTGTGAATAGCTCAAAAGCTTGTCTAAAATCTCTTTATTGGTTAAATGCATACGAAAAGTAGGACGATAAAATCGCTTATCACTCAGTTTACGGCTATCCTGTTGAATGAGTTTCCAGTAGCGCTTGATAGCCTTGTATTCATGGGATTTCGGATGATGGCTTGTGTTCTGCTCTCAAGAACAGTTATGATATTGAGCTTATCAAAGTCCTGAGCAATAAAGCTCATCTCCATCTCCCGATTGAAACAGTCACTCCCCGGACTGTTTCAACGTCCCAAGACATAATCTCAGGAAGACGCGAAAAATCATGCTCAAAGTGAAAATCATTGAGCTTACGAATAACAGTTGAAGTTGAGATGGAAAGCTGATGGGCAATATCAGTCATAGAAATCTTTTCAATTAACTTTTGAGCAATCTTTTGGTTGATGATACGAGGGATTTGGTGATTCTTCTTGACGATAGAAGTTTCAGCGACCATCATTTTTGAACAGTGATAGCACTTGAATCGACGCTTTCTAAGGAGGATTCTAGTAGGCATACCAGTTGTCTCAAGGTAAGGAATCTTAGACGGTTTTTGAAAGTCATATTTCTTCATTTGACTTCCGCACTCAGGGCAAGATGGGGCGTCGTAGTCCAGTTTGGCGATGATTTCCTTGTGTGTATCCTTATTGATGATGTCTAAAATCTGGATATTAGGGTCTTTAATGTCTAGTAATTTTGTGATAAAATGTAATTGTCCCATATGAATCTTTCTAATGAGTTGTTTGGTCGCTTTTCATTATAGATCTTATGGGATTTTTTTCTACAATAAAATAGGCTCCATAATATCTATAGTGGATTTACCCACTACAAATATTATAGAGCCCAAAGTTTTAGGTTGCTTGATACTATGCGTTTTTTATAATTTTTGCACCTTTCTTAGCCTTTGTTATCGACAAGTATTGTTCTAGCTCCTTGTTTTTAGAATGGCAATTTCCCAGCGAAAGCACCCAGTTTTTTCTTAGTAGTTTCATCGATTTGTTCAAGAGCAGAGTTGATGGCTTGAACGGTCATATCAGAAAGAGTCTCAAGGTCCTCTGGGTCAACGACAGCTGGATTGAAATCAATGCTGACAACTTTCTTATCGCCAGTTAAGGTCGCTTGGACAAGATCTTGAGCAGATTTGCCAACAAATTGCATAGCAGCAAGTTCAGCTTGGCTTTGTTCCATTTGTTTTTGAAGTTTTTGTGCTTGACGCATCATGTTTTGCATGTTCATCATAAGATTTCTAAAGTTCCTTTCATCTCAAGGGGATAATCCTTGTTGTTAACAAGTGCCTGATTTTCTCTCCTAATTGTTATTAGTAGCATAGCCATCAAGCCCAGGTATTGATTTTATTATACCATTTTTTTAAGACATAGTCTTTTATTGGTGAGAGTTATTTATGTCAAGGAGTGATTAGAAATAAATTAAAATAATGATTTTTGCTAAGAGGGGCTCTATTCTAGTTTCATGGAAATGATTTTACTAAAGGTTCGTATGCTTTGTTTGCAAACATGTTACCTCTATCTATTTTTGGATAAATAGTTGTCTATTATTATTTTTATGCTAATAGTAAAATCTAAATGGTAGTCTACGATTTTTTAGAAAGAAATGGTACAATATTTCTAAGAGAAAATACAATGGGAGGGAAAATGAGGTTATTACCTATAAGAAAAATATCACGTCAGTCTAAAAGGTTAGCACTTTTTTGACATTTTGTGCTGGATATGTGGATGCTTACACTTTTATTGTTCGAGGGAATACCCTTGTAGCTGGACAAGCTGGAAATGTTGTCTTTCTTTCGGTAGAGCTAATACAAAATAATGTTTCGGATGTTAGGGATAAGCTTTTAACCTTAATAACGTTTATAATGGGAGTCTTTTTATTAACGATTTATAAGGAAAAATTGAGAATTGTGAAAAAACCTATTCTGTCCTTGATTCCTTTAGCAATCCTATCAATAATTATTGGTTTTGTGCCACAAACTGTAGATAATATCTATCTAGTGCAGCCCTTGGCCTTCTGTATGGGACTGGTGACAACTGCTTTTGGTGAGGTTTCGGGTATTGCCTACAATAATGCCTTTATGACAGGGAATATCAAACGAACAATGCTAGCTTTTGGAGATTATTTCCGAACTAAGCACACTCCTTTTTTGCGTGAAGGGTTCATATTTGTTAGCCTGTTTAGTAGTTTTGTCCTTGGCGTTGTCTTTTCAGCCTATTTGACGATTTTCTATCATGAAAAGACCATTCTTGGTGTTCCTATTATGATGAGCATTTTTTATCTCAGTATGCTTTTTGCCTAGTGGCAGAAAAAAGTAAAAGAAAAAGCTTGATTTTAGGTGTTATTACTTGTAAGAAAATAGGAGATATGCTATACTTGAAGAGTTGACTATGCACGATCCTGTGCAACCGCACGAACATCGTTGCTTGATTATTCAAGTTTAAGTGGTTTGTCCCACGATGCTAGGCGAGTCTTCACAAAAAATCGGGGAAACCCATAAAAATCATAGGAGGTGCATAATGAGCACATACGCAATTATCAAAACTGGCGGAAAACAAGTTAAAGTTGAAGTTGGTCAAGCAGTTTACATTGAAAAATTGAACGTTGAAGCTGGTCAAGAAGTTACTTTTAACGAAGTTGTTCTTGTTGGTGGTGAAAACACTGTTGTCGGAACTCCACTTGTTGCTGGAGCTACTGTAGTTGGAACTGTTGAAAAACAAGGAAAACAAAAGAAAGTTGTTACTTACAAGTACAAACCTAAAAAAGGTAGCCACCGTAAACAAGGTCACCGTCAACCATATACAAAAGTTGTCATCAACGCAATTAACGCTTAATTTTAAGGAGAACACATGATACAAGCAGTCTTTGAGAGAGCCGAAGATGGCGAGCTGAGGGGTGCGGAAATTACTGGACACGCCGAGAGTGGCGAATACGGCTTAGATGTCGTGTGTGCATCGGTTTCTACGCTTGCCATTAACTTTATCAATTCTATTGAGAAATTTGCAGGCTATGAACCAATCCTAGAATTAAACGAAGATGAAGGTGGCTATCTGATGGTTGAAATACCAAAAGATCTTCCTTCACACCAGAGAGAAATGACCCAGTTATTCTTTGAATCATTTTTCTTAGGTATGGCAAACTTATCGGAGAACTATTCTGAGTTCGTCCAAACCAGAGTTATCACAGAAAACTAACACGGAGGAAAACATTATGTTAAAAATGACTCTTAACAACTTGCAACTTTTCGCCCACAAAAAAGGTGGAGGTTCTACATCAAACGGACGTGATTCACAAGCAAAACGTCTTGGAGCTAAAGCAGCTGACGGACAAACTGTAACAGGTGGATCAATCCTTTACCGTCAACGTGGTACACACATCTATCCAGGTGTAAACGTTGGTCGTGGTGGAGACGATACTTTGTTCGCTAAAGTTGAAGGCGTAGTACGCTTTGAACGTAAAGGACGCGATAAAAAACAAGTTTCTGTTTACCCAATCGCTAAATAAAAAGGTCCATTGAACCTTTTATCCCGAACCTTGAAATGTAAAGGTGAGGAAGCTAGAAACAGCTTAAAATAAGGCTTTCCGAGTTTTCGGAGAGCCTGTTTTTTTGTTTTGATATCCATACTTTTTAATATGTATAGTGGATTGATACTCTTCGAAAATCAAATTCAAACCACGTCAGTTTCACCTTGCCGTACTCAAGTACAGCCTGCGGCTAACTTCCTAGTTTGCACTTTAATTTTCATTGAGTATGAATCTGGAATAGAACACTGTTAAAAATTGATATGAGTTTCCTACTCGATTTCTTCAGATTTTATTTCAATTGACTATAAGAACTGCTATCTGGTTTCAAATATTGGCTTGTCGTCCCTTCACTTGTCTGAATGGTTTGAGCCGTTCCTTCTGATAAGGGAAAAGATATTCTTTAGCTGAAACGGTCTGAGAATCCAAGCTAACAGATGGAGAGAAAAATAGCCCAGTCTGAAGCACACTAGATGGGAGTTGTTGGAAAGCAGTCATCTAGTTTTTCTTTGCTGTTTTGGCTTTTTTCTTTGTCATCAGGGAAAGTGACTTGCTTCAAATCAGGGAGTTTAGGAAATTCTTCAAACATCTTGCCCAAGTTGTCTCATTTTGTAAATTTTACAGCCATAGGTGTACCTCGATTCTAAATTCTACCTTTTCGGCACCAATTAGTAATTTAAAGTTCTCAGGAGTTAGTTGCATTGCTTTTTCATACATAACATAGTATGACACTTTATGGTTACCGAACAAGTCTAATCACTCCTTGCAAAATTTTGAAGATGTCCTACAAGTTTTTGAGAAGAATATTGCAAAGTTCATAGTTAAGCAACGATAGAATAAAGTGCTTTTTGAAAACAGGTACACTTCATGTGAAAAAAACAACATTTCAGATTTTCTGTTCCAGAAATAGCTATCGCTATGATATAATTATTTTATGATTATTACTATTCCTATAAAAAACCAAAAAGATATTGGCACACCATCTGATTCAGTCGTTGTTCTCGGCTATTTTGATGGCATACATAAGGGGCATCAAGAATTATTTCGTGTTGCCAACAAGGCTGCGAGAAAGGATTTATTACCTATCGTCGTTATGACCTTTAATGAATCTCCAAAGATCGCTTTAGAGCCTTATCATCCGGATTTGTTTTTGCATATTTTGAACCCTGCTGAACGTGAAAGAAAATTAAAGCGCGAAGGTGTAGAAGAATTATATCTCCTTGATTTTAGTAGTCAATTCGCTAGTCTCACTGCACAAGAATTCTTTGCAACTTATATCAAGGCTATGAATGCCAAAATTATTGTTGCAGGTTTTGATTATACATTTGGTTCTGACAAAAAAACAGCAGAAGATTTAAAGGATTACTTTGATGGAGAAGTTATCATTGTTCCACCTGTAGAAGATGAGAAAGGAAAGATTAGTTCAACTCGTATCCGTCAAGCTATTTTAGATGGAAATGTGAAAGAAGCAGGAAAACTTTTGGGGGCACCGCTTCCATCAAGAGGTATGGTGGTTCATGGTAATGCTCGTGGTCGTACAATTGGTTATCCGACAGCGAATTTAGTGCTTTTAGACCGTACTTATATGCCAGCAGATGGCGTTTATGTCGTTGATGTTGAGATTCAAAGACAGAAGTATCGTGCTATGGCTAGTGTCGGGAAAAATGTGACCTTTGATGGAGAAGAAGCACGTTTTGAAGTCAATATTTTTGATTTTAATCAAGATATTTATGGGGAAACCGTCATGGTTTATTGGCTTGATCGCATTCGTGATATGACCAAATTTGACTCAGTTGACCAATTAGTGGATCAGTTAAAGGCTGATGAAGAAGTAACTCGGAATTGGTCTTAAGAGCTTGAGTAAATAAAACAAAAAAGAGGTTGTCTGTAACCCAAAAGATAGATGATTTAGTCTAACTTTTGAGGTCACGACATTACCTCTTTTTATTCTTTTTCAAAGGTGAAGCCTTCTCCTAGGATTTCATGGGCTTCTGTAATAGTTATAAAGGCTTGAGGATCGATTCGATGAATCATTTCCTTCGTTTTCACAATTTCATTTCTTCCGACAATACAGTAGATGATTTTCAAATTTTCTTTACTATAGTAGCCTTGACCAGAAATAAAAGTAACACCTCTTCCGAGGTCATCATTAATCGCCTTAGCAAGTTGGTCAGGACGTTTTGTGATAATCATAAAGCCTTTGCCGGCATATCCTCCTTCACCAATCAAATCAATAACACGAGAAACAATAAAATCAAACAAAAGCGTGTAGGAAACCAATCTCAAATCCTTGAAGATTAGGAGAATCAACATGAGAATACAAAAATCTAAGATAAAGAGCAGTTTTCCTATGGATATATGAGTGTATTTGTTGAGAATACGAGCTAGAATATCAGTTCCACCAGTTGTACCTCCAGCATTAAAAATAATTCCAAGGCCAATTCCCAATAGGATTCCCGCTATAAGGGCTGTGATTAGTAAATCACCTTGAAGATCAATATGAAGGGGAATATGCTCAAAAAAAGCTAACCAGCCGGACAAAGCTAAGGTTCCTAGTAAACTAGAATAGAGGGATTTGGCTCCAAAGATTTTCCAAGCTAGGATGAAAAGGGGAATATTAATCAGCAGGTTCATGAGGGAAACAGGGATTTTAAAAAGATAAAATGTGATGAGGGTAATACCTGTCGCCCCTCCTTCAAAGAGATGATGGGGAACTACAAAATAAGTCAGTCCAAAAGCATAAATAGCAGCACCTAGTAAAATGGTAAAAATGGGGTAAATTTTTTTAATCATAGGACACCTCTTTTCTTATAAGTTGATTATATCAAATTTTACGGAAAATTTGATTGACTCCATTAGGATTTTTAATCTTTTTTTTGATATAATTAGAAGTAAGGAAACCAATCTGAATCCTAAAATAGAAAGATTGATACTATGACAAAAATTAAGATTGTAACCGATTCATCTGTTACTATTGAACCTGAACTAGTAAAGCAATTAGATATTACAATTGTTCCATTATCTGTAATGATTGATAATGTTGTTTATTCTGATGCGGATTTGAAAGAAGAAGGTAAATTTCTTCAGTTGATGCAAGAAAGTAAGAATCTTCCGAAAACAAGTCAGCCACCTGTAGGTGTCTTTGCTGAGATTTTTGAAGACCTATGCAAAGATGGTGGCCAGATTCTTGCTATTCATATGTCCCATGCTCTTTCGGGTACGGTAGAAGCAGCACGCCAAGGTGCTAGCCTATCTACTGCAGATGTGACTGTTGTTGATAGTTCCTTCACTGACCAAGCCCTGAAATTCCAAGTTGTTGAGGCTGCGAAGTTAGCTCAAGAAGGTAAAGATATGGAGGCAATTTTATGTCATGTAGAAGAGGTTAAAAACCATACAGAGCTTTATATTGGTGTTTCAACTTTGGAAAATCTTGTCAAAGGTGGACGAATTAGCCGTGTAACTGGCTTGTTGAGCTCTCTTCTCAATATCCGTGTTGTCATGCAAATGAAAGACCATGAATTGCAGCCAATGGTTAAAGGTCGTGGAACTAAAACATTTAAAAAATGGTTAGATGAGTTGATAACATCGCTTTCTGAACGTGCTGTAGCAGAGATTGGAATTTCATATTCTGGTAGTGATGATTGGGCAAAAGAGATGAAAGAAAGCTTACAAGCTTATGTTGAAAAGCCAATTTCTGTTTTGGAAACGGGTTCCATTATTCAAACTCACACGGGTGAGAACGCTTGGGCTATTTTGATACGTTACCACTCCTAAAAAAATAAATAAAATGGGAAGAAATAGCGTTTTTAACTTGACCTAAAAGGGATTTTAGGATATGATTATATTTGTTAATTAGAAATTATTTGGAGGAATCATTAACATGGCAAACAAACAAGATTTGATCGCTAAAGTAGCAGAAGCTACAGAATTGACTAAGAAAGACTCAGCAGCAGCAGTTGAAGCTGTATTTGCAGCAGTAGCTGACTATCTTGCAGCTGGTGAAAAAGTTCAGTTGATCGGTTTTGGTAACTTTGAAGTTCGTGAGCGCGCAGAACGTAAAGGTCGCAACCCACAAACTGGTAAAGAAATGACAATTGCAGCTTCTAAAGTACCAGCATTCAAAGCTGGTAAAGCTCTTAAAGACGCTGTTAAATAATCAGTCTTTAAAAAGCCTATTGTATCAAGCTTTCTAGCTTGGTCAGTAGGCTTTTTAATTATGAAATCTAGTAATAAATAGAGTTAAAAAGTTGAATGTTCCGAAAATATTGTATATATAGTAGACTGAATCTAAAATAGTACGAAACAATTGCTAAAACATTTATAGAAATTAATTTTACTTTCCCAATCGATTTGTTCTCATCTTATTTCAATCTGCTATACGTACGTAAATAATGAAAAGAATTAAATAATAGGCTTGTGCGATAACTATTTGAAACAAGATTAGCTGGTTAGAAAATCCAACAAGATAGTGAAGAATCTAATATAAAATATACATAATTTAGTTTATTTTATGTTATAAAAGTTGTACTAAAAGACTTACGATTATCTTGAATGCCTTAGGGAAACATGCTATACTACTCTTATGATTATTTTACAAGCTAATAAAATTGAACGTTCTTTTGCAGGAGAGGTTCTTTTCGATAATATCAACCTGCAGGTTGATGAACGAGATCGGATTGCCCTTGTTGGGAAAAATGGTGCAGGTAAGTCTACTCTTTTGAAGATTTTAGTTGGAGAAGAGGAGCCAACTAGCGGAGAAATCAATAAGAAAAAAGATATTTCTCTGTCTTACCTAGCCCAAGATAGCCGTTTTGAGTCTGAAAATACCATCTACGATGAAATGCTTCATGTCTTTAATAATTTGCGTCGGACGGAGAGACAACTGCGTCAGATGGAGCTGGAGATGGGTGAAAAGTCTGGTGAGGATTTGGATAAACTGATGTCAGATTATGACCGCTTATCTGAGAATTTTCGCCAAGCAGGTGGCTTTACCTATGAAGCTGATATTCGAACGATTTTGAATGGATTCAAGTTTGACGAGTCTATGTGGCAGATGAAAATTGCTGAGCTTTCTGGTGGTCAAAATACTCGTTTGGCACTTGCCAAAATGCTCCTTGAAAAGCCCAATCTCTTGGTCTTGGACGAGCCAACTAACCACTTGGATATTGAAACCATCGCCTGGCTAGAGAATTACTTGGTAAACTATAGCGGTGCCCTCATTATCGTCAGCCACGACCGTTATTTCTTGGACAAGGTTGCGACAATTACGCTAGATTTGACCAAGCATTCCTTGGATCGCTATGTGGGGAATTACTCTCGTTTTGTCGAATTGAAGGAGCAAAAGCTAGTTACTGAGGCAAAAAACTATGAAAAGCAACAGAAGGAAATCGCTGCTCTGGAAGACTTTGTCAATCGCAATCTAGTTCGTGCTTCAACGACTAAACGTGCTCAATCTCGCCGTAAACAACTAGAAAAAATGGAGCGTTTGGACAAGCCTGAAGCTGGCAAGAAAGCAGCCAACATGACCTTCCAGTCTGAACAAACGTCGGGCAATGTTGTTTTGACTGTTGAAAATACTGCTATTGGTTATGACGGGGAAGTCTTGTCACAACCTATCAACCTAGATCTTCGTAAGATGAATGCTGTCGCTATCGTTGGTCCCAATGGTATCGGAAAATCAACCTTTATCAAATCAATCGTGGATCAAATTCCGTTTATCAAGGGAGAAAAGCGCTTTGGCGCTAATGTTGAGGTTGGTTACTATGACCAAACCCAAAGCAAGCTGACACCAAGTAATACGGTGCTGGATGAACTCTGGAATGATTTCAAACTGACACCAGAAGTTGAAATCCGCAACCGTCTTGGAGCCTTCCTTTTCTCAGGAGATGATGTTAAAAAATCAGTCGGCATGCTATCTGGTGGCGAAAAAGCTCGTTTGCTTTTAGCCAAATTGTCTATGGAAAACAATAACTTTTTGATTCTGGATGAGCCGACCAACCACTTGGATATTGATAGTAAGGAAGTGCTAGAAAATGCCTTGATTGACTTTGATGGTACCTTGCTTTTTGTCAGTCATGATCGTTACTTTATCAATCGTGTGGCAACTCATGTTTTGGAATTGTCTGAGAATGGTTCAACTCTCTACCTTGGAGATTACGACTACTATGTTGAGAAGAAAGTAACAGCAGAAATGAGTCAGACTGAGGAAGCTTCAACTAGCAATCAAGCAAAGGAAGCAAGTCCAGTCAATGACTATCAGGCCCAGAAAGAAAGTCAAAAAGAAGTTCGCAAACTCATGCGACAAATCGAAAGTCTAGAAGCTGAAATTGAAGAGCTAGAAAGTCAAAGCCAAGCCATTTCTGAACAAATGTTGGAAACAAACGATGCCGACAAACTCATGGAATTACAGGCTGAGCTGGACAAAATCAGCCATCGTCAGGAAGAAGCTATGCTTGAGTGGGAAGAATTATCAGAGCAGGTGTAAAGATGGAACATCTTGGAAAAGTATTTCGTGAATTTCGAACAAGTGGAAATTATTCTTTAAAGGAAGCAGCAGGCGAATCCTGCTCTACCTCTCAGTTATCTCGCTTTGAGCTTGGGGAGTCTGACCTGGCAGTCTCCCGTTTCTTTGAGATTTTGGATAACATTCATGTAACAATCGAAAATTTCATGGATAAGGCAAGGAATTTTCATAATCATGAACATGTGTCTATGATGGCACAGATTATCCCACTTTACTATTCAAACGATATTGCAGGTTTTCAAAAGCTTCAAAGAGAACAACTTGAAAAGTCTAAGAGTTCGACGACTCCCCTTTATTTTGAGCTGAACTGGATTTTGCTACAAGGTCTGATTTGTCAAAGAGATGCGAGTTATGATATGAAGCAGGATGATTTGGATAAGGTAGCAGATTATCTCTTCAAAACAGAAGAATGGACCATGTATGAGTTGATTCTTTTCGGTAACCTCTATAGTTTCTACGATGTAGACTATGTCACTCGGATTGGTAGAGAAGTTATGGAGAGGGAGGAATTTTACCAAGAGATTAGTCGCCATAAGAGATTAGTGTTAATTTTGGCCCTCAATTGTTACCAGCATTGTTTAGAGCATTCTTCTTTTTATAATGCCAACTATTTTGAGGCTTATACAGAGAAGATTATTGACAAAGGTATTAAGCTTTATGAGCGTAATGTTTTCCATTATTTAAAAGGTTTGGCCTTATATCAAAAAGGACAGTGTAAAGAAGGCTGTAAGCAGATGCAAGAGGCCATGCATATTTTTGATGTGTTAGGTCTTCCAGAGCAAGTAGCCTATTATCAGGAACACTACGAAAAATTTGTCAAAAGTTAATTTTCCCAAATAAGGGAAAAAATAAAAAGCTCCTTTCGGTTTTGATACAATAGTTTCAAAATTTGAGAGGAGCTTTAATATGAATCGCTATGCAGTGCAGTTGATTAGCCGTGGGGCTATCAATAAAATGGGAAATATGCTCTATGATTATGGAAATAGTGTCTGGTTGGCTTCTATGGGGACTATAGGACAGACAGTTTTAGGAATGTATCAGATTTCTGAGCTCGTCACATCTATTCTCGTCAATCCCTTTGGCGGAGTTATTTCAGACCGTTTTTCTCGTCGTAAGATTTTAATGACGGCAGATCTTGTTTGTGGGATTCTTTGTCTGGCTATTTCTTTCATAAGGAATGATAGCTGGATGATTGGCGCTTTGATTGTTGCTAACATTGTGCAGACTATTGCTTTTGCCTTTTCTCGCACAGCCAATAAAGCTATCATAACTGAAGTGGTGGAGAAAGATGAGATTGTGATCTATAATTCTCGCTTAGAGCTGGTTTTGCAGGTTGTAGGTGTTAGCTCTCCTGTTCTTTCCTTCCTTGTTTTACAGTTTGCAAGTCTCCATATGACGCTACTGCTAGACTCGCTGACTTTTTTCATTGCTTTTGTTCTAGTGGCTTTCCTTCCAAAAGAGGAAGCAAAAGTTCAAGAGAAAAAGGCTTTTACTGGGAGAGATATTTTTGTAGATATCAAGGATGGGTTACACTATATCTGGCATCAGCAAGAAATTTTCTTCCTTTTGCTGGTAGCTTCCAGCGTTAATTTCTTTTTTGCAGCTTTTGAATTTCTACTTCCCTTTTCGAATCAGCTTTACGGGTCAGAAGGAGCCTATGCAAGTATTTTAACTATGGGGGCTATTGGTTCCATCATTGGGGCTCTTCTAGCTAGTAAAATTAAAGCTAATATTTATAATCTTTTGATTTTACTGGCTTTGACAGGTGTCGGAGTTTTTATGATGGGATTACCACTTCCAACTTTTCTTTCCTTTTCTGGAAATTTAGTTTGTGAATTGTTTATGACGATTTTTAATATTCACTTTTTTACTCAAGTACAAACCAAGGTTGAGAGCGAATTTCTTGGGAGAGTACTGAGTACAATTTTTACCTTAGCTATTCTATTTATGCCTATTGCAAAAGGATTTATGACAGTCTTGCCAAGTGTACATCTCTCTTCTTTCCTGATAATTGGAAGTGGTGTTATCATCTTGTCTTGTATATCGTTTATTTATGTTCGAACTCATTTTGAAAAATTGATATAAGGTTGCTTGAGTTTCAAAAATAATTTCAAACTAAGTGTTTTTTCCGCCCTTCTCGTTTGTGAGGAGGGCTTGTTTTATGGTAAAATGGTCTTATGAATAAAAGAATGAATGAGTTAGTCGCTTTGCTCAATCGCTATGCGACTGAGTACTATACCAGCGATAATCCCTCGGTTTCAGACAGTGAGTATGACCGCCTTTACCGTGAGTTGGTCGAGTTAGAAACTGCTTATCCAGAGCAAGTGCTAGCAGACAGTCCGACTCATCGTGTTGGTGGCAAGGTTTTAGATGGTTTTGAAAAATACAGTCATCAGTATCCTCTTTATAGTTTGCAGGATGCTTTTTCACGTGAGGAGCTAGATGCTTTTGATGCGCGTGTTCGTAAGGAAGTGGCTCATCCGACCTATATTTGTGAGCTGAAAATCGATGGCTTATCTATCTCGCTGACTTATGAAAAGGGGATTTTGGTTGCTGGGGTAACACGTGGAGATGGTTCAATTGGTGAAAATATCACAGAAAACCTCAAGCGTGTTAAGGACATCCCTTTGACTTTGCCAGAAGAACTAGATATCACAGTTCGTGGGGAATGTTACATGCCACGCGCTTCCTTTGACCAAGTTAACCAAGCGCGCCAAGAAAATGGAGAGCCTGAATTTGCTAATCCTCGTAATGCGGCAGCAGGAACTCTGCGTCAGTTGGATACAGCAGTAGTTGCAAAGCGTAATCTTGCAACGTTTCTCTATCAAGAAGCCAGTCCTTCAACTCGTGATAGCCAAGAAAAGGGTTTGAAGTACCTAGAACAACTAGGTTTTGTGGTCAATCCTAAGCGAATCTTGGCTGAAAACATAGATGAAATCTGGAATTTTATCCAAGAAGTAGGACAGGAACGGGAAAATCTACCTTACGATATTGATGGAGTGGTAATCAAGGTCAACGACCTAGCAAGTCAAGAAGAACTTGGTTTTACCGTTAAGGCTCCAAAGTGGGCAGTAGCCTACAAGTTCCCTGCTGAAGAAAAAGAAGCTCAACTCTTATCAGTTGACTGGACAGTTGGCCGTACCGGTGTTGTAACTCCAACTGCTAATCTAACACCAGTACAACTTGCCGGTACGACTGTTAGCCGTGCGACCCTGCACAATGTAGATTATATTGCTGAAAAAGATATCCGAAAAGACGATACGGTCATTGTATATAAGGCTGGTGACATCATCCCTGCCGTTTTACGTGTGGTAGAGTCCAAACGGGTTTCTGAAGAAAAACTAGATATCCCTACAAACTGTCCAAGTTGTAACTCTGACTTGTTGCACTTTGAAGATGAAGTGGCCCTACGTTGTATCAATCCGCGTTGCCCTGCTCAAATCATGGAAGGCTTGATTCACTTTGCTTCTCGTGATGCTATGAATATTACAGGCCTTGGTCCATCTATTGTTGAGAAGCTTTTTGCTGCTAATTTAGTCAAGGATGTGGCGGATATTTATCGTTTGCAAGAAGAGGATTTCCTCCTTTTAGAGGGGGTTAAGGAAAAGTCCGCTGCTAAACTGTATCAGGCTATCCAAGCATCAAAGGAAAATTCTGCCGAGAAGCTCTTATTTGGTTTGGGAATTCGTCATGTCGGAAGCAAGGCTAGTCAGCTTTTACTTCAATATTTCCATTCAATTGAAAATCTGTATCAGGCAGATTCAGAGGAAGTGGCTAGTATTGAAAGTCTAGGTGGCGTGATTGCCAAAAGTCTTCAGACTTATTTTGCGACAGAAGGCTCTGAAATTCTGCTCAGAGAATTGAAAGAAACTGGGGTCAATCTGGACTATAAAGGACAGACGGTAGTAGCGGATGCGGCCTTGTCAGGTTTGACCGTGGTATTGACAGGAAAATTGGAACGACTCAAGCGCTCAGAAGCTAAAAGTAAACTCGAAAGTCTGGGTGCCAAAGTGACAGGTAGTGTTTCTAAAAAGACCGACCTCGTCGTGGTAGGTGCAGACGCTGGAAGTAAACTGCAAAAAGCACAAGAACTTGGTATCCAGGTCAGAGATGAGGCATGGCTAGAAAGTTTGTAATGGATCGTTTAAAAACAGAGTTTAGAGAATATGACTATGTCTGTTAATTGAGACGAGATTGACAAAAATTTATTAGTGAAATAGAAACAAAGTAAAAAGGAAAAATAAAAAATGTATAACTACCCTATGCGCATTCATTACCATCGCAAGAATGGTGAATATGACACTTGCTCCTTTGTAAAAAGTCAGGATCAACGAATTGATTTGCTAACCTACAAAGAAGATTATTTTGGAGCTTTATTTAGCTTTGAACACCCAAGTTCACATGTTATAGAAAGCTTGAATTTTGTGGTTCATACAGGTCAAACTAGTAAAGAATATTCTATCCGTTTTAATCACTATCCCCTATTAACAGAAGTCTGGATTTTGGAAGGCGATGATAGGATTTATTACTCTGAAAATCCTGCTATTGCCAGTCCTTTCTATAAAAATCAAAATCCTTTTGCCTTTGATAAGGCCATTAACAGTGCTAGTTTTGACCATCATTGGGGTTACCAAGGAGAATTGGGTTGCCGTGTAGAGGACAATCAGGCTCATTTTTCCCTCTGGTCACCTACAGCGACAGAAGTGCAAGTTGTCGTTTATGAATCAGCTGCTAATGATGCACCCGTTTGGAAGACTTTTGAGATGAAAAGAGGCAATAGCTACTCTTATAATCATAAGGACAATACAATCGGTGTCTGGAGTTTGGATGTTGAGGAAGATTTGGTAGGTAAGGCTTATCAGTATCAAGTCCAATTCCCTCATCACCAAACACTGACACGTGATCCTTATACAATCGCGACCAGCCCTGATGGCAAACGTTCAGCTATTCTGAGCCATGTAGAAAAGCAAGTTGAAAACTTCGAGGTTAAGCACGGTTCGGAGGCTACTTGGCGCTTGGAAAATCCATGTAAGGCAGTTATCTGTGAAATGCACATTCGTGATTTGACTAAATCACCTACATCGGGTGTAGATGAACATCTTCGAGGAACTTTCTTGGGTGCTGCTCAGGCTGGAACAGTTAACCAATACGGCCAGTCAACTGCTTTTGATTACATCAAGAAGCTGGGCTACAATTATGTTCAATTGCAACCAATTGCAGACCGTCATAAAGAATACGATGAGGATGGAAATGTAACCTACAACTGGGGTTATGATCCACAAAACTATAACGCGCCAGAAACTAGTTTTTCAACTAATCCAGATGATCCAGCTCAGGTCATTCGTGATTTGAAGGTGATGGTTCAAGCTTATCACGATGCGGGTATTGGAGTCATTATGGATGTAGTCTATAACCATACCTTCTCAGTTGTTGATGCACCATTCCAAACAACAGTCCCTGATTACTATTATCGTATGAATCCAGATGGTACCTTCCAGAATGGAACGGGTGTTGGAAATGAAACAGCCAGTGAACACGAAATGTTTCGCAAGTATATGATTGATTCTCTTCTATACTGGGTGCAGGAATATAATATTGACGGCTTCCGTTTTGACTTGATGGGGATTCATGATGTCAAGACCATGCAGATGATTCGTCAAAGCTTGGATGAAATCGACTCCAACATTATCCTCTATGGAGAAGGATGGGATATGGGAACAGGTCTTGCCCCTTATGATAAGGCCAAGAAGGACAATGCCTACCAGATGCCAAATATTGGTTTCTTTAATGACAATCAGCGCGATGCTGTCAAAGGGGGAGAAGTTTATGGTGCTATCAAGTCAGGTTTTGTCAGTGGTGCTGCGACAGAGCCAATTCTAGCTAAAGCAATCCTAGGAAGTCGTGAATTAGGAAGCTATACACATCCAAATCAGGTGCTTAACTATGTAGAAGCCCATGACAATTACAATCTTCACGATTTATTGGCAACCCTTCATCCAGACCAAAGTTCAGAGCAAATCATGCGCAAGGTCGAAACTGCCACAGCCATGAATCTGCTCATGCAGGGGATGGCCTTTATGGAAATCGGTCAAGAATTTGGTCGTACCAAACTGGTTGCGACTGGTGAAAATGGTGAGTTGACCCATGATGATAGAGAGCGTGCGATGAATAGCTATAATGCTCCTGACAGTGTGAACCAAGTGAACTGGAACTTGATTAATGAGCGTCAAGACAGTATTGAGTTTATCCGTCAAGTCATCCGATTGAAGACAAAAACTGGTGCCTTTTCTTACTCTAGCTATGATGAAATTTACCATCATGTCTTTGTGCATTCGGCGATTGAACATAGCGGCTGCCTTATCTATGAAGTTCACGGCAAAGAACACCTCTTGGTGGTTGTGAATGCTAAATCAGAACCCTATCAATTTGAAAATGCAGGAAATTTAGCTATGTTGGTAACCAACAGTCGCTCAAAAGAAGATAATGTTTTAAATGATATTAGTCTAGCTGTCTTGAGTGTTTTATAAATACCATCTATCTCGCTATTTTTACACAGAAAAATTCCCAGTTATGAGTATTGGTAAAAAATCCATTCATTGAAATTGAAAGAATAGAAAGAACCTGGCTAACAGCTCACTTGTATAGAAAATTTGATAAATATTTTCACGAAACAAGACCTCCTATCAAAGTTTTTGAACATTTGATAGGAGGTCTTTTTATTATGAAGACTTTTACCTAGACTTTGTTTCAGCAATCTATGACAGTTATAGTAGCCTGAAATTGGAATAGCACACCCGTGTTTCT